>NZ_MSGP01000269.1 GCF_002078235.1 Streptomyces viridosporus
CGACATGACTGTGGCCCGCCGGGAAACGGCGGGCCACAGTCATGTCGGGTGACGGGTGTCAGTCGGCTCAGGGCACCTTCGGGCCGGAGGAGCCCCCGACCTCGGCCGCGTTCAGCTCCTCGACGTCCTCGGCGCCGAGCACCGCGCCCGTGCTGCGCTTGCTGCGGCGCAGCCGTGCCTCGAGCCAGGAGGCGAAGGAGGTGAGGGCGAAGTTGAGCGCGATGAAGAGCACGGACACGACCGTGAGGCTGGCGATGACGTTGGCGCCGTAGTAGCCGCTCATCGTGTTGGCCGAGGCGAGCAGCTCGGGGAAGGTGAGGACGGCGCCGCCGAGGGCGGTGTCCTTCACGATGACGACGAGCTGGCTGACGATGGCCGGGAGCATCGCGGTGACCGCCTGCGGCAGCAGGATCAGCCGCATCAGCTGGTTCTTGCGCAGGCCGATCGCCATCGCTCCCTCGGCCTGGCCCTTGGGCAGGGACAGGATGCCGGCGCGCACGATCTCCGCGAGGACGGAGGCGTTGTACAGCACCAGACCCGTGACGACCGCGTACAGCGGACGGTCGTCGGAGCTGACGTTGGTGTACTCGGCGAACAGGGCGAGACCGAAGATCATCAGGACCAGGACGGGGATGGCCCGGAAGAACTCGACCACGATCCCGGCCGGAACGCGGATCCAGGCGTGGTCCGACAGCCGGGCGATGCCGAAGACGGCACCGAGCGGCAGCGCGATGACCACCGACAGCGCGGCGGCCTTCAGCGTGTTCTGCAGACCCGGCCAGATGTACGTGGACCACGGCTCACCGCTGGTGAAGAACGGCTTCCACAGGAACCACTCCAGCTGGCCCTTGTCGTTGAGGGTGCTGAACACCCACCACAGCAAGGCCGCGAGGGCGACCAGGAAGACCGCCGTGAAGACGACGTTGCGCCGCTTGGCGCGAGGGCCTTGAGCGTCGTAGAGAACGGAGCTCACCGCTTCACCGCCACCTTCTTGCCCACCCAGCCGAGGAACAGGCCGGTCGGCAGCGTCAGAACCACGAAACCGAACGCGATGACCGCGGAGATCAGCAGCAGCTGCGCCTCGTTCTCGATCATCTCCTTCATCAGCAGGGCCGCCTCGGCGACACCGATCGCGGCAGCCACTGTGGTGTTCTTGATGAGCGCGATCAGCACGTTCGCCAGCGGGCCGACGGACGAGCGGAACGCCTGGGGCAGCACCACGAGGCCCAGCACCTGGTTGAAGTTGAGGCCGATCGCGCGGGCCGCCTCGGCCTGGCCGACCGGCACCGTGTTGATGCCGGAGCGAATCGCCTCGCACACGAAGGCCGAGGTGTAGAGGATCAGGCCGAGGACGGCGAGCCGGAAGTTGATCGTCTCGAAGTCGTCCGCGCCGAGGCTGATGCCCAGGGTCTGGTTCAAGCCGAGTGACGTGAACAGGATGATGACGGTCAGCGGGATGTTCCGCACGATGTTCACGTACGCGGTCCCGAAACCGCGCATCAGCGGCACCGGACCGACGCGCATGGCGGCCAGTAGGGTGCCCCAGATCAGGGAGCCGACGGCGGAGAGCACAGCGAGCTGCACCGTCGTCCAGAAGGCCCCCAGCAGGTCGTAATCTTCAAGAAAGTCGAACACGATCTCCCGCGCTTCCGCGTGTAGGGATGCCCGCACCGGTGCGCCGCCCCGCATCCGGGACGGCGCACCCTGTCAGGCGAGGCCTCAGCTCTTGACGTCGCCGATCTTCGGCGCGTCCTCGTACTGGTAGTTGGCCGGACCGAAGTTGTCCTTCACGGCCTTCTCCCAGGAGCCGTCGGAGACCATGGCCTCCAGCGCGTCGTTGATCTTCGCCTTGAGGTCGCTGCCCTTCTTGACGCCGATGCCGTAGTTCTCGTTGGTCAGCTTGAAACCGGCGAGCTTGAACTTGCCCTTGAACTGCTCCTGGGCGGCGTAGCCGGCGAGGATGGAGTCGTCGGTGGTCAGCGCGTCGACGGCACCGTTCTGCAGACCGGGCAGGCAGGCCGAGTACGTCGGGTACGGCTGCAGCTGGGCCTTGGGCGCCAGCTTCTCCTTGACGTTCTGCGCCGAGGTGGAGCCGGTGACCGAGCACAGCTTCGCGCTGTTCAGGTCCTCCGGCGCCTTGATCTTGTCGTCGTCGGCGCGGATCAGCACGTCCTGGTGGGCGAGCAGGTACGGGCCGGCGAAGTCGACCTTCGCCTCGCGCTCCGGGGTGATCGAGTAGGTGGCGGCGATGAACTCGACGTCACCACGCTGCAGCATGGTCTCGCGGTCGGCGCTCTTCGACTCCTTCCACTCGATCTGGTTCTCGTCGTAGCCGAGCTTCTTGGCGACGTACGTGGCGACGTCCACGTCGAAGCCCGCGTAGCCCTGCGGGGTCTTCTGGCCCAGGCCCGGCTGGTCGAACTTGATGCCGATGGTGATCTTCTTCTTGTCGCCACCCGACGACCCCGAGCCGTTGGAGTCGCCGCCGTCGCCGCCGCCACAGGCGGTCGCGGTCAGGGCGAGGGCGAACACGGTGGCCGAGGCGGCGGTGACCTTGCGGAGGTTCATGGTGCACATCCTTATGACTGGTGAAGTGATGCGGCCCGGTCGAATGTCCGGTGACGCAAGTCGTCAGGGCGCGAGGTGCGCCGTCAGTGGTGAAGGATCTTCGACAGGAAGTCCTTGGCGCGGTCGCTGCGCGGATTGCTGAAGAACTGTTCCGGCGCGGCCTGTTCGACGATGCGGCCGTCGGCCATGAACACCACGCGGTTCGCCGCCGAACGGGCGAACCCCATCTCATGGGTGACGACGATCATGGTCATGCCGTCGCGGGCGAGCTGCTGCATGACCTCCAGAACCTCGTTGATCATCTCCGGGTCGAGAGCCGACGTCGGCTCGTCGAAGAGCATGACCTTGGGCTCCATCGCCAGGGCCCGCGCGATGGCGACACGCTGCTGCTGACCACCGGAGAGCTGTGCGGGGTACTTCTCGGCCTGCGCGCCCACGCCGACCCGGTCGAGCAGGGCGCGGGCCCGCTCCTCGGCGGCCTTCTTGTCCTTCTTGCGAACCTTGACCTGGCCCAGCGTCACGTTCTCGAGCACGGTCTTGTGCGCGAAGAGGTTGAAGGACTGGAAGACCATCCCCACGTCGGCCCGCAGCCGGGCGAGCTCCTTGCCCTCGTGGGGCAGGGGCTTGCCGTCGATCGTGATCGACCCGGAGTCGATCGTCTCCAGACGGTTGATGGTGCGGCACAGGGTGGACTTCCCGGACCCGGAAGGCCCGATGACCACGACGACTTCGCCACGGGTGATCGTCAGGTCGATGTCCTGGAGTACGTGCAACGCGCCGAAGTGCTTGTTGACGCTCTTCAGGACGACCAGATCGCCGGTCGCGGCCACATCTTCCTTGGCCACCGCTACTTCGGTCATCGCTCTCAGGCTCCGTCCTCCTCGGTTTCGGAGGACAGTAGTGACCCTTCAGACCTGCGTCATTACATCTGAGGGGAATCTGAGCATCACGATCCGATAGCAATCGGACACGTGTCGTAGCACTTGTGAGCAGGGCGCATTTCGGCCGGGTAACGGTACGAAAGCGCAACCGGAATCCTCTTGACGCCGTCGTCGTCCATCGGCGTCACTGCAAGGTGCATGCGCGCGTCCATGCGTTTTGTACCCGGGGAGACCGTACGGCCGATGAACGGAAAGGGGACCCGGTGAGACTGCTCCTGGTCGAGGACGACAACCACGTCGCCGCCGCCCTGTCGGCGGTGCTGGCCCGGCACGGGTTCGACGTCACCCACGCGCGCAGCGGCGAGGAGGCCCTCCAGGCGCTCGTCCCCGAGGGCAACGGCTTCGGCGTCGTCCTGCTCGACCTGGGCCTGCCCGACCAGGACGGCTACGAGGTCTGCGGCAGGATCCGCAAGCGCACCAGCACGCCGGTGATCATGGTCACCGCGCGCTCCGACGTGCGCTCCCGCATCCACGGCCTCAACCTCGGCGCCGACGACTACGTGGTCAAGCCCTACGACACGGGGGAGCTGCTGGCCCGGATCCACGCCGTCAGCCGGCGCACCGTCCACGAGGAGACCACCGGCGCCGCCGAGGCCGAGCTGCGCCTGGGCCCGGTGCGCATAGAGCTGCCGACCCGCCAGGTCAGCGTGAACGGTTCGGTCGTCCAGCTGACCCGCAAGGAGTTCGACCTGCTGGCCCTGCTCGCCCAGCGGCCGGGGGTCGTCTTCCGCCGGGAGCAGATCATCAGCGAGGTGTGGCGCACCAGCTGGGAGGGGACCGGCCGCACCCTGGAGGTGCACGTCGCCTCCCTGCGCGCCAAGCTGCGCATGCCGGCCCTCATCGAGACCGTACGCGGAGTCGGCTACCGGCTCGTCGCGCCCGCGGCCTAGCGGGGCCGGGTGCACACACGTCTGCTTCCGCTGCTCATCGTCCTGATGGCGGCCGTCCTCCTCGCGCTCGGCGTCCCGCTCGCCGTGAGCCTGGCCGGTGCGCAGCAGCAGAAGGTCGTCGTCGACCGGATCGACGACACGGCGCGCTTCGCGGCCCTCGCCCAGTTCGTCACCGAGCCGTCCGACCCGGCCACCGGGGACATCAACGAGCGCCAGGAGACGCTCCGCAACGAACTGCGCAGCTACTACGAGGTCTACGGCATCCGCGCCGGTGTGTTCTACCGCAACGACTCGTCCATGGCGCACGCCCCGGACGACTGGCTCCTCCCGCGGTCGGGCGAGGTGCGGGGCGCCTTCGAGGAGGCCCTGCTCAGCCGCCGCAGCCACGACCCCGAGCAGGTGTGGCCCTGGCAGCGGCACAGCCTCGTGGTGGCCTCACCGGTCATCCGGGACGGTGATGTCGTCGCGGTCGTCGTCACCGACTCGCCGACCGGACCCATGCGCTCCCGCATCCTGCAGGGATGGCTGGTCATCGGCGCGGGCGAGGCCGCGGCCATGCTGCTGGCCGTCGGCGCGGCCCTGCGCCTGACCGGCTGGGTGCTCAGACCGGTGCGGGTCCTGGACGCCACCACCCACGACATCGCCACCGGGCGGCTGAAGTCCCGGGTCGCCGTGGCGGGCGGTCCCCCGGAGCTCAGACGCCTCGCCCGGTCGTTCAACGAGATGGCGGACCATGTCGAAAGCGTGCTGGAACAGCAGCGCGCCTTCGTCGCCGACGCCTCCCACCAACTGCGCAACCCGCTCTCGGCGCTGCTGCTGCGCATCGAACTGCTGGCCCTCGAGCTGCCCGAGGGCAACGAGGAGATCGCCTCGGTCCAGGCCGAGGGCAAGCGCCTGGCACAGGTCCTGGACGACCTGCTCGACCTGGCGCTCGCCGAGCACAGCGAGGCCCAGCTCCAGGTCACCGACATCGGCGCGCTGACCGGCGAGCGCGTCGCGGCCTGGGCTCCCACCGCCGAGGCCAAGGGGGTCCGCCTGGTCGGGAACTGCCCGCCGACCACGGCATGGGCCGACCCGGTCGCGCTCTCCAGCGCGCTGGACGCGATCATCGACAACGCGGTGAAGTTCACGCCCGGGGGCGAGACCGTCGAGGTGGCCGTCACCTCCAACGGCGACACCTCCACCGTCGTCGTCACCGACAACGGCCCGGGCCTGACCGACGAGGAACTCACCCGCGTCGGCGACCGCTTCTGGCGCAGCGGCCGGCACCAGAACATCAAGGGCTCCGGTCTGGGCCTGTCCATCTCCCGGGCGCTGCTCGCGGCGGGCGGCGGCTCCCTCGCCTACGACCGCCACGAGCCGCACGGGCTGAGGGTGACGGTGACGGTACCGAGGAACGCCCCCACGAGGGAGACGGCGGCTCAGGGCTTGACGGACCGGTAGTAGCGGCGGGCGCCCTCGTGCAGCCGGAGCGGGTCCGTGTAGATGGCGGTGCGTACGTCGACCAGCTGCGCGGAGTGGACGTCCGCCCCGATGCGGTCCCGGCTCTTGAGCACGACGCGGGTCAGCCACTCGGTGAGCCGGGGATCCGCGTCCGCCCTGGTGATCAGGAGGTTGGACACCGCCATCGTCGGGACGGCCGAGCCGGACTGGCTGCTGGGATAGGCCGACTCCGGCATGTTGGTGGCCCGGTAGTAGCGCGCGGCACCGCCCTGCTTGTGCAGCTCGGCGACGAGGTCGGCGCCGATCGGGACGAACCGCAGAGTGGAATCCTCGGCGAGCGTCTTCAGGCCGTCCGTGGGCAGTCCACCGGACCAGAAGAACGCGTCCAGCCCCTGTCCCAGCCGCCCCGGTCCGGTGTCGATACCGTCCGAGGAGGGCCTGATGTCCGTCTCCGGGTCGATGCCGGCCGCCCTGAGCACCCGGTTGGCGATGAGCCGGACCCCCGACTTGGGCGACCCTATGGCGACCCGCTTGCCCCGCAGGTCCGCGACGGAGCGGATGCCGGAGTCGGGCGCGACCACGAGCTGCACGTAGTCGTCGTACAGGCGCGCCACCCCGCGCAGCCGGTCGGCGCCCGGCAGGTCGCTCAGCCGGTACGTCTCCACCGCGTCGGCCGCGGCGATCGCGAAGTCGGCCTGACCGGTCGCCACGCGCCGTACGTTCTCCTGCGAGCCGTCACTCGTCTCCAGCCGGACCTCGAGGTCGGGCATGTGCGTGCCGAGCGAGGTGCGCAGGAGCTCGCCGTACTTCTGGTAGACCCCCGGGCGCGTTCCCGTGCTCAGCGTGATCGTCCCGCCGGGCGGCTCCTCGCTCCAGGGCGCCAGCCACCACAGCAGCAGTCCGAGCGCCACGAAGCCGGCGACCGCGCCCCGCAGGGCCCGGCGCCCGCCGATCCGGGACAGCGCGTGGGACATGCGCGCGATCCTGCCAGCCCGGAGCCCCGCTGACCAGGGCGGAGCTCACAGCCCGGGCCCGTGCGCGGGCCCAGGGGCGTCCGCGGTGGCCGCTACAGTCGCCGCATGAGCCCTTCGCCCGCCGACCTGGTCCGTGAGTTCCACCGCGCCTTCGGGCTGGACGTCCGCGACACCCCGTCCGAGGTCTCGCCGGATCTGGCCGCCCACCGCGGCGAACTGCTGGCCGAGGAGGCCGCGGAGGTCGCCGAGGTGTCGGTGGGGGGCCCGCTCGACCGGCTCGCCCACGAACTGGCCGACGTCGTCTACGTCGCGTACGGCACGGCACTCGTCCACGGGATCGACCTCGACGCGGTCATCGCCGAGATCCACCGCTCCAACATGACCAAGCTGGGCCCGGACGGACAGGTCAGCCGCCGTGCCGACGGCAAGGTCCTCAAGGGCGGGCACTACGAGGCCCCGGACGTGTCGGCGGTACTGCGGCGACAGGGCTGGGCACCGCGCGGGGAGGACTGAGCGACTGAGCGGCACCGCCCGGTCGTACGGTCGATTCCGTCTCCGCCGGGAATTACCGGCGGAGACGGAGGAAACCCGGCGGCTCGCTCGCGTCCCCGTGTGCGTGACGCCCGTGGTCCGCTCCTTTCCCGTGGTATCTCGACTCGTTTCCCGCGGCGCTCGACCGGATCCGGCAACGTTTCTCCTTCGCCCGGTGGCGGATTTTCCCGGCCCGTTCCGGGCTGTCGAGGAAATGACCGAGGACTCCGGGCGACCCGGATCACCGTCGTACCCGTCCGCCGACGGCGCCCGTGCCCCGTCACGCCCCCGGCTCCGCCCACCGCGTACCGCCCGGCCGCGCGGGGCCGGCGCACGTCCCGGGAACGCCGGATCCGGGAGCACGGCCTCGGCGGCGGAGGCCGTCCGCGGCACCGCCTACCCTTAGGGCATGAGCAGCATCGACCGGAGCCAGTCAGTGGGCGGCACGCGCACCTATGAAGTACGCACCTACGGGTGTCAGATGAACGTCCACGACTCCGAGCGGTTGGCCGGGCTGCTGGAGGACGCGGGCTACGTCCGCGCCCCCGAGGGCTCCGACGGCGACGCGGACGTCGTCGTCTTCAACACCTGCGCCGTGCGCGAGAACGCCGACAACAAGCTGTACGGCAACCTGGGACACCTCGCCCCCAAGAAGGCGCGGCGCCCCGGCATGCAGATCGCGGTCGGCGGCTGCCTGGCCCAGAAGGACCGCGACACGATCGTGAAGCGCGCGCCCTGGGTCGACGTGGTCTTCGGTACGCACAACATCGGCAAGCTGCCCGTCCTCCTGGAGCGCGCCCGCGTCCAGGAGGAGGCACAGGTCGAGATCGCCGAGTCGCTGGAGGCCTTCCCCTCCACGCTGCCGACCCGCCGCGAGAGCGCGTACGCGGCCTGGGTGTCGATCTCCGTCGGCTGCAACAACACCTGCACCTTCTGCATCGTCCCCGCGCTCCGCGGCAAGGAGAAGGACCGGCGCCCCGGCGACATCCTCGCCGAGATCGAGGCCCTGGTCGCCGAGGGCGTCTCGGAGATCACCCTGCTCGGCCAGAACGTGAACGCCTACGGCTCCGACATCGGCGACCGCGAGGCGTTCAGCAAGCTGCTGCGGGCCTGCGGGAGGATCGACGGCCTGGAGCGCGTCCGCTTCACCTCGCCGCACCCGCGCGACTTCACCGACGACGTCATCGCCGCCATGGCCGAGACGCCGAACGTGATGCCGCAGCTGCACATGCCCCTCCAGTCCGGCTCGGACGCGGTCCTGAAGGCGATGCGCCGCTCCTACCGGCAGGAGCGCTACCTCGGCATCATCGAGAAGGTCCGCGCCGCCATCCCGCACGCGGCGATCAGCACCGACATCATCGTGGGCTTCCCCGGCGAGACCGAGGAGGACTTCGAGCAGACCCTGCACGTCGTCCGCGAGGCCCGCTTCGCGCAGGCGTTCACCTTCCAGTACTCCAAGCGCCCGGGCACCCCGGCCGCCGAGATGGACGGCCAGATCCCCAAGAAGGTCGTCCAGGAGCGGTACGAGCGGCTCGTCGCCCTCCAGGAGGAGATCTCCTGGGAGGAGAACAAGAAGCAGGTGGGGCGCACCCTGGAGCTGATGGTCGCCGAGGGCGAGGGCCGCAAGGACGACACCACCCACCGTCTCTCCGGGCGTGCCCCCGACAACCGTCTGGTGCACTTCACCAAGCCGGAGCAGGAGGTCCGCCCCGGCGACGTGGTCACCGTCGAGATCACCTATGCCGCCCCGCACCACCTGCTCGCCGAGGGACCCGTGCGGGACGTGCGCCGCACGCGCGCGGGCGACGCCTGGGAGAAGCGGAACGCCGCCGAGGCCGCCAAGCCGGCGGGCGTCATGCTCGGTCTGCCCAAGGTGGGCGTGCCCGAGCCGCTGCCGGCGGTCACCGGGGGCTGCGCCGTCGACTGACCGGACTGCGACGAGGGGGCGGACGCATGGCTCGGCGGGCCGTCGTGGCGGAGTCGGCCGCCGGGCTCCGGCCGGTCGCACGTGCCGAGGGCACGCGCGAGGAGGCGCGCCGCGGACGGTACGGGGCGGCGTGCACGCACAGGGCCGGCCAGGGCCTCGCCGAGCGCTTCCGGAACACGGGCGCCCCCTGAGGCGGGGGCACCGTTCCGGGCCGCCGCAGTAGGCTGCCGATCATGCTAGTCGCCGCCGCAGTCTGCCCCTGTCCGCCGCTGCTCGTTCCCGAGGTCGCCGCGGGTGCCGCCGCCGAGCTGGACGCCGCGCGCACCGCGTGCACGGACGCGCTGGGCGTGCTCGCCGCCGCCCGGCCCGACCGGCTCGTGGTGGTCGGGCCGGCGGCGGCCGCCGGCCCCGAGAGCTACCCGGAGGGCACCCCGGGGTCCTTTCGCGGCTTCGGCGTCGACCTGGACGTACGGCTGGGTCCGGACAGGGGCGGGCCGGCCGGGCCGGAACTCCCCTACGGGCTCGCCGTGGGCGCATGGCTGCTGGGCAGGGCCGGGTGGGCGGACGCCCCCGTCGAGGGGCTGGGAGTGGGGGAACCCCTCGCGGCCGAACGGTGCGTCGAAGAGGGAGGGGCGATCGCCACGCGAGCGGAGCGGGTGGCGATGCTGGTGCTGGGCGACGCCAGCGCCTGCCGCACACTCAAGGCCCCGGGCTACCTCGACGAGCGTGCGGCCCCCTTCGACGCGGAGATCGCGCGCGCGTTGGGCGCTGCCGACACCGCGGCCCTGCGCGCGCTGGACACCGGCCTGGCACGCGAGCTGAAGGCGTCCGGCCGTGCCCCCTGGCAGGTCCTCGCGGGCGCCGCGGCCGGAAACCCGGACCTGGAGGGGGCGCTGCTCTACGAGGACGCCCCGTACGGGGTGGGCTACATCGTGGCCACCTGGTCGTAGGAACCGGCCGGGCCGGATCCGGCCGGAGCGACGGCGGACGGCCGTGGAGTCCTCGAGGACTCCACGGCCGTCCGCCGTCG
Organism: Streptomyces viridosporus; assembly: GCF_002078235.1. Classification (GTDB taxonomy): domain Bacteria; phylum Actinomycetota; class Actinomycetes; order Streptomycetales; family Streptomycetaceae; genus Streptomyces; species Streptomyces viridosporus. The sequence goes on from NZ_MSGP01000269.1 coordinate 10,305, forward strand.
TACCGTTCAGGAGGCGGGCGGTGGTCCGGTCGGCGGCGTCGTGTCGCCCGTTCCCGGACCGGGTTCGTTCTTGTGCGCGAGTCGGTCCATGGCGCCCTTGGCCTTTCCCGTGCCCGCCTGGATCCTGTCGCGGTACTTGCCCTTGGTCCGCTCGTCGACGGCCCGCGCGGCCTTGTCCAGGCCGTGCTGGATCTTGCCCCCGTGCTGGTGCGCGAGGTCGGAGACCTTGCCCTTGGCCGGGTCGAGTTTGGTCTTCAGGTTGTTCAGGAGACCCATGATGCACCTTCCCTCGCGGGCGTCTACGTGCGGGCGCCCTTGTCGGCCTCGCTGCCGACGGCCTCGGAGGACTGCTGCTTCGGGATCTCGACGCCGTCGATGCCGGTGACCCCGTCGGCCTCCTGCACCGTCGGCCCGTCGGTCTCCGGCGTCTCGGCCGACGCCTTCGACTGCGCGGTCCCGGCCGCGTCCTCCGTCTGCGGCCCCGCTGCCGTCCGGCCGTCCCGGGCCTCGTCGGTCCGCGTCTCCTCCGTGGCCTTCGACCTCCGAAAAATCCGTGCAAAAACGCCCATATCCACTCCATACGTTACTCGTGCGAGCGACATTCCGCGTGACCCGGTGGGTCCGTCCGCGCGACCCGGGGTCGCCGCCGCCGTGCTCCGGCGGCAGGAGACTCGCAACGGGCAACGACCCCGCGACGGCCGCGTCACGTAACTCGTTCGAGAGCGGGCCGAGAGGTTTGGGAGACTGGATCGGTGAGCAGCGCACCCCTCGCCCCCCGCGTCATCGCCGTCGTCGGCCCCACTGCGGCCGGAAAGTCCGATCTGGGCGTTTTCCTGGCCCGGAAGCTGGGCGGTGAAGTCGTCAACGCGGACTCCATGCAGCTCTACCGGGGGATGGACATCGGCACCGCCAAACTGACGCCCGAGGAGCGGGGCGGCGTTCCGCACCATCTGCTGGACGTCTGGGACGTGACCGTCACCGCGTCCGTCGCCGAGTACCAGCGCCTGGCGCGGGCCCGGATCGACGCGCTGCTCGCCGAGGGGCGCTGGCCCGTCCTGGTCGGCGGTTCCGGCCTCTACGTCCGCGGAGCCATCGACAACCTGGAGTTCCCGGGCACCGACCCCGAGATCAGGGCCCGCCTGGAGGAGGAGCTCACCCTGCGCGGCCCGGGCGCGCTGCACGCGCGCCTCGCCGCCGCGGACCCCGAGGCCGCGCGGGCCATTCTGCCGAGCAACGGCCGCCGCATCGTCCGGGCACTCGAAGTGATCGAGATCACCGGCCGGCCCTTCACCGCCAACCTCCCCGGCCACGACTCGGTCTACGACACCCTCCAGATCGGCGTCGACGTGGCCCGGCCCGAGCTGGACGAGCGCATCGCCCGCCGGGTCGACCGGATGTGGGAGGCGGGTCTGGTGGAGGAGGTGCGCGCACTGGAGGCGCAGGGGTTGCGCGAAGGGCGTACGGCCTCGCGCGCGCTCGGCTACCAGCAGGTCCTCGCCGCGCTCGCCGGTGAGTGCACCCTGGAGGAGGCGCGGTCCGAGACCGTGCGTGCCACCAAGCGCTTCGCGCGCCGTCAGGATTCGTGGTTCAGGCGCGATCCCCGGGTGCACTGGTTGAGTGGGGCCGCGGCCGACCTCGGGGAACTTCCGCGGCTCGCGTTGTCGTTGGTCGAACGACCGGTTACAGCCTGATCACGTCATGGCATCGGGACGCCCAGGCCGTCATCGGGGCCTGTGACGCCGTGCCATCATCGAGCTTCGATCGACCAGTGGAGTCCAAGTTGGGAGGGCGCGTGGCGATGGAGGCCGGCCCTCGTGACACCGCACACGGCACCGAGCACCTCACTACCGAGCGGGGTGCGCCGGAGCAGGAGACCGACCGCCTCAGCCCCGACGGGCCCGAGGAGGTGCAGGGCGGTGTGACCGACGACGGCCCCGAGCCGGACCAGATGTTCACGGGCGGTGACGAGGTCGAGGTCGAGCTGCGCCCGCAGCGCCGACTGCGCATCTGGCAGCTCGCACCCATCGTCGGACTGGCCGGGGTCGGTTCCCTGATGTTCGCCTTCCCCCTCGCCTTCGACTTCGGCGACAGCGGGGCCGTGATCGCCATGCTGGGCCTGCTGATCTGCTCCTGCTCGGCCGGGTGGGGGATGATGGCCGCCCGCCGGGTGGGCTACACCTGGCCGGGCCTGCCGGCCAGGGGATCCGGACGCAGACCCGACTGGCGGGTCGTGGCCGGCTACGCGGTGATGGTCGCCGCGGTGGTGGCCCTGGCCGTCTGGCGGGTCGCCCGGCTCCGCTGACGCCCGTCCCGGTCACCGGCGGGGAGGGCGCTGCCGTGCCCACCCCGTACGATCGAGGGATGAGCACGCGGATCGCCTTCCTCAAGGGACACGGCACCGAGAACGACTTCGTGATCGTCCCGGACCCGGAGAACGCCCTCGACCTGCCCCCGGCCGCCGTCGCCGCCCTGTGCGACCGCCGTGCGGGCATCGGTGCCGACGGACTGCTGCACGTGGTGCGGTCCGAGGCGCACCCCGAGGGCCGGGCCATGGCGGACGAGGCCGAGTGGTTCATGGACTACCGCAACGGCGACGGCTCGATCGCCGAGATGTGCGGCAACGGGGTGCGTGTGTTCGCGCGCTATCTCCAGCGCGCCGGACATGTGGCCGAGGGGGATCTCGCGGTCGCCACACGCGGAGGCGTGAAGGCCGTGCACATCGCCAAGGACGGTGACGTCACCGTCGGCATGGGCAAGGCGCTGCTTCCCGAGGGCGACGTCACGGTGAGCGTCGGCGAGCGCAGCTGGCCCGCGCGGAACGTGAACATGGGCAACCCGCACGCGGTGGCCTTCGTGGACGACCTCGCCCACGTCGGCGACCTGCTCGCCCCGCCCCCCTTCAGCCCGGCCTCCGCCTACCCGGACGGCGTGAACGTCGAGTTCGTGGTCGACCGCGGCCCCCGGCACGTGGCGCTGCGGGTGCACGAGCGCGGTGCCGGCGAAACCCGTTCGTGCGGCACGGGCGCCTGCGCGGTCGCCGTGGCCACCGCCCGCCGGGACGGCGTCGATCCGAGCGTCACCGGCACCCCGGCCACGTACACCGTGGACGTGCCCGGCGGCACCCTGGTGATCACCGAACGGCCCGACGGCGGGATCGAGATGACCGGACCCGCGGTGATCGTCGCCGAGGGTGAGATCGAGGCGGAGTGGCTGGAAAACGCCCTCCGTTGAGCGGAGCGGTGGACCGGTGTCCCGGCCCCGGGCCGGTCGGACCCGGACATCCGTGGGTGCGGGACCGTGTTTCGCTTCGAGACCACGGTGGACCGTCGACCGAGTGGCGTGAAACCGCCCCGGGAAGGGCCTTCGCTCGAAGGAGTGATCCGTTTCACGCTCGGCGGGAGGCGGTCGGTCGCACCGGGTCGGGCTCGGTAGCATCAAGCACCGGCCCGGACGGGGGAGGCGCACGCCGCCTCCCGAGCCCGAGTCCGCCCTGGGGCGCGCCGTCCACCGGTCCACGCAGCCGGAGGTGCCCATGAACGCGGAGGCCGCCAACCCTGCGACCCCGGGCTCCGTGACGTCCGGTCACGCCGCACCCGCGGGGTCGCGCAGAAAGGCCCGCCCCCGGATCGACCTGCGCCGACTGGGACGCGCGGCGCTGCTCGGCCCCGCCACCCGCGACCGGCTCCCCGACGCCATCGGCCATGTGGTCGACGCCCACCGCGCGCACCACCCCGACGCCGACCTCGAGCCCCTGCGCCGTGCCTACCTCCTGGCCGAGTCCTCCCACCGCGGCCAGATGCGCAAGAGCGGCGAGCCCTACATCACCCACCCGCTCGCCGTGACCCTGATCCTCGCCGAACTCGGCGCGGAGACCACGACCCTGACGGCCTCCCTCCTCCACGACACCGTGGAGGACACGGACGTGACGCTCGATCAGGTGCGGGAGCAGTTCGGCGAGGAGGTCCGCTACCTCGTCGACGGCGTCACCAAGCTGGAGAAGGTCGACTACGGCGCCGCCGCCGAACCCGAGACCTTCCGCAAGATGCTCGTCGCCACCGGCAGCGACGTCCGCGTGATGTCGATCAAACTCGCGGACCGCCTGCACAACATGCGCACCCTCGGAGTGATGCGCCCCGAGAAGCAGGAGCGCATCGCCAAGGTGACCCGGGACGTCCTGATCCCCCTCGCCGAACGCCTCGGTGTCCAGGCGCTCAAGACGGAACTGGAGGACCTGGTCTTCGCGATCCTCCACCCCGGGGAGTACGAGCACACGCGGGAGCTGGTCGCCCGCAACGCCGCCCGTGCGGACGACCCGCTCGCCGAGGTCGCCGAGGACGTGCGCAAGGTGCTCCGCGAGGCCGACATCGCCGCCGAGGTCCTCATCCGCCCCCGCCACCTCGTCTCCGTCCACCGCGTGTCCCGCAAACGCGGGCGGCTGCGCGGCGCCGACTTCGGCCGCCTGCTGGTGCTGGTGAACGAGGACGCCGACTGCTACGGCGTCCTCGGCGAGCTGCACACCTGCATGACGCCCGTGGTGTCGGAGTTCAAGGACTTCATCGCCGTACCGAAGTTCAACCTGTACCAGTCGCTGCACACCGCCGTGGCACGCGAGGACCGCCAGGTCGTCGAAGTCCTCATCCGCACCCACCAGATGCACAAGGTCGCCGAGGCCGGAGTCGTCGCCCTCGGCAACCCCTATGCGGCCCCGTCGGAGGAACAGCCCGCGAGCGACGGCGAACGCGCCGACCCCACCCGGCCCGGCTGGCTCTCGCGGTTGCTGGACTGGCAGCGGGCCGCGCCCGACCCCGACACCTTCTGGTCCACCCTCCGCGAGGACCTCGCCCAGGACCGCGAGATCACCGTCTTCCGCCCCGACGGCGGCACGCTCGGCCTGCCCGAGGGGGCGACCTGCGTGGACGCCGCGTACGCGCAGTACGGCGAGGACGCCCACGCGTGCATCGGCGCCCGGGTCAACGGCCGTCTGGCGACGCTGAGCACCGTCCTGAAGGACGGCGACACCGTCCAGCTCCTCATGGGCCAGGACCCCGCCTCGGAGCCCTCCAGGGAGTGGCTGGAGCACGCCCACACCCCCGCGGCCCGCATCGCCATCCAGCGGTGGCTGGCCACCCACCCCGCGCAGGACGCCGCCCCCGCGACGGAACCCGCGGCGGGAGCGCGGCCGGCCGCCGACGACTCCGCCGCTCCGCAGGCCCCCCAGGCGCCGGACACGGTCCCCGCCCGTCCCGCCGCCGCCCAGGTCCTGGTCGACCGGCCCGGCGCGGCCGTGCGGCTCGCCCGCTGCTGCACGCCCGTGCCGCCCGACGAGGTGACCGGCTTCGCCGTGCGCGGGGGAGCCGTCACCGTGCACCGGGTCGAGTGCGCCGCGGTCGCGCGCATGACGGGATCCGGGCGTGCGGAGGTCGGCGTGCGCTGGGGGGAGGGTGCCGAGTGCCGGGTCACGCTGGTCGCGGAATCGTTCGTCCGTCCCCACCTGCTCGCGGACCTCACCGAGGCCATGGCCCTCGAAGGCGCCGAGATCGTCTCCGCCACCGTCGAACCGCCGACCCGGCAGCAGGTGCGGCACACGTACACCGTGCAGCTGCCGGACGCCGCGGGGCTGCCCGCCCTCATGCGCGCGATGCGCAACGTGGCCGGCGTGTACGACGTGAGCCGGGCGCAGCCGCGGACGCCGGGCGCCTGACGCCTCCCGTACGAGGGCAGGGCTCCCGCGCGTCCGGTGGTCGTCCCGGCCGCGGGCAGCCGGTGCGACACCTCGCCCGACCCGGTCGGGTGGGCCCGGGGCGCGCCGTCGCCGCAGCGTACGCGCGCTGATGGCCGTAGGGCCGTGCGGCTCACTCCACGCGGCTGCCCCCGTGGTCAGGCACCCCGCGGTCGGGCACCCACGTCCGCCGTCGGCGGGCGGCCACCGCGCTGCTCGCCTCCGCCCAGGCCGACGCCGCCCACCTGGTGTTCCCGTGCGACGTCCCCTCCGACGAGGCGGTGTTCCCCACCGGGACGGCACGGCCACGACCGCCGACTCCGTCCGGCTCGCCTCCGCCGTCGCCGGACGCGACCCGGCCGGCCTGGGCCCCCGGCTCCACGGAACCACGATCCCGCCGATGCCCGGACACCCGCAGGGGGAGCCCACGCCGCGGGCCGCGACACCCGCCCACGGTCCGGGCGCGCCCGTGCATCGACCGGGCGAGGGCCGGGAATAACACGATGACGAGACGGGCCGTTCCGTGCGACCATTGTCAGGTCCGCACGGCGCGGGACGCGGGAATCTCCCGGGGTACCCGTACGTTGAGGACAGTGACGGAAGGTTCCGGGGACAGGTCCCACCGACCGGACCCGGAGCCCGACGGGCAGCCGAAGCCCGCTCCGTCGCCGCAGACGGTTTCCCATCGACGTAAGGACCCAATGACCTCCTCTTCTTCCCCTTCCCAGGACACCAAGCGCTTCGCGCACACCCACCCCGAGGGTCTTCGGGCCGATGCCCTGATGGAAGAGGACGTCGCCTGGAGCCTCGAGATCGACGGAGAGCGGGACGGCGACCAGTTCGACCGCTCCGAGCGCGCGGCCCTGCGCCGTGTCGCGGGACTCTCCACCGAGCTCGAGGACGTCACCGAGGTCGAGTACCGGCAGCTCCGCCTGGAGCGGGTCGTACTCGTCGGCGTGTGGACCTCGGGAACCGTGCAGGACGCGGAGAACTCCCTCGCGGAACTCGCCGCCCTCGCGGAGACGGCCGGCGCCCTCGTGCTCGACGGCGTGATCCAGCGCCGCGACAAGCCCGACGCGGCGACCTACATCGGCTCCGGCAAGGCCGAGGAGCTGCGCGACATCGTGCTCGAGACGGGCGCGGACACCGTCATCTGCGACGGTGAGCTCAGCCCGGGCCAGCTGATCCATCTCGAGGACGTCGTCAAGGTCAAGGTCATCGACCGTACAGCCTTGATCCTGGACATCTTCGCCCAGCACGCCAAGTCCCGAGAGGGCAAGGCGCAGGTCTCGCTCGCGCAGATGCAGTACATGCTGCCGCGGCTGCGCGGCTGGGGTCAGTCGCTGTCCCGGCAGATGGGCGGCGGCAAGGGCGGCGGCCTCGCCACCCGCGGTCCCGGTGAGACCAAGATCGAGACCGACCGGCGCCGGATCCGCGAGAAGATGGCGAAGATGCGCCGCGAGATCGCGGAGATGAAGACCGGCCGCGAGATCAAGCGCCAGGAGCGCAAGCGCAACAAGGTGCCGTCCGTGGCCATCGCGGGCTACACCAACGCGGGCAAGTCCTCGCTGCTCAACCGCCTCACCGGCGCGGGCGTACTGGTCGAGAACGCCCTGTTCGCGACCCTCGACCCGACCGTGCGCCGGGCCGAGACCCCGAGCGGACGGCTGTACACGCTGGCCGACACGGTCGGATTCGTCCGGCACCTGCCGCACCACCTGGTCGAGGCCTTCCGCTCCACGATGGAGGAGGTCGGCGACTCCGACCTGATCCTGCACGTGGTGGACGGTTCGCACCCGAACCCGGAGGAGCAGCTGGCCGCCGTGCGCGAGGTGATCCGGGACGTCGGCGCCACCGACGTGCCCGAGATCGTCGTGATCAACAAGGCCGACGCGGCCGACCCGCTCACCCTCCAGCGGCTGCTGCGGGTGGAGAAGCGGTCCCTCGCCGTCTCGGCCCGCACCGGCCAGAACATCGAGCAGCTGCTCGCGTTCATCGACGCCGAGCTGCCCCGCCCTTCGGTGGAGATCGAGGCGCTGGTGCCGTACACCCACGGCAAGCTGGTCGCCCGTGCCCACGACGAGGGCGAGGTGATCTCCGAGGAGCACACCCCGGAGGGCACCCTGCTCAAGGCGCGGGTGCACGAGGAACTGGCGGCGGAACTCGCGCCGTACGTTCCGGCGGCGGCCGGCTGACCCTTCACCCGGTGAGAAGGCCCGCCCCCCGCTCACGGCGGGGGGCGGGCCTTCGGCGCGTCCGGATCACCGGCCGCCGTAGGTCTCGCTCATGTTCCGGCAGAGCGCCTGCGCGTCCTTGCCCGGCTGCGGGCCCGCCGGCCAGGTGTTGTCGAACGGGCCGATCGAGGTGTTGGAGACCAGTACGGTCTCGCCGTCCACCCCGCGGAACCAGCCATCGCCGGACGAACCGCCGGTCTCGGCATGCTCACACCCATCGAGTTCGAGCCGAGGACAACCCCCTCGATCGCCCAGGGTCCAGCAACTCGACTCCACGTAAGCCGGGGCACATCACTCGATCACCGGGTTGACGAAGTCCCCGGCCTCACCGAGCCACTTGTCCTTGTCCCCGTCCTTCCACGCGCCGTCCTCCCACCGGTCGACGTCGATCCCGTGCTCCTCGAGCCGGTCCCCGACGTCGGACGGGACGCCGATCCCGCCGTCGCCGCTGCCGTCGGCGGCCTGCGAGGCGGTGGCGTCGGGCTTGCCGCTCGCGGTGCCCTCCCCGGAACCGCCGCACGCGGTCACGGTGAGCGCCAGGACGGTGAGGAGCCCGGTGGCGACGAGGACGGTGCGCAGCCCTCGCCCGGGCGGTGCGGACGGGCGCGTGGAACGCATGGTGCGACGGCCCCAGTTGAAGCGGACGAACGTGGTGCCGCACGTGAGCGCGTGCGGCGGCACCGGCGGTCCGGTGCCGCCGCGGCGTCCCTTCCCGTGTGCTCGGCGGCCCACGGGAAGGGACGGGCCGGTCACTGCCCGGCGAACTTCTCGCTGACCGCGTCGTACACGCCCTTGGCCTCCTCACCCAGCCGCGGACCGGCCAGCCAGCCCGATGTCACCGGGCCGATCGAGGTGTTGGACACCAGAGCCGGCTTGCCGTCCGAACCCGTCGCGACCCAGCCACCGCCGGACGAGCCGGCGGTCATGCTGCACCCGATGCGGTACATCGTCGGGTCGGACGCGTCGAGGGACAGCCGCCCCGGGCGGTCCTGGCAGCGGTACAGCGTCTGGCCGTCGTACGGCGGAGCGGCCGGGTAGCCGATCGCCGTCATCTCCTTCATCTGCGGCACGGCCGGGGCCTTGAAGTCCACCGGCAGTGCCGAACCGACCGTCTCCTCCAGCGACTTGCCGCCGCTGCCCTTCTCCGGCGTCACATGGATGACGGCGAAGTCGTACGCGGCGCCGTCACCGCCCGTCGAGCCGCCCTGCTCGATCCACTGGTCCGAGGTCTGTGCCCAGTCACCCCACCAGATGCCGTACGGAGCGACCTCCTCCTGGGTGGCGCTCTCGAGTTCCTTGGCCGACTTGCCCCCGTCGTTGTACGACGGCACGAAGGCGATGTTGCGGTACCAGCCGCCCTTCTTGCCGGCGTGCACGCAGTGGCCGGCCGTCCAGACCATGTTGGACTTGCCGGGGTTGGCCGGGTCCTGCACCACCGTCGCGGAGCAGACCATCGTGCCCTCGGGGGAGTCGAAGAAGACCTTTCCGGCCGTGGGGGCGTTGGCGTGGTACGACGGCGGAACGGCCTGCGCCTGCACCGGCTCCGGGGTCGGGTCCGTCACACCCTGGTCACCGGAGATGTCGCTCTCGTCGACTTCCTGTTCCGGCTCCTCGGCGTCCCGCATGCGGTCCGGATCCCACAGGTCCTCGATGATCGGGTTGATGAACTCGTTGGCCTCGCGCAGCCAGTCGTCCTTGCTCCAGTCCTTCCACGCGCCGTCCCGCCACTTGTCGAGGTCGATCCCGTGCTCCTTGAGCCGGTCCTTGATGTCGTCCGGGATCTTGAGTTTGCCGTCGTCGTCGGCGGCGGCGGTCGCGGAGGTGTCGGAGCCCGCGTCGGCGTCCCCCGAACCACAGGCGGTGGCGGTGAGCGCGAGCGCCGAGGCGAGCGCCACGGCGGCCAGGACGGGGGAGGTTCCGCGCCGCGCCCTCCCCTCTCGTCGAGCGGTGGACGACGGCCGTATGGATCGCATGATCTGACTCCCCCTGAGGTGGACGAACTTGGTGCTTCGACCGTGTTCGCACCTGAACTTACGCGCAGTTCACAGGCGCTCTCACGGCCTCCGGGAACGGCACCACACACTATGCGCTCGCCGTGGGGGACACCCGACGGAACGGCAACGGTTCCGTCACGGCAGGGATCTTGAGACAACCCGTAACCCGGTGAGCGGTCCGGGGTTGGTAGCGGTGGGACGCGCCGTCCGCGCGGCGTGCCCGTGGTCGGCGGGAGCGCCGTGGAGGACGGAGGACGGTGGTGGAATTCACCTACGAGGGGCGGAAAGCGACCAGCCCGGCCGTCCGGGCCGCAGCGGCGGACACCACCGCGTGCGAGGGCGTCCTGCGCCGACAGCCCGCGCGGGAGTCCACGGCCCACACCTACGCCCGTGCCCTGCCGATCGTCCCGGTGAGAGCGCGCGGAATGACCATCGAGGGGGCGGACGGACGGCGCTATCTCGACTGCCTCTCCGGCGCCGGAACGCTCGCGCTCGGGCACAACCACCCCGTGGTGCTCGAGGCGATCCGCAGGGTCATCGACTCGGGCGCACCGCTTCACGTCCCCGATCTGGCGACCCCGGTGAAGGACGCCTTCGTCACCGAGTTGTTCCGCACGCTGCCCCCGGGACTCGCCGACCGCGCACACGTGCGTTTCTGCGGACCGGCCGGCACCGACGCCGTGGCGACCGCCCTCCGGCTCGTACGCGCGGCGACCGGTCGCGCCGGCGTCCTCGCGTTCACCGGTGCCCACCCCGCGTCGGCCGACGGGTCTCCGGACGCGACCCGCGCCGCACCCTCCGATGCGCAGACCACCCTGCTGCCCTATCCGCAGGACTACCGCTGCCCCTTCGGCATCGGAGGCGAGCGCGGAGCCGAACTGGCCGCCCGTTGGACCGAGACCGTCCTCGGCGGTCCCGCCACGGGCGTACCGCTTCCCGCCGGGATGATCCTCGAGCCCGTACAGGGCGACGGTGGGGTGCTTCCGGCACCGGATGCCTGGCTGCGGCGCATACGGCGCCTGACGGCCGACCGGTCCGTCCCCCTGATCGTCGACGAGACCCTGACGGCGGTCGGACGGACCGGCGCCTTCTGGGCAGTGGAGCACAGCGGAGTCACGCCCGACGCGATGGTGCTGTCCGCGGCCATCGGGGGAAGCCTGCCGCTGACCGTCGTGGTCCACCGGGACGACCTCGACGACCGCGCCCCCGGCGCCGGAACCTTCCCCGGCAACCAGCTCGCCCTGGCCGCGGGCACGGCGGTCCTCGGCCACGTCCGCGAGAACGACCTCGCCGCACACGCGGCCGGGCTGGGCGTCCGCATGCTGGACCGGCTGCGGACACTCGCGGGTGAGCTCGCCTGTGTGGGGGAGGTACGCGGGCGGGGGCTGATGATCGGGATCGAACTGGTGGATCCGGAGGGCGGGGACGACGGCAGCGACCGCGACACCACCGGTCCGGGGCCGGCCGCGACACCGGACGGGACGGCGGGGGACCGGCCCCGTCCCGCCGCGCCCGAACTCGCGGCCGCCGTACGGCGGGAGTGCCTGCGGCGTGGCCTGATCATCGACCTGAGCGGCCCCTGCGCGAGCGTCGTACGGCTGCTCCCGCCTCTGACGACCACCGATGAGCAGGCGGGCGTGGTGCTCGACCGACTTGCCGATGCGCTCCACACGGCGGCGCGCGACCACTTCGCCCACCGCCGGACGGAACAGCCCCGCCACCCGTACCACGCGCCCTCTCACCCCGCAGGCCGCACCGAGCCGCCGGGGTGACGTGACCGCGGCGCACGAGCGCCCCGGTACCCCTTCCCGGCGGACGTCCGGGCGACGGACCCTCACGCGCAGGGTGAGCACGACCGCCACCGTCCCCGGACCGACACCGCACGACCACGAGCCATTCCCCGAGGATCCGCCGTGCACTCGACCCCCACTCCCGACGACCGCACCCCGGAACAGCCGTGCGGCCCGAGCACCGACGACACCCGGTCCGCTGCCGGGAGGACGAGTACCGCGGTACCGCGCCAGTGGAGGGAGTCGCCGCACGACGGGCGGCTCCTCCTGGACCCCGGCACGGATCCCCTGGAGCATCCCGACCCGCACAGGGCGGCCCGGGCCGCAGCGGTGGAGAACCTGCTGCGCTGCTGGGTCCGTGAGACCGGCCTGACCGCTCCGGACGGCGGGGTGCTGCGCATCCCCCTGCCGGCCAGCGGCACCGCCCTGCTCGTCCCCGTCCTGTACTGGTCGCCGACGGGCTGGCACCGCTTCGGTCCGCCTCACCTGGACCACGTCCCGGAACCGGTCCCACCGGTCGACGCCGTCCTCCTCGCCGCCCTCCTGGGCAGGGAAAGCACCGGTATCCCGAAACCGGCTCCGGCCGGCCCGACCGCCCTCGGCCCGACGGCCCATGACCCGGCTGCCGCTCCCGGGTCCCTCCTTCCCGCCCCCGTCACCGGTCCCGAGGCCGGGGAGCTCCCCCCGGCCTCGGGACCGGTGACGGGGGCGGGAAGGA
>NZ_MSGP01000027.1 GCF_002078235.1 Streptomyces viridosporus
GACGCGCTGCCCGGCGGGCAGGGCGAAGGCGAGCCTCCAGCCGTCGACGGCGGACGATCCGGTGTTCCTCACGGTGACGTTCGCGGTGAAGCCGCCCGGCCAGACGTTCGTGGCGTACGACACCGTGCACGCCGCCGGGGTGCCGGGGCCTCCCGGCGTACCGCCGCCGGTGTCGACGGTCGAGGAGAAGGAGTTCACCGCGAGCCCCGCACCGTTCTGCCAGGGCTCGAAGCCCGCCTGCACACTCGTCAGGTACCAGTCGTTCCGCGCCATGCCGCGTGCGACGGTCTCCCGGACGAAGTCCATGACGTCGAAGCTCCAGCTCTCGATCGCCGAGGGGGCGACGAAGGACAGCACGTCGTTGGAGCCGTTGCCGCCCGACCACACCTGCCAGGTGCGCCCGCCCACGGTGGCCGTGCCGACCTGGGAGCCGATCGGCTGGATCGGACCCACCTTGTTGAACCAGATCATGATCTCGGTCCGGTTCACGCCGTCGGTCCGGGGCGTCGGGTCCAGCCAGATGTCGTACGAGGCGTTGTACACGGCACCGCCGACATAGCCGTAGGAGATGCTGCTGGGTGCGCTCGAGATGCCGCTGATCCGCGCCGGGAGCTTGGTCCCCGGCGAGCAGTTGGTGTAGTGGCAGCCGTTGAAGACCGACGGGTACGACTTCGGGGCGCCGTTGGTCGGCACCGAGCCGTCGGCCTGCGTGAGGCGGAAGCCGGTGTCCGTGGCGGTGACGCACTGGGGGGAGCTGGAGCCCCAGCGGTTGTTCTGGACGACGTAGCGCCCCTGGATGGTGGTGGTTCCGTACGGTTCGCAGATCGTGGTGTCGGCCTGGGCCGGCGCCGTCGCGGTCACCAGCGCCGCGATCACGGCGAGAGCGGTGAGCAGGGCGGCGAACAGACCGCGCACGGCGCGGATCGGGTGCGGTAACCGTCGCATGTGGGGGGCCTCTCCAAGAGGGTGCGGGGGCCGGCCGGCGGAGCGCTTCCGCTCCCCGATGATGGGAGCGCTCCCATGAGCCGGTTCGAGGGGACTGTAGAAGGCTCACATGTCCCTGACAAGGCTGTGTGCACGAAACTGTCGAAGCAAATTCGAAGCCGCAGGTCAGGGAATATGATCCACAGGGGGGACCTGCGTGGAGAGAACCCTCCGAAACATTCGACGGCGGGATCCTCACCGTGTCGCCCTGGTTCTCCGCCGCGACCTCGTCGGACGCGGGCGCGTGGCGCGGGCGCGGAACGCGGCTCGGGGGGGATGCCGGAGCGGCGGCCCGGGAAACGGGTCGCCGCCTCGGTGCCGGGGAGGTCAGGTGCGGTTGACGACGAACTGCGAGCCGGGTTCGACGACGACGTCGCCCTCCGCGCAACCGCTGATCGTCACGTCGGTGAGGGTGGCGCTGCCCCGCGCCCCGCCCATCGCGAGGACGCCGGAGCCGTTGACGCACCCGTCGATGCGGACGCCGGAGATCTTCACGCCCGGCGTCGCGCCGCCTCCCGTCTTGAACTGGATGCCGTCGTAGGTCGAGTCGTGGATCTCGGTGTCCCGGATGGTGACGCCGGGGATGTCCGGGCCCTGCGCGAAGAGCGTGATGGCGCCGAACTCCTGGGCCTCGTTCCAGAACGCGCCGCCCGTGCGGTGCAGTTCGTTGTCGGCGATGAGGGTCTGCCCGGAGAAGGGCAGCGGGTCGTGGTCGGTGGCGAGCATGATCCCCGGGTAGTTCATGGTGTCGGAGACGACGTTGTTCTCGATCGTGTTGCCGTGACCGCCGTAGATCGCGATGCCGTTGGCGCGCCAGGGCAGTTGGACGGTGTTGTTGCGGAAGTGGTTGTCGTGGCCGATGTCCACCGACGTGTCCTTGACGTACTTGCTGGCCCAGACCGCCAGCGCGTCGTCGCCGGTGTTGCGGAAGGACGAGTTGTGGACGGTCGAGTTGCGGGTGCCGTTGGCGAAGTTGATGCCGTCGGCGTAGGTGTTGCGGATCCGCATCCCGGTGAACTCCAGGCCGTCACCGGGGTTCCACAGCTCGGGGATGTTCGAGTGGTCGCGGCCGACCCAGACGCCGACGTTCGCGTGCTCGATCCACACGTTGCTGATCCTGGTGTTCTTGCCGAACCGGCCGTTGAGGCCGACACCGCCCTCCGCGTTGCCGTCTCCGCCCCGGATCGTGCCGGAACCGAAGATCGCGATGTCCGAGATCCTGGTGTTGTCGTCGATGTCGAAGCCGAAGTTGCCCTCGTGCGGGTGGTTGATGCCGCCCGCCTCGTGCGGCGGTGTCAGGGTGGAGAGCTGCGAGTGCCACATGCCGGCGCCGCGGATCGTCACGTCGCGGATGCCGACCTGGTTGTGGCTGCCGCGGTCGAGCGGGTCGTCGGTCAGGATCTTCTGCTCCTGGCGCCACTGGCCCTGGGGGATCCACACGCACTCGATCTCGCCCTTCTGGTCGGCCGTGACCGCCCGTTGGATGGCGTCGGTGTCGTCGATCCCGTCGTTGGGCACGGCGCCGTACTCGGTGATCGACGTGCACGACGCGGGCTTGGGGGCCGCCGGGGCGACCTGCTCCAGGTCGATGAGGTCGATGACGTAGAAGTCGGCTGTGTCGCCCGCATCCCGCTGGAGGCGGAACTTCGTGCCGGCCGGGTAGCTCTGGGTCAGCAGCGCGTGGGACTCGTCGAACAGCCGACGCGCGTCACCGCCCGGGGTGTTGGTCAGGCCCTCGGGACTGTCGGTGTTCCCGTAGAGCCAGGCGTGCTTGGAGGAGAGCGTCAGCTTCCGCACGAACCGGCCGTCGGCGTAGAGGCTGAGGGTGGCCTCCCGGCCGCCCCCGTTCGGGGCGTCGGGGATCGAGTTGCGCACCACGAGGGAGTTCGCGGCGCCGGTGGAGGTGAACTCGACGTGGTCGCCGGTGGAGTCCAGGCGCACCGACCGGCGGCCGGAGGACTCGGTGGCGAAGTTGGTGTGGCCGAACGTGCGCCTGCGGTCGGCGGTGAGGAGCGTTCCGTCGTAGCGGGCGTCCTCGGCCTCGTACTCGGTGTACGGCAGGGCCGCGCCGCGCCCGACGACGAGGGAGCGGGCGAAGACGTTGTTGTTCTCGTCGGTCTCGTCGACCACGTCGGTGGCGTCGGCCGTGGCGGTCAGGGTGGCGCCGCCGTTCGTGGCCTTCCAGGTGCCGGCGACGGCGACGGTGGCCGTCTCCCCCGCGGCGATGGATCCGGCCGTGCCCTCGAGGACGGTGTCGCCGACGGTGAGGCGGGTGACGGTGCCGGCGGGGGCGGCGGTGGTGCCGCGGTTGTTCACCGCCACGGTGAAGGAGACGGACGCGCCGACCGGGGGCGACGCCGGGTTGCTGGTGATGCCGGTGACCCGCAGGTCCGGGCCCGGGCTCCGGGTGACGGTCAGCTTCCGGTCCGCGATCCGGCTGTTGTTGCTGTCGTCCAGTTCGGGAACGGTGTCCGTCGGGTCGGCGACGGCGGAGACGGTGTAGGAGCCCGTCGGGCGCTTGCCGACGGGGACGGAGACGGTCGCGGACGATCCGGCCGGCAGGGGGGCGACCGGGGCGGAGCCCGCGACGGTGCCCTCGACGCTGACGTTCATCGTCGTCGCGGGGGCGGCGGCGGTACCGGCGTTGCGGACGGTGGCGTCGACCGTCACCTCGTCCTTCTCGGACGGGGCGGCCGGGGACCAGGTCAGGTCGGTGACGACGAGGTCGGGGTGGGGTGCGGCCGTGCCGAGGACCTGGAGCTCGGCGACCTGGCCGCCGGGGGCCCCGGTGTTGGAGAAGAACGTCAGCCGGAGGTCGGCGACGCGGCCGGTCACCGGGATGACGACGGAGTTCTGCCCGGACGAGGGGCTGAAGGCGTAGTCGGCGCGTGCCTTCAGGGAGGTGAATCCCACGTCCCCCTGCCCGCGGCCCAGGACCTGGAGGGACTGGGTCCTCGGCCCCCATATCTGATCCGGGTTCAGCTTGACCACCACGGCCTCGATATCCGCGGCGGCGCCGAGCCTCACCGTGAGGCTCGACGGGAAGCCCGCCGACTCCCAGTAGGTGGTGAGGCTGTCGTCGTTGGCGTTCGTCGCCCCGTAGTTCTGTGTCGTGGACGTCGCCTCGATCGGCTTGCCCCGCGCCAGGTTCGTCCCCTGGGCCGGGTCCCCGCCGCCCTCGCCGTAGATCTCCAGCTCGGACAACTGCGCCGCGTTCCAGCCCGAGTTGGACGTCACCTGCACCCGGACGTACCGGGCCTCGACGGAGGACAGGTCGACGCTCACGGTGTTCGCCGCGGACGGGGCGAACGAGCGGGAGCGCGCGGGGGCGAGGGCGGTGAAGGAGCTTCCGTCGGTGCTGCCGAGGACGCCGATGCCCTGGGTGCGCGCCTCCCAGGCGGTGGGCAGTTTCAGTACGACGCGGTCGACGGCGGTCTTCGCGCCGAGGTCGACCTGCACCCACTGGGGGAAGGAGCCCGACGGGCCCTCCCAGTACGACGCCTGGCTCCCATCGGTGACGTTGCGCGCCGGGTGGCTCCCGTGGGCTCCGCCGGCCGTCGCCGCCCTGCCGAGAGCGAGGTTGGACTCCGCCGCGGCGTGCGCGGGGGCGGGCAGCAGTCCGGTGGCAATCAGTGCCGCCATCAGCAGGCTGATCACCAGCCGTCTGCTCGGATGTTTGCGTCTCATGGTGGCCTCTCCACGATCCGGACGCGGGGCGCGGCCCGTCCCCCGCTTCCCGGGTCCGGCCGCGGACCGATGGCGCGTGCGAGGGGCCGGGGAGGGACCGGGGAGAGGGACGGCAGGGTCACGCGCCAGGAGCCCGGCACGATTCCGACAGGGAACGGCGACGGCAAGCCAACTTCTTGAGTGATCCTGTAAATCATTTGCACCGTCGAGGTCACAGGTTTCTACCGGGTGACGGCTTTGTCAACGGTTCCGTCCGGTCCCTGCGGGCGGCGCCCCGGGGAAAACCACCGGCACCGGTGTCGGAGCCGCGGGGAGCGGCGGTGACACCGGTGCCGGTGGACGGAGGGGAGTCCGGTCGGGGAAGTGCCGTGCGCCGGGCCGGACGACCGGCGGAGAGTGGATCAGAGGCGGATCAGAGGCGGATCAAGGAGCGGGCCGGCGGGCCGACGGCGGGGCGGTCGATCCGCGGACGACCAGTTCGGGCTCGAAGAGCAGCTCGCCCGGATGGGTCCGGGTCCCCTGGATCTGGGCGCACAGCAGATCGACCGCCGCGCGGCCCATGGCCTCGATGGGCTGGCGCACCGTGGACAGCGGCGGTTCGGTGCAGGTCATGAAGGCCGAGTCGTCGAAGCCGATGACCGACACGTCCGCGGGGACGGACAGGCCCCGGCGGCGGGCGGCCCGGATGGCCCCGAGGGCGAGCGGGTCGCTGCCGCACACGATGCCGGTGACGCCCCGTTCCAGCAGCCGGGCCGCCGTGGCCTGTCCGCCCTCCAACGAGAAGATCGACCGCCCCACGAACTCGTCGGCCAGTTCCCCGCCCGCCGCCTTCGACACCCTCCGGGCGGCCTCCAGTTTGCGGCGCGACGGCACATGGTCGTCGGGGCCGAGGACCAGGCCGATCCTCTCGTGCCCCAGCGAGACGAGGTGGCGCCAGGCCTGTTCGACGGCGACGGCGTCGTCGCAGGCCACGCAGGGGAAGTCCAGGCCCTCGATCGACGCGTTGACGAGGACGACCGGGATGTTCCGCTCCGCCAGCCGGTGATAGTGCTCGTGCGGCGCGTCGGCCTGGGCGAAGAGGCCGCCGGCGAAGACCACGCCGGAGACCTGCTGCTGGAGCAGCAGGTCCACGTAGTCGGCCTCGGAGACACCTCCCTTGGTCTGGGTGCACAGCACGGGCGTGAGCCCCTGCTGCGCCAGCGCGCCCCCGATGACCTCGGCGAACGCGGGGAAGATCGGGTTCTGCAACTCCGGCAGCACGAGGCCGACGAGCCGGGCGCGCTCTCCGCGCAACTGCGTCGGCCGTTCGTACCCGAGGACGTCCAGCGCCGTGAGCACGGACTGCCGGGTCGCCTCGGACACCCCGGGCTTGCCATTGAGGACACGGCTGACCGTCGCCTCGCTGACCCCCACTTTCTTCGCCACCTGAGCAAGTCGTCGCGTCATATACGCAAGGCTAACGCAAGTACCGCAAGTGAATTGCGGTCGCTCCGTTTTTCCGGCCCCGGTCGTGGCGCGGGTCCGTTGCGGCCCCTTGCGGGCCGGGCCGGTCACCGGTCCGGATCAGGCACGCAGCCATACGGCCGTGTCCCGCGGCAGCGTTCCGTCGGCGCGCAGCGGGCCGCTGGCGAGGAGCAGGCGCTCGTACGGCGGCAGGACGGCCGGACCGTCGGAGAGGTTGACGACGCAGCGCAGGCCGTCGGTGCGGGCGAAGGCGAGGACGCCGTCCTCGGCGGGGAGCCAGGTCATGGGGCCGTCGCCGAAACCCTTCTCGGACCGGCGCAGGCGCAGGGCCTCGCGGTAGAGGGTGAGCATCGACCCCGGGTCGGTGCGCTGGCGGTCGACGGCGTGGCGTGCCCAGTCCTCGGGCTGGGGAAGCCAGGGCTCGCCGTCGGAGCCGAAGCCGTACCACGGCGCCGCTGCCTCCCAGGGCAGCGGGACCCGGCAGCCGTCGCGGCCGGGATCGATGCCGCCGGAGCGGAAGTGCATGGGGTCCTGGATGCGCTCCGGCGGAATGTCGGCCTCGGGCAGACCCAGCTCCTCGCCCTGGTACAGGTACACCGAGCCGGGCAGGGCGAGGGTGAGCAGGGCGGCGGCGCGGGCGCGGCGGGTGCCGAGGTCCAGGTCGGTGGGGGTGCCGAAGCGCTTGGCGGCGAAGTCGAAGGCGGTGTCCGCGCGGCCGTAGCGGGTCACGGTGCGGGTCACGTCGTGGTTGCACAGCACCCAGGTGGCGGGGGCGCCGACGGGGGCGTGCTCGGCGAGGGTGGCGTCGATGGTGCGGCGCAGCCGGCCGACTTCCCAGGGGCAGGTGAGGAAGTTGAAGTTGAACGCGGTGTGCAGTTCGTCGGGGCGCAGGTAGCGGGCGAAGCGTTCGGCGTCGGGCAGCCAGACCTCGCCGACGAAGACGGCGCCGTACTCGTCGGCGACCGCCCGCCAGGAGCGGTAGATCTCGTGCAGCTCGTCCCGGTCGATGTACGGGTGCGGGTCCGCGCCCTCCTCGAAGTCGGCGAGCGCGGGATCCTTCACCAGCAGGGCGGCGGAGTCGATGCGTACGCCGGCGACGCCCCGGTCGAACCAGAAGCGCAGGACGTCCTCGTGCTCCCGGCGGACGTCCGGGTGGGCCCAGTTCAGGTCCGGCTGCTCCGGGGTGAAGAGGTGGAGGTACCACTCGCCGTCGGGCACCCGGGTCCAGGTGGTGCCGGAGAACTGCGACGGCCACGCGTTGGGCGGGAGTTCGCCGTGCTCACCGCGGCCGGGACGGAAGTGGAAGCGTTCCCGCTCCGGGCTGCCGGGCCCGGCCTCCAGAGCGGCCCGGAACCAGGGGTGCCGGTCGGAGACGTGGTTGGGCACGATGTCCACGAGGGTGCGGATGCCCAGTTCCCGGGCTTCGGCGATGAGTTTCTCGGCCTCGGCGAGGGTGCCGAACGCCGGGTCGATGGCGCGGTAGTCGGCGACGTCGTAGCCTCCGTCGACCATCGGGGAGGCGTACCAGGGCGTGAACCAGACGGCGTCGACGCCGAGTTCCGCGAGGTGGGGCAGTCTCGCCCGGACACCCGCGAGGTCTCCGGTGCCGTCGCCGTCGCCGTCGGCGAAGCTGCGGGGATACACCTGGTAGATGACGGCGTCGCGCCACCAGTCGTCGGAGCGGGGCGAGTGAGGGGCTGCCACGGGGCGTTCCTTTCGGGCCGGGGCGGTTCTTCGCCGCCGTCGCGGTGGCGGGGCGTCGACGGGCCGGGACGGCGGCGAAGGCTTCGGGGAGGGCGGCGTCGGGCCGGGCGGGGGCGTCAGCCCTTGAGGCCGCCGGCGGTGAGGCCGCTCATGATGTTGCGCTGGAAGACCAGGAAGATGATCAGGGTCGGCAGGGAGGCGATCGTCAGGGCGGCGATCAGGACGTTCACCGGGACGCCGTTGGAGAGCGAGTAGATGCCGACGTTGAGGGTCTGCTTCGCGGGGTCGGGCAGGGTGAGCATCGGCCAGAGGAAGTCCTTCCAGACCCCGACGACCGCGAAGATCGACACCACTCCCAGGACGGGCCGGGAGATCGGGAGGACGATGGACCACAGGACGCGCATCGGTGTCGCGCCGTCCATGGCCGCGGCGTCGAGCAGTTCCTTCGGCAGGGAGTCGAAGAAGCGCTTCAGCAGGAAGATGTTGAAGGCGTTGGTGACGGACGGGAGCCAGATCACCCACGGGGTGTTCAGCAGGTTCCGCTCGACGACCGGCACGTCCAGCACCGTCAGGTACTGGGGCACGACGAGGACGGTCGCCGGGATCATGAGCGTGGCGAGCATCATGCCGAGGATGGCCTTGCCGAGGACGGGGCGCAGCCTGGACAGCGAGTAGGCGGCGGCGACGTCGAGGACGAGCTGGAAGGCGAGCGCGCCGAAGGCGTAGTAGAGGGTGTTGAAGAGCAGGGAGGACAGGTCCATGACCTCCCAGGCCCGGCTGTGGTTCTCGGGCGTGAAGGTTTCGGGCACCAGGGTCGGCGGCGTCCGGATGACCTCCTGCGCGTCCTTGAAGCCGCTGGAGACCAGCCAGTACAGCGGTCCGAGGAAGACCAGGGTGAAGCCGCCGACGACGACGGTGAAGACGATCCAGTACAGGGCCTTGCCGCGGGGCTCGGCGAGCTGGGCCGGTGAGATGAGCGTACGCGTGGGCATGAGGGCCTCCCCGGCTACTCGTCCTCGGCGCGGCTGAGCCTGACGTACGCCGCCGAGAACCCGGCGAGGAGTACGAGCAGGAGCAGGCCGAGGGCCGCCGCGGCACCGTAGTCGTTGAAGTTGAAGGCGTACTGGTAGATGAGGTGCACGACGGTGGTCGTGGACCCCTCGGGTCCCGCGCCGCCGGTGAGCAGGAACGGCTCGACGAAGACCTGCATGGTCGCGATGACCTGCATGAGCAGCATCAGCGACAGGATCAGCCGGGTCTGCGGGATCGTCACGTGCCAGATCTTGCGGAACAGGCCGGCGCCGTCGAGCTCGGCCGCCTCGTACAGCTCGCCGGGGATGCCCTGGAGCGCGGCGAGGTAGACGAGGGCGGCGCCGCCCATGTTCATCCAGGTCGAGGCGATGACGACGGACAGCATCGACAGGTCGGGGTCCTGGAGCCACTGCTGTCCGGGCAGGTGGAGGAGGCCCAGCAGCTCGTTGAGGAGCCCGTACCCCGGGTCGTAGAGGTACTTGAAGAGCAGGACCGAGGCGACCGGCGGCAGCATCACCGGCAGGTAGACCAGCAGCCGGAGGTACCCCTGTCCGTGGTGGAACTCGTTGATGACGACCGCCACGACGAACGGAACCGCGAACCCGAGGAGCAGCGCGAGCACGGTGAACAGGAGCGTGTTGCGCCACGCCTGCCAGAAGGCCGGGTCGTTGAGGACGGTGGTCAGGTTGTCCAGGCCGACCCAGGTGACCTCGCCGCCCTCGGTCCTCTGGAAGGCCAGGAAGAACTCCCTGATCATCGGGTACCAGGAGAACACCGCGAAGCAGAGGACGGCTCCGACGAGGAATCCGTGGGCCGTCAGATTGCGCCGCAGGCTCTTGGAGAACCGGCCGCCGGCGGGTGCGGCACCCGTCCCGCGCGGCCGGGGGCGTCGGGGAGGCACCGCCCTGCCCGGGGCCGGACTCGGGGCCGGCATCGTCGCTCCTCGGTACGGGGCTGCCGTATCCGCTGCCGGACCGGGCTGCCGGGCGAAGCGGTCCGGGGGACGAGCCGTCCCGCCCGGGCCGGTCACCGGCCGGCCAGGACCTGGTCGACCTGCGCCTCGGCGGTGTCGAGGAGCTCGTCGACGTCGGCGTCCTCGTTGGTGAGGATGCCGGACATCACGGTGTCGAGGATCTTGTAGATCTCCTGGGCCCTCGGCGGCTCGGCCTTGCCGGGCACCGGGTGGTCCATGAAGGTCTTGAAGTTCTCGACCGGCATGGTGGCGTGCTCCGCGCGGGCGGCGTCGTCCTTCCGCTTCGACTCGTTCAGCCAGAAGTTGGGCTGCGGGACGCCGACCGGCAGTCCGTCGGCCTTGGCCCGTGCCCAGTCGAACTGCCCTTTGCCGACCGTGAGGTTCTTGAAGTTCAGCCAGGCGATCGCGGCCTTGATCTTGTCCGGCGAGATGCCCTTCTTGATCATGTAGTTGTTGCCGCCGGCCAGGGTGCTCTTCTGCCCGGGGATCGGCCCCATGCCGAAGTTCTCGTACGTCGCGCCGAGTTGCTGGACCATGTACGCGATGTCGTCGGGGGCGGCGAGGAACATGCCGAGCTTGTCGGTGGCGATCTGCTTCTGGAGGTCGCCCCACTTCAGCAGCTGGGTCTCGCCCATGCTGTCGTCCTCCCAGCGCATGGCGTGGAGGTTCTCGGCGATCCGCCTGCCCGACTCGTCGTTGAAGGCGGCCTTCCTGCCGCCGGCGTCCACGATCGCACCGCCGACGCTGTACACCTGGGCGGTGAAGTGCCAGCCGCCCTGGTTGCCGGCGCTGTACTCGCCGAAGCCGGCGATGCCGTCGCCGAGCGCGGCGATCCTCTTCGCCGCGGCCCGGACCTCTTCCCAGGTGCGCGGCGGGCTGTCCGGGTCGAGACCGGCCCGCTCGAACAGCTTGCGGTTGATGAGCAGGCCCATCGTGTAGTTGCTGGTGGGCAGGCCGTAGAGCTTGTCTCCCTCCTTGAGCGAGCCGAGGACGTCGGGGTCGATGTCCTTCAGCAGCGGAACGGTCCTGTCGTTGACGTAGGGGGCGATGTCCTCGGCGCCGTCGTGGTCGAGCACCTGCGGCAGATCGGTGAAGTACGTGTAGAAGACGTCGGGCTGGGACCTGGCCTTCAGCATCGCGGTGAAGCGCGGCGGCTCCAGGCACTGGCCGGGGGTGGAGCGGCCCTCGATCCTGACGTTCGGGTAGGTCCTGTTGAACTCGGCGACGTCCTCCTTCCACTCCTTCAGCTCGGCCGCCTTCGCCGCCGGAGGCATGCAGTCGATGGTGATCGTCACCTTGGTCTTCGGGTCCAGCGGGGCGGACGGGTCCGAGGACCCGCCGCCGGAACCACCACTGCCGTCGTCGCTGCTGCTCGTACCGCAGGCGGCGAGAGCGGTCAGCGTGAGGGCGGAGACGAGGGTGAGCGCGCTGGTACGGCGGGTACGGCGGAACCGGGCACTTCTCATGGTGGTCCCCTTCGGGCATGAACGTGGAGGTCGCCCCTCCACCGGTCGGCTGCTGCGTTGTGGGGCGGCCCACACTCAACCACCCCCTACAAGGGAACGCAAGATATCGCGCTGTTTTCGTAATTGCTCGACAATTGAGTGTCGGTTGGGCGCGGATTGCCCTGCTGAGCCCACCGGTCCCCGCAAGGATCACGCCCTCGGGTCCACGGACCGGTCGAGGTCCACCACGGCCTCGAACCGAGTGCTCGTGTGCCCTCCCGGGGGAGGGCACGGCCCGGACCGGGCCGCGGCGCTGAGGCGACGGCGAGGAACGGCGAGGAGCGGTGACGGCACCGGGGAACGGCACCAAGCAGGAGCCACGGGGTGCCTCGCCCCGACCGGGCCGCGCGGCGCCGGGCCGGTTGCGGGTGCACGGCCGCCGACCGGTCGTGCACCGCCGTCCGTCCCGTCGGCCAGGAGCGCTCCGCGTGTCCGGGGCGCTCACACCCGGCGACGGGATCTTCACTCGCCCGGCCCCCCTCCCGGTGCCGCACCCATCGGCGGAATGCAGTGTCGTCAGCAGTCATTCCCCTCGGCGAAAGAGTGGATATGGAGCACATACGGCGTACCGCCGTCCGGCGGGCACTCCCCCTGGCCGTCCTTCTCCCCACCGCGGCCCTGATGGCCGCCGGCCCGTCCCTGGCATCCGAGAGCGGCGGCAGTGCCGAACCCCACGAGGGCACCAGGCCGACCGTCGTGCTGGTGCACGGCGCCTGGGCGGACACCTCGAGCTGGAGCGAGGTCGTCCAGAGCCTCCAGGCCCGGGGGTATCCGGTGGTCGCCACCGCGAACCCGCTGCGCAGCCTCTCCGGCGACTCCGACTACCTCGCCGCCCGGCTGAAGACGATCAAGGGTCCCATCGTCCTCGTCGGCCACTCCTACGGCGGCGCCGTCATCACCAACGCGGCGGCCGGCAACCCGAACGTCAAGTCCCTCGTCTACATCGCGGCGTTCGCTCCGGACAAGGGCGAGACCACCCTGCAACTGACCGCCAAGCGCCCCGGCAGCCTGCTGGCGAAGGACCCCGGGATCCTGGACTCCGTCCCTCTCGGCGGCGGCCCCACCGACGTCGATCTGTGCCTCAAACCGGACAAGTTCAGCGACGTCTTCCTGAGCGACCGGCTCGCGGCGGGCCGGGCCGACGTACTGGCCGCCTCGCAGCGGCCCCCGACCGCCCTGACGGGCAGCGAACCGACCGAGGCAGTCGCCTGGAGGACGATCCCGTCCTGGTACCTCGTCGCCACCGACGACCGCACCATCGGCACCGAGAACCTGCGCTTCATGGCCGAGCGGGCCGGCTCGACCACCGTCGAGGTCGACGCCCCGCACGCCGTACTGGAGACCGACCCGGATAAGGTCACCGACCTGATCCTGCGGGCCGCGCAGGACTCGCGGCCCCGCCTCGCCAGGACCGGTGCGACCGAGCGGGTCGCGGGCCTCGGCGGTGCGGCGGCCCTCGCCGTTGCCGGCGGCACGGCCCTCGTCGTCCGGTCCCGCCGCGCCTGAGCCGGCCTCTCCCCCGTGGGCCCCCGCGTCGTCCGGGGGCCCACGGTCATGCCGGGGCCCTGCCCCCCTCCCCGGCTGTGTGCGACCGGCCAGTGCGTGGGGGGGCCGAGGCCGGGGCGCGCCCTACCTGATGGGGCGTCGACAGCGGTACCGAGCAGAGCCATCGATTCGGACCGTACCGGTCCCCCGGCGTCCCGGCCGGGCCCGGTGCGTGCGACGCGGTGCGGCTTCGCCGCCGGCCCTGGGTGAGGACGGCGGTCCGACCCTCCGCCCCGACCGGCCTTCACGCCCCGCACGCGGCCAAGGGCCGGTTATAGCACCGCGTTATGCCCAAGCGTTAGTACCCCCCTCGCCGTTCCTCCGGAATTCTGGTCCATGCCCATGACGAACTCCCGTCTTCCGGATGGGAGTTCGTCATGGGTGCGGCCTTCGGGCCGCCGGCCCCCACACACACGTCCGCTGGACGTGCCTTCCGAATCGAGGAACCTTGCGCATATCAAGGCTCGTTCCCGCTCTCGCCGCAGCAGCGGTCTCCGTCCTCGCGCTTCTCGCCCCCACCGCCACCGCGGCGTCGACGCCCCCGATCCCCAAGGCTCCGCAGCCCATCATCGGTGGCGGGCAGGCCACCAGCGGTCCCTGGGCCGCCCGGCTGTTCTCCAACGGCAGAGAGACCTGTTCGGCGACGATCATCGCCCCGACCTGGATCCTCACCGCCAAGCACTGCGTCACCGGCGGCGGTCTGTCGTTCCGCATCGGCAGCCTGGACCAGCACAGCGGCGGCACCCTGGCCAACGGCGCCCAGACCTACACCCACAGCTCGGACCTGGCGCTCGTCCGTCTCGACCGTTCCGTGTCGGCGACCTACGCCACCCTCGGGCAGCCCGGCTCGGTGAGGGTCGGCCAGAGCGTGCAGGTGTACGGCTGGGGCGCCACCTCGCAGTGCGGCTCGGAGGCCAACTGCCAGTCCCGCTACCTGAAGGTCGCCAACGTCACGGTCACCGGTGCGTGCGGGGACGCCTACGGCGGCTCCGCGATCTGCGCCCGCCGGGGCAACGGCATCACCGCCGGCGGCGACTCCGGCGGCCCGATGATGGCGAACGGCGTCCAGGTCGGCGTCGCCTCCACCAGCGACCGCCAGACGACCACGGCGTACACCAACGTGACGGCGTACCGCTCCTGGATCCAGTCGATCGCGGGCGTCTGACCCGTCCCCGTGCCGACGCGCGCCGGGCCCCCCACCACGACGCGGTGAGGGGCCCTCCCCCACGGCCGCGGAGACCACCGGTCCCCAGTGCCGCGTCACAGGCGTGGGCCACGGCGGAGGTCAAGGGCTGGTTCCCGTTCCCGGCCCGCGAGGGACAGCCCTTCGTGCGGTGGACCCGCTCCGCCGGCCCTGCCAGGGAATCGACGGGAGCCGGCGGTGCGTCCGGGCGTAGGCTTCTCCCGGCAGGGACACGGCTGGGTGGGGGAGCACATGACGGCTGGGGCGGCCCCGAGGTGGGCG
>NZ_MSGP01000270.1 GCF_002078235.1 Streptomyces viridosporus
CCAGGACCAGCCCGGCGCCCACCCCGGTGCCCAGGTTGACCACCACCGCGTCCCCGCACCCGCGCGCCGCCCCGAACCACAGCTCGGCCACCGCGCAGGCCCGCAACGGGTTGTCCAGGTACAGCGGGTACGCGAGACGCCCGGCGAGCAGGTCGAGCAGCGGCACGTCGTGCCAGCCCAGGTTCGGCGCGTACGCGCAGACACCGGTGTCCCGGTCCACCTGCCCCGGCACGCTCACCCCGGCCCCGAGCACCCGCGCGCCGTCGGCCCCGGCCCGGGCCACCACCGCACCGACCGCCGCGGCCACCCGGCCCGCCACCCGCTCGGGCCCGTTCCCGCCGGGAGGCACCTCCTCGTCGGCGCGGGCCAGCACGTTCAGCGCGAGGTCGAACAGCTCGACCCGGACGTAGGTCTCGGCGAGGTCGACGCCGATCAGCGTGCCCCCCGACGCGTTGACGGCCACCAGGCCCCGGGGGCGGCCGCCGGCCGAGTCCTCGAAGCCGACCTCGGTGATCATGCCGAGGTCGAGCAGCTCGCCGACCAGGGTGGCGACCGTGGCGAGGCTGAGGCCGGTGGCGGCCGCCAGCTCCTGCCGGGAGGCGGGCGACGCGGCGATGATCCGGCGCAGCACCTCGTAGCGGTTGGCCGTGCGGATGTCCCGCGATGTGCGCTTCACCGGAGCCCGCCCCCGTCCCTCCCGGCGTCGGCCTCGGCACCGGCGCCCGGCCAGGCTATGGGGGGCGAGGACCTTCGACAAGGGGTTGGGAAAGGGGTTCGACGAAGGGCGTCCGGCGGCGTCGCGGGCGGGCCGGTGCGGCCGGTTCAGTCGCCCAGCAGGTCCCGGACGAAGGCGTTGGCGAACGTGCCCGCCGGGTCCAGCGAGCGGGCCAGCGCCCGGAAGTCGTCCAGTCGCGGATAGCGGGCGCGCAGCTCCGCCGCCGGCGTGGTGAACACCTTCCCCCAGTGCGGCCGCGCCCCGAACGGCGCCAGCGCCTCCTCCACCCGGCGCACCACGGGCAGCACCGCCCGGGTGTCCTCGATCCAGGTGAAGTGGACGGCCACGGTGTCCCGGCCGTGGGAGGGGCTGAGCCACTGGTCGTCGGCGGCGACGGTGCGCACCTCGCAGGTCTGCAGGACGGGGGCGACCGTCTCCCGCATCCCGTCCAGCGCGTGGAGCACGTCGACGGCGAACCGCCGCGGCAGCAGGTACTCCGACTGCAGTTCCGCCCCGCTGCTCGGGGTGAACTCCGCCCGGAAGTGCGGCAGCCGCTCGTGCCAGGGCCCGGGCACCCCGAACTGCTCGGTGCAGTTCACGGCGGGCATGCCCGGCACCGGGTGCATCTTCTCGGTGGCGGGCGCCGCCCACGGGAACGGCCGGAGCGGCTGGTCGGTGCGGCGCTTGAGCCACACCTGACGGAACCCGGGGGCACGCCAGTCGGTGAACAGGCTCACGCTGTACGCCGCCGCCATCACCGCCTGGAACGTCCCCGCGTCGAGCACGTCGAGCGGCAGCTCGGTGAAGACGTGCTGCTCGACCTCGTAGGCCGGCTCCAGCTCCAGGGTGAGCGCGGTGACCACCCCGAGTGCGCCCAGCGCGGTGACCACCCCGCCGAAGCGCGCGTCGTCCCGGCTCGTCCGCTCCGTGTCGCCGGTCGCCGTGACCATCTCCACCTCGCGCACCACCGACGCCAGCGAGCCGTTCGTCACACCGGAGCCGTGCGTGCCGGTCGCCACCGACCCGGCGACCGAGATGTGCGGCAGCGACGCCATGTTCGGCAGCGCGAGGCCGTGCGCGTGCACCCGCCGGGCCAGTTCCGCGTACCGCACCCCGCCGCCGACCCGGACCGTCCGGGTCGCCGTGTCCACGTCGATCTGCGGGGGCAGCGCGTCGAGCGACAGCAGCACGCCGCCCTCGCCGGCCTCGGCGATCTCGTTGAACGAGTGCCCGCTGCCCAGGACCCGCGCCCGGGAGCTTTCGGCGACCAGCGCGCGCAGCGCGTCCAGGGTGCGCGGACGGTGCAGCTCCTCGGCGGTGTAGGTGATGTTGCCCGCCCAGTTGGTCAGGGTCTCGGTCATCGGTCGTCCTCCCCGGGATCGGGCCCGGAAAACGGGCCCCGCCGGAACCTACCCCGCCCTTCCGCGCCCGGGACAGCCGGTCCGGCCACCGGCCGGGGAGCGGTTCTCCCGGGAACGCGTGGGAGTGGCCCACGCCACGAGGGGGGACCCGGCACGCCGGACACCCGAGCGGGGGCATACCGTGAGGAGTCGTACGTCCGAGCCGGGAGGAGACACTAGATGGGCAGCCGTACCGCGCTGGTCGAGGATCTGATGGAGCGGTTCCCGCACGTGCCGCGGGAAGCCGTTTTCAAGGAGGACCTGCTCCGGGGCGGCGTGGCCTTCGACCCGTCCGCCCTCAGCGACAACGAGAGCGGCGAGGTCAAGCCGAAGTCGTACTTCATCTTCTCCTTCGACCACGGCACCCTGCCCGAGCTGGGCGAGGCCGCGCTCCGGCGCCCGCCGGAGGAGATCATCCTCACCGGCGGCCCCTACGACCTGCGCCGCACCGTCGTCTCGGTCCGGGTGAACCCCTCCTCGCCGTACCGCGTCGCCGCGAACGAGGACGGCGTGCTCGGCCTCTACCTCGACGGGAAGCGCATCGCCGACGTCGGGGTGCCGCCGATGCCGGAGTACTACCGGCACACCCTCTCCAACGGGAAGTCGGTCATGGAGGTGGCACCCACCATCCAGTGGGGCTACCTGATCTACCTGACCGTCTTCCGGGTCTGCCAGTATTTCGGCGCCAAGGAGGAGTGCCAGTACTGCGACATCAACCACAACTGGCGCCAGCACAAGGCGGCCGGCCGGCCCTACACCGGGGTGAAGGACGTCGAGGAGGTCCTCGAGGCCCTGGAGATCATCGACCGCTACGACACGGCGAAGGCCTCCACCGCCTACACCCTCACCGGCGGCGCCATCACCAAGACCGTCTCCGGTCGCGACGAGGCCGACTTCTACGGCCACTACGCCAAGGCCATCGAGGAGCGCTTCCCCGGCCGCTGGATCGGCAAGGTCGTCGCCCAGGCGCTGCCCAAGGAGGACGTGCAGCGCTTCAAGGACTACGGCGTGCAGATCTACCACCCCAACTACGAGGTGTGGGACGAGTACCTGTTCAAGATGTACTGCCCCGGCAAGGAGCGCTACGTCGGCCGCGACGAGTGGCACCGGCGCATCCTCGACTCCGCCGAGATCTTCGGCGCCCGCAACGTCATCCCCAACTTCGTCGCCGGCGTCGAGATGGCCGAGCCCTTCGGCTTCAAGACGGTCGACGAGGCCATCGCCTCCACCACCGAGGGCCTGCGCTTCTTCATGTCGCAGGGCATCACGCCCCGGTTCACCACCTGGTGCCCGGAGCCGACCACCCCGCTGGGCAAGGCCAACCCGCAGGGCGCCCCGCTGGAGTACCACATCCGGCTCCTCGAGGCCTACCGCGCCACCATGGACGACTTCGGCCTGTCCTCGCCCCCCGGCTACGGTCCGCCCGGACCCGGCCGCGCCGTGTTCTCCGTCAGCTCCTTCATGGACAGCCTCCCGGCGCAGGAGTCGGTCGAGGTGTGAGGAGGGGGCGGGGAAGGGGGCGCGCAAGCGCCTCCGAGCGCCGCGGAAGAGCATGCGGAAGGCCGGGACCGGGAGTCCCGGCCTTCCTTCGCGCAGGGCCCCGGTGAGAGGGTGCGGACCACCGCGTCATACCGGACGAAGACGGCGCTTGTCAGGTGAGCCGAGAACGTGAAAAGCTCGTCCACTGCCGCGAGGTTCCCCCAACTCCACCACTGGTACGGCGAGTTGGCCTCGTTCGTGATGCAGGAGACCCATGCCCGACCTGCCGAGCCCCCAGGACGCCACCGAGGCGGCGCTGTTCTCCGAGTGCTGGGACGCGGTGCTCTCCTACGCCGACCTGTGCACGTCCGGGTCCGCCGCCGCCGCACAGCTCGCCCGCGAGGCGTTCGCCCAGGGCATACGGGAGATCCGCGCGGCCGAGGCGGGCACCGCCCGCGGCACCGGCCGCCGCTCCTCCCGGCTGCCCCGGATACCCCTGCTGCTGACCGCCGTTCGCGGCACGGCGGCGGCCTGGGAGGAGGCGGGACAGGGCCACCGGCTCGACCCCGACCTGCGGCTGTGGCTCCACTCCGACCGGGCCGCCCGCTACACGGGCCCGCCCCTGGAGCGCCCGGTCGCCCTGCGCGCCCTGCGCGATCTGCAGCAGGCGGACGCCGAACTGCTGTGGCTGGCCGAGGCGGAGGCCCTGCCGCTGCCCCTGGTGGCCCGCCGGCTCGGCCTCGACCCGGAGACCGCGGCCGAGGAGCTCGACCAGGTGAGAGGGCTGTTCCGGGACCGCTGCCACCGCAACCACCTCGACTCCCCGATGGACGCCGAGTGCCGCAGCTACGCCCGGTTGCTCGACGCCGTCACCCGCTCGCCCGCCTCCGACACCCCCGACGACCTCTCCCGGCACCTCGCCACCTGCGCGCCGTGCGCCGAGGCCGCCGCCTGCCTGCGGCTGCACGACGGAGGACTGCCCGGGGCGCTGGTCGGCGGGGTCGTCGGCTGGGGCGGCCTCGCCTATCTGGAGCGCCGCCGCCGGGCCGCCGAGGTGCGGCTCGGGACCGGGCACCGGGACGGCGCCGACCCGGAGCACGGCGACCCGGCGGACGGCACGGCCGGGGCGCGCCTCGCCCGCAACGGCCTGCTGGCAGCCGCCGTGCTGGTCTCCGGGCTCGCGCTCACGGTCTCGCTGATGCCGTTCGGCGACACGGACGCCGAGAGCGCCGTGCGCCCCGACACCGACCGGCGGTCGGTGACCGGTCCCGGCCTGCCCCCGCCGACCGCCTCGGCCGAGGCGTCCTCCCCGACCGCCTCCGCCGCCGACCCGTCCGGCACCCCCGCCGGCCCCCGGAAGCCGTCCGCGGCACACACACCGGACCGGGACGAGCCCGCCCCCGAGCCCCAGGGCAC
>NZ_MSGP01000271.1 GCF_002078235.1 Streptomyces viridosporus
GCGGCCCGCGCTGCGCGAGTACGAGCTGCTGCGCGACCTGGACCGGCTCGGCATCCCCGCGGTGGACCCGCTCGCCGTGGTCACCGGCCGCACCGACCTGGCCGGGGAGCCGCTGGAGAGCGTCCTGGTCACCCGGCACCTCGGCGGTTCGATGCCGTACCGGTCGATGTTCGAGACGACGCTGCGGCCGGCCACCATGCACCGGCTGATGGACGCGCTCGCGGTGCTCCTGGTGCGGCTGCACCTCACCGGGTTCGCCTGGGGCGACTGCTCGCTGTCCAACACGCTGTTCCGGCGGGACGCGGGCGCCTACGCCGCCTACCTCGTGGACGCCGAGACCGGCGACCTGCACCCCGAACTGAGCGTCGGACGGCGCGAGTACGACCTCGACCTCGCCCGCGTCAACATCAGCGGCGAGCTGCTGGACCTGGAGGCCTCCGGAGCGCTGCACCCGTCGGTCGACCCGGTCGACTTCGGCACCGGCATCTGCGCCCGCTACCGGGACCTGTGGACCGAGCTGACCCGCACCTCGGTCTACCCGGCGGGCAAGTACCACTACATCGAGCGCCGCATCCGGCGTC
The DNA here is from genome assembly GCF_002078235.1 of Streptomyces viridosporus. GTDB lineage: Bacteria > Actinomycetota > Actinomycetes > Streptomycetales > Streptomycetaceae > Streptomyces > Streptomyces viridosporus. The sequence goes on from NZ_MSGP01000271.1 coordinate 582, forward strand.
TGAACGAACTCGGTTTCGACGTGGCCGAGATGCAGATCGAGCGCGCCTCCAACGGCGACACGGTCACCTTCGTGCCCAAGGTCGTCGACGCCGGGCACCACCAGCGGCAGCTGCTGCGCCTGACCGGGCTGGACACCGAGGAGAACCAGGCCCGGCGGCTGCTGAACGACCTGGAGAGCTGGATGGCCACCCAGGACGACCACGCCCCCGCCGGCTCCCGGCCGGGCCCGGGCGGGGGGCACCCGCACGGCGCCCGCCCGGAGGTCCTGGCCCACCGCTGGGTGCGGGAGGTGTTCCGCCCCACCGTGCGGGCCGTCCCGCCGGAGCTGCGCGGTGCGATGGACCCGGCGGAGATCTACCACGAGCTCCTGGAGCACCGCTGGTACCTCTCCGAGCGGGCCCAGCACGACATCGGCATGGACACGGCGGTCGAGGACTACGTCGGGAACATCCTGCCGAGGACCCGGGACGCGCTGCGGCCCCCGGCCGACTGAGCCGACCGGGACGGGGCCTGATCAGGCCTGCGGCACCACGGTCACCGGGCAGTCCGCGTGGTGCAGCACCCCGTGGGCCACCGAGCCGATCCGGGCGCCGACGGCCGTGCGGCGGTCGCGGCGGCCGACGACCATCAGCTGGGCCGTGCCCGCCACCGACAGCAGCACCTGGCCGGCGCTGCCCATCTCCACGTGCTCGACCACGTGCACGTCCGGGTAGCGCTCCCGCCACGGCGCGAGCGCCGCCGCGAGGGCCTTCTGCTCGAACGGCTCCAGCCCGCCGGCCTCGTCGAGGAGCTGGAGCGAGGCCGGGCCGTAGGCGAACATCGGCGGCAGGGTCCAGGCGCGCACGGCGCGGAGGGTGGCTCCGCGCCTGGCGGCGGCCTCGAAGGCGAAGCCGAGCGCGGCGGCGCTGTCCTCCGGGTCGCCGTGCTGGCCGACGACGACCTCGTGCCCGGCGACCTCGTTCGACGGCCGGTCCCCGGCCCGGACGAACACCACCGGCCGCCGGGCCTCCACGATCACCTGCTGGCCGACCGAGCCGACCAGGAAGCCCATGATCCGTCCGTGCCCGCGCGAACCGAGCACCAGCATCTCCGCGTCCGCCGCGACGCCGACCAGGGTCTCGACGGCGTCCCCCTCGAGGACGTCCGTCGTCACGGCGAGGTCCGGATGCCGCTCGGTGACGGTGCGGGCCGCCTCGCCGACCGCCTCGCGCACCCACCGCTCCTGCGTGGCGGCGTCCCCCGTGTCCACCGCGTCGTGCGCCTGGAACCGCCAGGCGTGCACCACCCGCAGCGGCAGTCCGCGGCGCACCGCCTCCCTCGCCGCCCAGGCCAGCGCGGCGAGGCTCTCCTCGGTTCCGTCGATCCCTGCGGTGATCGGGCGCGTCATGCGGTTCCTCCCGGTGTCGTGGTCACTGCGCGCGGTCCAGTCTTCCCTACGCCGCCGCCGCGACTCCCGCCCGGGAGCGGACGGTGGACGCGGCCGGTCCGGGGGGACGGGCTCCGCGCGCCGCGCCCGAACCCCGGGGCCTGCGGAACCCACGCATACCTGGGCGAATCGACGCGATCGAACATACGATGGGCTGGGTCGGCGCGGCGACCGCGGTCGCACCCGGGGGCACCGTGCCGGGAATCCGACCGCTCCACGACCGCTCCACGTGGGGGACGCATGGCACAGGTCGCCGACGCAGCGCGGACCGTCATCATGACCGTGGACGACGATCCGGGCGTCTCCCGCGCCGTGGCCCGGGATCTGCGGCGGCGCTACGGGGCGTCGTACCGGATCGTGCGCGCGGAGTCCGGTGCGTCCGCGCTCGACGCGCTGCGTGAGCTGAAGCTGCGCGGGGACCTCGTCGCGGTGATCCTCGCCGACTACCGGATGCCGCGGATGAACGGCATCGAGTTCCTCGAGCAGGCCCTGGACGTGTACCCGGGGGCGCGGCGGGTGCTGCTGACCGCGTACGCGGACACCGACGCGGCGATCGACGCGATCAACGTCGTGGACCTCGACCACTACCTGCTCAAGCCCTGGGACCCCCCGGAGGAGAAGCTCTACCCGGTCCTGGACGACCTGCTCGAGGCGTGGCGGCGCAGCGACCGCCGGCCCGTGCCCAGCACCAAGGTGGTCGGCCACCGCTGGTCGGCGCGCTCCTCGGACGTGCGGGAGTTCCTGGCCCGCAACCAGGTGCCCTACCGCTGGTACGCCTCCGACGGACCGGAGGGCCGGCGACTGCTGGCCGCCGCGGGCGAGGACGGGATGCGGCTGCCGGTGGTGATCACACCGGACGGGACGTCGCTGGTGGAGCCCGAGCCCGTGGAGCTCGCCGCGCACGTGGGGCTGGCGACGACACCGGCGGCCGACTTCTACGACCTCGTGGTGATCGGCGGCGGGCCGGCCGGGCTGGGCGCGGCGGTCTACGGGGCCTCGGAGGGGCTGCGGACCGTGCTGGTGGAGCGGTCGGCGACCGGCGGGCAGGCCGGGCAGAGCTCGCGGATCGAGAACTACCTGGGCTTCCCCGACGGGGTGTCCGGAGCGCAGCTCACCGAGCGGGCGCGGCGGCAGGCGACCCGGTTCGGCGCCGAGATCCTCACCGCGCGCGAGGCCACGGGGCTGGAGATCAGCGGCGCCGCCCGCGTCGTACGGTTCTCCGACGGTTCGGCCGTCGCCGCGCACAGCGTGATCCTGGCGACCGGGGTGTCCTACCGGCAGCTGACGGCGCCCGGCTGCGACGAACTGACCGGGTGCGGCGTGTTCTACGGGTCGGCGCTGACGGAGGCGTCCGCCTGCCGGGGGCAGGACGTGTACATCGTCGGCGGCGCGAACTCCGCCGGCCAGGCGGCGATGTACCTGGCGCGGGGCGCCAAGTCGGTGACGCTGCTGGTGCGCGGACCCGACCTGACGGCGTCGATGTCGTACTACCTGATCCAGCAGATCGACGAGGCGCCGAACATCTCGGTGCGGGCCGGCACCGTCGTCGAGGCGGCGCACGGCGACGGGCACCTGGAGCGGCTGACCCTGCGCGACACGCGGACCGGGCGGACCGAACCGGTCGACGCGCAGTGGCTGTTCGTGTTCATCGGCGCGGCGCCGCTGACCGGCTGGCTGGACGGGACGGTGCTGCGCGACGAGCGCGGGTTCATCCTCGCGGGCCCCGACCTCACCGCCGACGGGCGGCCGCCGGCGGGCTGGGAGCTGGACCGGCCGCCGTACCACCTGGAGACCAACGTCCCCGGCGTGTTCGTCGCGGGCGACGCGCGTGCGGAGTCCGCCAAACGGGTGGCGTCCGCCGTCGGAGAGGGAGCCATGGCCGTGATGCTCGTCCACCGGTACCTGGAGCAGTCGTGAGCGGGCGGTCGGCGCCCTGCGGCCCGCAGGAGATCGGTTCGCTGTTCCTGTTCGAGAAGCTCGCCCCGGAACAGCTCGAGCGGTTGTGCCGCGAGGGCCGGGTGGAGCGGTTCGAGCCCGGACCGGTGTACGCGGAGGGCGAACCGGCCGCGTGCTTCTACGTGATGCTGGAGGGCACCGTGGTGCTGTCCCGCAGGGTCGGCGGGGAGGACGTCGAGGTCAGCCGGACCTCCCAGCGCGGGGTGTACGCGGGGGCCATGCAGGCGTACCTCGGGGAGCGGGTGCCGCAGGTCTACAACAACTCGATGCGCGTGACCGTGCCGACGCGGTTCTTCGTGCTGCCCGCGGACACGTTCGCCGACATCATGCGGGAGTGGTTCCCGATGGCGGTCCACCTCCTGGAGGGGCTGTTCCTCGGTTCGAAGAACACCCAGCGGGCCATCGGGCAGCGGGAACGGCTGCTGGCGCTCGGCTCGTTGTCGGCCGGACTGACGCACGAGCTCAACAACCCGGCCGCGGCGGCCGTACGGGCGACCGCGACCCTGCGGGAGCGCGTGGCCAAGATGCGGCACAAGCTGCGGGTGATCTCGGCGGGCACGTACGAGCCCGAGACGCTGGCGAACCTGATCGAGATCCAGGAGCGCACGGCCGAGCGGGTCGCCAAGGCGCCCTCGCTCAGCCCTCTGGAGGCGGCGGACCGCGAGGACGCCCTCTCCGACTGGCTCGACGACCACGGCATCGCCGAGGGCTGGCGGACCGCCCCCGCCTTCGTGCAGGCCGGGCTGGACCTCGACTGGCTGGACCAGGTCGCCGCCGCCGTGGACGAGGAGCTCCTCCCCGGCGCGATCGGCTGGCTCAGCTACACGGTCGAGACCGAGCTGCTGATGGACGAGATCCAGGACTCCACGACCCGCATCTCCCACCTGGTCGACGCCGCCAAGCAGTACTCGCAGCTCGACCGCGCCCCCTATCAGATCGCCGACGTGCACGAACTCCTCGACAGCACCCTGCTGATGCTGTCGGGGAAGATCGGGCAGCGGATCGAGGTCGTCAAGGAGTACGACCGCACGCTGCCGAGGATCCCGGCGTACCCGGCCGAGCTCAACCAGGTGTGGACGAACCTGATCGACAACGCGGTCTCCGCCATCGACGGCGCGGAGCGCGACGGCGGCACCCTGACCGTGCGCACCGCGCGGGAGGACGACCGGCTGCTGGTGGAGTTCCGCGACACCGGGACCGGGATCCCGCCGGAGATCCGCGACCGCGTCTTCGACCCCTTCTTCACCACCAAGCCGGTGGGCGAGGGCACCGGGCTCGGTCTGGACATCTCCTGGCGGATCGTGGTCAACAAGCACCGCGGCGCCCTGCGGTTCACGTCCGAGCCGGGCGACACCCGCTTCCAGGTGCTCCTTCCGCTCACCGCACCCTCCCCCGACGGCAGTCCCGAGGAGCAGTCATGACCAGTGACCACGCCATCGACCCGAGCGTCCCGCCGAGCGGCGCGGGGTGCACCGACTGCGAAGCCGCCGGGGGCTGGTGGTTCCATCTGCGGCGCTGCGCGCAGTGCGGTCACGTCGGCTGCTGCGACAGCTCGCCGAGCCGACACGCCACCGCGCACTACGAGACGACGGGGCATCCCGTGGTCCGCAGCTACGAGCCCGGCGAGGACTGGTTCTGGAACTACGCCACCGGCGAGCTGTACGCGTCCGGTCCCGAGCTGGCGCCTCCGGTCAGCCACCCGGCGGACCAGCCGACCCCGGGCCCGGCGGGAAGGGTCCCGGTGAACTGGGCCGAGGCACTGCGGCGCTGAGGCCCGGCACGGAACACACCGCACTCCACGGCCTCCGGTCGCCCCGCCGACCGCTTCCGCACCGGCGGCGCCGTCGAGCCGCCGCCCCGCGGTCGCCCTCCCCGGGGGCGGGTCGTCGGCCGGACCGCGTCCGGGAACCCGCGCTCCCGGCCGGTCGTTCTCCGGACACCCCCACCGGTCCGGAACGACGACAGCAGGGCGGTGCCATGAGCGAGTTGGTCCCCGGCGGCAATCTGCTCCTCCCGGGCGGTGCCCTGACCGTCCGGGTGCCCGGCCCCTTCGACGTGTCCGCGCTGATCACGGACGACGGCGGCACGGTCCGCGACGACGGCGACTTCGTGTTCTACAACCAGCCGTCCGCGCCGGGCGCCCGCCTGGCCGGGGACACGCTCACCGTCGCCCCGCACGCGCTGCGCCCCGGCGCCACCCGGGTCACGGTGGCGGTCAGTCCCGCCGAGCCCGGCACGCCGCTGAGCGGCCTGCCCTCCCCCGTGCTCCAGGTCGCCGACTCCCGCGGACGCCCGCTGGCCCGGTTCTCACCGCCGCGCCCCGGACAGGAGGAGGTCCTGCTCCTCGCGGAGATCTACCGGCGCGGCGAGGGGTGGAAGCTGCGCGCCCTGGGCCAGGGGTACGCCGACGGACTGGCCGGGCTGGCCCGGGACTTCGGCGTGGACGTCACGGACGACGCGGACGACGCGGACGAGGAGTCCGTGTCCGCCGCTTCGGTGTCCGCCGCGGCCCCGGGGCCGGCCGTCCGCACCCGTCCGGCGGACCCGGGGCCCGGTTCCGCCCTCGACCCGGACGGCTTCCTCGCCCCGGTCAACTCCGCCCGCTCGAGGGCCGGTTCCCCTCCGGTCGCCCTCGACGCCCGGCTGGTGTCCGCGGCGCGGGCGCATGCCGCGGCCATGGCCGCGGGAGGGCGCCTCGGCATCGAGAGCCGGGACGGCGTCTCCGTCTACCAGCGCGTCATCGCCGCCGGATACCCGTACCTCACCGTCGGCGAGCACCTGGTCTCGGGACCGCGCACCCCCGCCGAGTTCGTCTCCTACTGCCTGCGCAACGAGCCGCCCCGCCGCACCCTGCACGACCCCGCCTTCACCCACGCCGGACTCGCCCACGCCGACGGAGGTCCGTCCGGCGACGTCTACTGGACGGCGCTGTGGGCCAGTCCGCTCACCCCGGAGGGCCTGGACCGGGCGGCCACCGAGGTCGTCGGCCTCACCAACCGGGAGCGCGCCCGCGCCGGGCTGCCGTCCCTGTCCCCCGATCCCCTGCTGACGGCGGCCGCGCAGGCACACAGCACCGACATGGTGGCCCGCGACTTCTACTCCCACACCGCGCCCGACGGCAGCGGTCCCGGCGACCGGGCCGCGGCGGCGGGCTCGGCGCGCCGGACGATCGGCGAGAACATCGCCTGCGGCCAGCGTTCGGCCGCCGAGGTCGTCAGGGGGTGGATGAACAGTCCCGGTCACCGCGCCAACGTCCTCGGGCCGGACTTCACCCACATCGGCGTCGGCTTCGCCGGCGGCGGCCGGGCGGGCACCTACTGGACCCAGCTCTTCGGTGCCTGACGGCACCTCACCGGGCGTGTCGTTCCCCGACGGTGACGGAGGAGCGGGAGACCGGGTGAGGATGCCCACGCGGGTCGGGCGAGGCCGTGCAGCCGGTGCCGCGGGGCGAGGGCCGTGTGGCCGTGCGCCCGGCGGGGCGACGCCCCGGAAGGGACAGCAGCGCTGAGAAGTTTTCCCGGTCCTACGACCAGCCCGGGCGGGGGCCGCAGTGATCTGCGCCTCACGGGCAACCCGGCCGGCCCCGCCGACGTCTTGACCGGCAGCAGGTGACGCCCCGGCTCCCGGGCCGGGGCGCATTTCCGACCTTCTCTACACGCCGTGTATACACGCCGTGTATACGTACAATGTATACACGCAGGGGATACAAGGGCGTGCACCGGACCGAAAGGCTTCGATGTACGGCAAGGCATTCGCCCCGGAATACCAGGGCCCCCTCACCGCCCTGTCGGTGAACTCCTCCCTGACCGATGTACTGGCCGCCGGAACCGAGCAGTTGAGAGCGGCCGAGCGCGCGGGCAGGCCCGGCGAGGCGGCGCGCTCCGGGCTCGCGGTGGCCGAGGCGCACCGCCGGCTGGGGCGGGTCGAGGAGGCCGACCGGGCGTGGAAGGCGAGTTACCGCGCGGCCCGCGCGGCCGGGGACACGGCGGCGATGGCCTGGGCGCTGTGGAGCGGCGGCACCCTCGCCCGGCAGCGCGGCGCGTTCCCCCTGGCCCGCCGACTGCTCCGGCTCGCGGCGGAACTCGGCGAGCACGGCGGGGACGTCGTCGTACGGGGCTACTCCCTCGCCGGACTGGCGGAGACCGGCCGGATCCAGGGCGACTACGAGGAGGTCGGCCGGCTGCACGAGCAGCTCCTGGCCGAGGCCAGGCGGCGCGGTGAGGCCCGGCACACCGTCTGGGCGCTGGAGGGCATCGCGCAGATGCACCGCAACACCGGCGCCCACGACACCGCGTACGCCCTGTTCGAGGAGGCCGCGGACATCGCCGCCCGGGCCGAGGACCGACGCGGTCACGCCTGGGCGCTGCGCGGACTCGCCGACGTGGTCTCCGTGCGGGACGGCGACACCGAGCGCGCGCTCGGCCTGCTCTCCGAGGCGGAGGCGTCGTGCCGCGCCCTGCAGCTCTCCGGCGCCCTGGCCTACAACCACAAGATGCGCGGCAACGTCCTGTACCGCGCCGGGCGTTACCCCGAGGCCCGTGCGTGGTACGAGCGGGCACTGGAGGAGTTCCGCGCCATGGGCGAGCCGCGCGGAGAGGCGCTCTCCCGGCTGGGCCTGGCCAAGTCGCTGGCCCGCCTGGGCCGTGACCGCCACGAGACGGCCATCGAACTCGCCGACCTGGCACGGACGTTGGAACGGATCGGGCTCAGGTACGCCCGGGACATGGTGGCGCGGGCCCAGGAGGAGCTCGGTGTGGGCGCCGACGCGGCGGCGGGGGCCGCCCGGTGACGGCGCCCGGTTCCACCGCACCGGTCCTCGCTCCCCCGGTCCTCGACCGTTGCCGGGCGTTGGTGCGACCCGCGCTGGCCGAGGCCGTGGGGCGACTGCACCCCTGGGTCGGCGAGATGGCGGCGTACGCGTTCGGCTGGTGCGAGGTGGGCGGCGCCCCGGCCCCGGCCTCCGGCGGCAAGGGGGTACGGCAGGCGCTGGCCGTGCTCGGCGCCGAGGCGGCCGGCGCGCCCGAGCGGGCCGGGGTGGCCGCCGCGGTCGCCGTGGAGCTGGTGCACACCTTCTCCCTGCTGCACGACGACATCATGGACGGCGACGCGGCCAGGCGCCGCCGCCCGGCCGTGTGGAAGGCCTACGGCACCGGGCCCGCGGTCCTGGCGGGTGACGCCCTGTTCGCGCTGGCCGTCGAGACGCTCGCCGCCCGCCCCGGCGGCACCGCGGCCGTCCGGGCGCTGTCGGCCGCGCTGGGCGATCTGGTGCGCGGGCAGGCGGACGACCTGCTGTTCGCCGCCCGGCCCTGGACGGGACCGGAGCAGGTGCGGCCGGACGAGTACCGGGCCATGGCCGAGCACAAGACGGGGGCGCTGCTGGGGTGCGCGGCGGCCCTGGGCTCCGTCCTCGGCGGTGCCGCCGCGGGGACGTCCGCGGCGCTCGACCGTGCGGGGCGGCACCTCGGGGTCGCCTTCCAGATCGTGGACGACGTCCTGGGCGTCTGGGGCGACCCGGCGGTCACGGGCAAACCCGTGCACGGTGACCTGCGCGAGCGGAAGAAGACGTTCCCGGTCCTGGTCGCGCTTCGGACGCCGGTGGCCCCGCGCCTCGCCGCGCTCCTGGAGTCGGGCACGGACCCCGCGGCGGCGGCCGCGCTGATCGAGGAGGCGGGCGGCCGGTCGGCGGCGCTCGCCGAGGCACGCCGCCACCTCACGGCCGTCGAGGCCGCGCTCACCGCCGTACCGCTGGAGGCCGGGGCGGCCGCCGATCTGCGGTCGCTGCTCGACTTCCTGGTCCGGCGGGACCTGTGAACCCGCGGCGGCCCGGCGCGCGGTGTTGACCCCGACCGCTCCCCGGGCGAGGGTTCGGTACGGCGCGGATCACGTCCCCCGCGCCGGAGAGGTGGAGCAGTGATCGGGATCGCCGACGTCGAGGCCGCGGCCGAGCGGATCGCCGGGCACGTGGTGCGTACCCCGACCACGGCGAGCCCCGGGCTGTCGGCGCTGCTCGGGGTTCCGGTCACCGCGAAGCTGGAACTGCTGCAGCGCACCGGTTCGTTCAAGGCGCGGGGCGCGGCGGCGAAGCTGCTGTCGCTCGGCGAGGCCGAGCGGGCGGCCGGGGTCGTGGCGGTGAGCGGCGGCAACCACGGGATCGCCCTCGCCGCCATGGCCCGTGCCCTCGAGGTGAAGGCCACGGTGGTGATGCCGCGTTCGGCGCCCGCCCGGTCCGTGGAGATCGTGGAGTCCTCCGGTGCGACGGTGCAGTTGACCGACGACATGGAGAGCGCGTTCGCGCTGATGACGCGGCTCCGGCAGGAGGGGCTGACCCCGGTCCATCCCTTCGACGATCCCGTGGTGATCGCCGGACAGGGCACCGTGGGGCTGGAGTTCGCCGCGGACGCCGGCGACCTCACCGATGTGCTGGTGAGCATCGGGGGCGGCGGGCTGATCGCCGGCGTGGCGGCGGCGCTGCGGGCGCTGCGGCCCGGGGTGCGGGTCTGGGGCGTGGAGACCGAGGGCGCGCAGGCGATGTCCGAGGCGCTGGCGGCGGGCGGCCCGGTGCCGGTCGCGCTGTCGTCGATCGTCTCCACGCTCAGCGCCCCGGCCGTGTCGCGGCTGACGTACGAGCACGTCTCGGAGCTGGTCACCGAGGTGCTGGTGGTGCCGGACCGGGAGGCGGTGCTCGGCTCGCTCGCTCTCGCGGACCACGCCAAGGTGTGGGCGGAGCCGGCCGCCGGCTGTCTGCTGCCCGCCGCGCGGTGGGTGCTGGAGCGGGTCGGCGAGGGGGCCCGGCTCGGGCTGGTGGTGTGCGGGGGCAACGTCACCACCGGCGACATGATCGCCTGGACGGAGCGCTTCGGGCTGCGCTGAGCGTCCCGGCCCGTGCCGAAATGCCCGCCCGCCGGATTCCGGCCGGGCGGCGGTCCGCGTCCCCGCCGCGGGTCTTCTTCCCTTTACCGCCGGTCACCGGTGGAGGGGCCGGGACATCCGCTTCCGTCGCGGCCCGGGACGGAACGCGGTCCGCGGGTTTCCCCGCCCACCGGCCGAGGTGCGGGGCGCCGCCGCCCGGAACGGCCGCCTCCCTCCGCACGGCCGTCCGCTTTTCTCGTTTTCTTGAACAGAAGACAGGAATCCGCGGTGGCCTCTTTTTCCGGGCCTTCCTTTGAACGGATCCCGTCCGGTCCCCCGTACCTCTGGGAAAGGGAGACCCGGCGGTTTCGAAGAGGGATGTCCATGGGCAGGGCGCACGTCTCCACACACCAGTCGGTCGGCGGGCGGTACCGGCTGGTCGAGATCACTCGTCGCGAGACCAACAGCGTCTGCTGGTACGCCGACGACCTGCGGACGGGCCGTCCGTGCCTGGTCACCCGGATCGAGCTGCCCGAGGAGCCGGACGGTGCCGCACACCGTGCCCCGTCCCGCGTCCTGCGGACGACCGAGAGCGTGTCGCGGCTGTGCCCCGGCCGGATCGCCACCGTCGTCGACGTCGTCGACGCCCTCGACGAGGACGGCTCGCTGTGGACCGTCACCGCCTGGATCGACGGCACGCCGCTCGGCGAGGTCCTCGCCGAACAGGGCACCCTCAACTACGTACGGGCCGCCCGCATCGCGCTGGAGCTGCTCGACGTGCTGGACGCCGCGCACGCCGAGGGCATCACGCACGGGGAGCTCAGTCCCGGCCAGGTGTTCGTGCGGGAGGGCGGACCCGTGGTCGTCACCGGGTACGGGCTGGCCGGCTCGACGACCGCGCCCCGGCTCACCGCCCCGTCGTACGCCGCTCCGGAGCAGGCCCGCGACGAGCGGACCGGCCCGGCGGCGGACCTGTGGGCACTGGGCGCGCTCCTCTACACGATGCTCGAGGGGCGTCCGCCGTTCCGTGACCGGGGCCGGCCCGAGGCCACGCTGAAGGGGGTGGACCGGCTGCCGCTGCGCACGCCGGTGCGGGCCGGTCCGCTCACCCGGGTCGTCCAGGGGCTGCTGCGCAAGGACCCGCGGGAGCGGCTGACCCGGCAGGTGGTCCGCGAGGTGCTCACCCGCGTGCTCAGCGAGGACTCCGGGGCCGTCGCGGAGGCGGTGCCGAGCCCCCGGCTGCGCGGCGGGCCCGCCCTCGCCCTGCGGTACGCCGACCGGAGGTGGAGCAGACGGACGACGGTCCTCGGTACCACCCTGGCCGTCGTCACCGTGACGGTGGCGGTGCTCGCCGCGACGCAGGCGCTGCCCGGCACCGGCTCCGTCGCCGACGCGCCGGCGGCCTCGGCGTCCGCGCCCGGTGACCGGGGGGCCTCCCGGCCGTCGGCCGCGCCCGCCCCGTCGCCCTCGGGCACGGCGGACCTCCCGCCCGGCTACCGGACCTACCGCGCGCCGGAGGGCTTCTCCGTCGCCCTGCCCGAGGGCTGGCAGCGGCTGGACACCTCGCGCGGCGCCGACCGGGCCTACCGCGTCACCTTCGGCGCGGAAGGGGACCCGCGCACGCTCGCCGTCACCTACAGCACGGGCGTGGGGTCCGACGCCGTGGCCGTGTGGCGGGACGACGTGGAGCCGCGCCTGGAGCGGTCCGGCGACTACGAGCGGATCGGCTCGATCCGCTCGACGACGTACCAGGGGCGGGAAGCCGCCGACATGGAGTGGTACGCCGAGACCGGCGGCAGCCGGGTGCGCACCTTCGGCCGGGGGCTCCTCCTGGGTGGCGGGCGCGGCTTCTCCCTGCGCTGGACGACACCGGCCGCCACTTGGGAGGACGGTGCGAGCCGGGAGGCGCTGCGGACCTTCCTGCGGACGTTCCGCCCGGCCGCGGGCTGAGCCGCGGGGCGAACCGGTGGCCGTCGTCGGTGGGGCCCGGCGTCCGGCAGCCGGGTGATCCACCGTTTTCCCGCTGCGCGACCGGGGACCCGGGCGACATGGTGCGAATCGGATACACGATGATGACCGAGCAGGCCGGGCCCCGTGAGCTGGTCGGCCACGTGGTGCGGGCCGAGGAGGCGGGCTTCGACTTCTCGGTGACCTCGGACCACTACTTCCCCTGGCTGCGTTCCCAGGGTCACTCGCCGTACGCGTGGAGCGTGCTGGGCGCCGCCGCCCAGGCCACCTCGCGGATTCCGCTGATGACGTACGTGACGTGCCCGACGTTCCGCTACCACCCGGCGGTGGTGGCGCAGAAGGCGGCGACGATGCAGTTGCTGTCCGAGGGCCGGTTCCGGCTGGGGCTCGGCTCGGGCGAGAACCTCAACGAGCACGTGGTGGGCGGTGGCTGGCCGACCGTGGACGTGCGGCACGAGATGCTCGAGGAGGCGGTGGAGATCATCCGTGCCCTCTTCGAGGGCCGTCACGTCACTCACCACGGCACCCATTTCGACGTCGAGTCGGCCCGGCTGTGGGACCTGCCGGACCGGACGCCGCCGATCGGCGTCGCGGTCTCCGGGGAGCGGTCCTGCGCCCTCGCGGGCCGGCTCGCCGATCTGGTGATCGCCACGGAACCGAAGCAGGAGCTGCTCGACGCCTTCGACCGGCACGGCGGGGAGGGCAAGCCGCGGGTGGGCCAGCTCCCGGTGTGCTACGACCCCGACCGGAACGCGGCCGTCGAGCGCGCCCACGACCAGTTCCGCTGGTTCGGCAGCGGCTGGAAGGTCAACTCCGAGCTGCCGCACCCGGACTCCTTCGACCTCGCGACCCAGTTCGTCCGGCCGGACGACGTCGCCGGGTCGATCCCGTGCGGCAGCGACCCGGAGGACTTCGTCGAGGCCGTCCGCCCCTACGCGGAGGCCGGCTTCACCGAGATCGCCCTGGTGCAGATCGGCGGCGAGTCGCAGCCGCAGTACCTGGACTGGTCGGAGAAGACGCTGCTGCCGGCGCTGCGGGAGGCCTTCGGCTGACAAGGACGCCGAGGACCCCGCGGAACCGCCCCCTCCCGCGGCCGTGGGAGGGGGTGCGGGGGATTC
>NZ_MSGP01000272.1:0-218 GCF_002078235.1 Streptomyces viridosporus
AGCAGTTCGGGGGCGGCGGCCAGCACACAGGCGAGCGCGAGCCGGGACTGCTCGCCGCCGGAGAGCGAGCCCAGGACGCGGTCGCGGGTGACCCCGGCGAGCCCGAGCCCGTGCAGGGCGGCGTCGACGCGGGCGTCCGCCTCGTACCCGCCGCGTTCCTCGTACGCGATCAGCAGCTCACCGTACGCGGTGAGTTCGTCCTCGGACGCCTCGCCCAG
>NZ_MSGP01000272.1:286-23966 GCF_002078235.1 Streptomyces viridosporus
AGGGTGGACTTGCCGGAGCCGTTCTCCCCGATGACGGCGGCCTTCTCGCCCGGGCGGACGGTGAAGGAGACCTGGTCGAGGACGGTCCGGGTGCCGTAGGCCTTGGTGACGTCCTTGACGGAGAGCTGTGCCACGGCAGTGGGCGCGGCGGTACGGGCGCGTTCGCGCATATGACTTTCCCTGGGTCGCGAAGTGTCCACGGGCAGCGGAAACGGCGGCGTCGGCCGTGCCCGGACTCAGAGGAAGCAGAGGGAACGCATGCCCTCACCCTAGCAAGACGATGCGTCTCGCCTCCACCCCTTCGCGGGGGGCCGGGGGACAGAGCGGCGGCACCGCCTTTCCCGCGCGCCCCACGAACACGGACGGCCGGCGGACCGGCCGAGAGCGCTTCATCCCCGAAAACAACCAACGCTCCCTCAAGGAAAGGAGTGTTACGGCACAAGGAGACGGCTGCGGCCGGACCACGGGATTCGAGTGAACCCTCGGCCGTCCATGCGGCCCTCTCCTGATCGACCGGTCGTCTGTTGACATTCACCGGATGCCGTGAAAAGCAGACGCCATGGATTTTCGCCAGCTCGAGTACTTCAGGGCCGTCGTCGAGGCCGGATCGGTTTCGCAGGCCGCCAAGAATCTGAACATGACGCAGCCGCCGGTGAGTCACGCCATCGCGAAGCTGGAGCGGGAGCTCGGGGTGCGGCTCCTCGACCGGACGGCGAAGGGGGTCCACCCCACCCGGGCCGGGCTCCACCTGCTGTCCAGGGGTGAGCGCCTGCTCGCCGACCGGAATCGAGTGGTCGAGACGCTGAAGCTGATGGGAGAGGGCGCGGCCGGGGACCTGCGCATCGGTGCGGAGCCCATGGTCATCAACGAAATCATCGCCGATGTCCTGGCGGAGTTCCTCGAGCAGGCCCCCAGCGCGCGGGTGAGCCTGACCGATGTCACCCCCGATGTCATCGTGCAGGGGATCAGGAGAGGGGAACTGGACATGGGCTGCGTCCCTTTCCCCCCGGCACAGTTCGCCGGGTTCGTCACGGACATCTGCGACTGGTCTCCCGTCATCGACATCGACATCAAGCTGGCCGTGCCGAAATACCGTGCGAAAGAACAGCACCCCGACGGCAAAGGATGGGGCCGCTGGATTCTCCCGTCCCCGATTCCCGCTTTCTCGGGGATGCCCGACGCCGCGGAGAAAGCCCTGTCGGCCGACGACACCTTCGAGGTCATCGAGGTCTCCACACCGCAGACCGCGCTCGCTTTCGTCGCCGCGGGACTGGGCGTGGCCCCGGTGACCGAGCGCATGGCCGGCAAGAACGACGCCGTGGCCCTTCTCGATCCCCCGCGCTGGCTCAGGCCCATGCAGGCGACGCTCCTGTGGAAACGCGGGGCCGAGACCACGCCATTGATGGAGCGGTGGCTGCAGGCGACGCGAACCATCGCCGAACACCGCCGCACCCTCGGACGATGAGCGGAGCCATACACGAAGCTTTATACCCCTCCATGGGCCCCTGTATGGAAAGGGCGGGAGAAGTAAAGCGAACAGCTTCATGAACCGCGATGAATTCCATGTGACGTGCATCACATTCCGATGTGCTTCCTCTGCTCCCCGGCACCCTCACTGACCGTCAAAGCGCCAGGTCAGTGGTTGTTTTCTGATCGTGCCCCGGTCGACGGACAGGGCGCCGGCCCAAGCCGTCGAGCGCCGCCGGACGCCACCGACTTCTTCCCGCTTCCCTTGTTCCGCGTCATGGGCCGTGTCAGTCTTCCCGGCAATTCGACGGCGTAGGCGGCTTCGGATCGAGAGGGAAACCCCCGTGCGATCGCTGCTCTCGCATTGTCTGCACGAACCGAGTGATTGACCCGGTTCCGCGCACGAAAAGAAGGGGCCTCGGTCAAATGACGACGGGAAACACGAATCAGTCCGCGCACGGCTCTGCCGGCCGCGAATATCTCCCCTTGACCGGAGACGAGTACCTCGAGAGCCTCAACGACGGTCGTGAGGTCTGGATCTACGGAGAGCGGGTGGAGAACATCGCGGAGCACCCCGCCTTCCGCAACTCCGCCCGCATGATCGCGCGCATGTACGACGCCCTGCACGACCCGGCGCGCAAGGACATCCTCACCGCGCCCACGGAGTGGGGAGGCTTCACCCACCGCTTCTACCGGGCGCCGGGGAGCGTCGAGGAGCAGGTGGCCTCCCGCGACGCCATCGCCGAGTGGCAGAAGATCGCCTGGGGCTGGATGGGCCGCTCCCCCGACTACAAGGGCTGTTTCCTCGGCACCCTCGGTGCCAACGCCGAGTTCTACCGCGGGTTCGAGGACAACGCGCGCGCCTGGTACCGCAAGGCCCAGGAGCGGACGTGGTACATCAACCACGCCATCATGAACCCCCCGGTGGACCGCGGCCTCGGCGCGGACGCGGGCAAGGACGTGTTCATCCGGGTCACCAAGGAGACCGACGCCGGTTTCCACGTCTCGGGCGCCAAGGTGGTGGCCACCGGGTCGGCCCTGACGCACTACACCTTCGTCGGCCACGTGGGCCAGGTCGCCGTGCAGGACCCGGCCTTCTCGCCGGTGTTCATCACGCCCACCAACGCTCCCGGCGTGAAGCTGATCTGCCGCACCTCCAACGAGTACCGCGCGGCGGTGCTGGGCAGCCCGTTCGACTACCCCCTGTCGAGTCGGCTGGACGAGAACGACGCGATCCTGGTCCTCGACGACGTGTTCGTCCCCTGGGAGAACGCGTTCATCCACAACGACCTGGAGCAGGCCAACAAGTACAACATCCACTCGGGCTATCTGGAGCGCGCCTCCCTGCACGGCTGCACCCGGTTCGCCGTCAAGATGGACTTCCTGGTCGGCATGCTGTCCCGCGCCCTCGACGTCACCGGAGCGGGCCAGTTCCACGGCGTCATGTCCCAGCTCGGCGAGGTCATCGCCTGGCGCAACACCTTCTGGGCGCTGTCGGACGCGATGGCCAAGAGCGCGGTGCCGTGGAAGGGCGGCATGATCCAGCCCGATCCTCAGTTCGCCGGCGCCTACCGCGTGATGAACCAGCTGGCCATGCCGAAGATCAAGAACATCATCGAGCAGGTCGTGGCCAGCGGCCTGATCTACCTCAACTCCCACGCGAACGACTTCAGGACCCCCGAGATCCGCGGCTACCTGGACACGTACCTGCGCGGCACGGGAGGCATCGACGCCGAGGAGCGCGTCAAGGTCATGAAGATGCTCTGGGACTCCATCGGCACGGAGTTCGGAGCCCGTCACGAGCTGTACGAGATCAACTACATCGGCAGCAACGACGTGACGCGTCAGACCAACCTGTTCGGCGCCCGGGGCAGCGGTCTCCTCGACTACTGCAAGGACTTCGCGCAGAGCGCCATGAACGAGTACGACCTGGACGGCTGGACCGTGCCGGACCTGAAGGGCCCGGACGACGTCAGCGTCCTCAAGGCCCTCAAGAGCTGACCGCCCGCACGGCTCCCGTCCGAAGCGGGAGCCCCGGCTCATCCGGCGGCGACGGCCCCGTGCTCGCCGCCGCGCTCCCATCCACCACAGGAGGACCCGTGGCTACGGCAATCGATGCCGCCCACGTCACCTACGAGGCACCGGATCTCGAGGTGATGGAGAAGTTCCTGACCGCGTTCGGCATGGTGAAGGCCGAAGGCAGCGACGACCGGACCCTGTACATGCGGGGAACGGGCACCCAGCATCACATCCACGTGACCCGCAAGGCCGACAAGCAGCGCTTCGTCGGTGCCTCGATCGAGGTCGCCGACTACGACGACCTCGTCGAACTCGCCGCGAAGCCGGGGTCCTCCCCGGTCCGGGAGTCGACGGAGCCCGGCGGCGGCCACGAGGTCTCGATGACCATGCCCGACGGCATCGAGATCCGGGCGATCTGGGGCCGGCGGAAGGCCGAGCCGATCCCGGACCGCGACCCCTTCGTCATGAACAACGTCCGCGACAAGAACCGGGTGAACGCCGCCGTCCGCCAGCCCGTCGCGCCGTGCACCATCGCACGCCTGGGTCACTTCGTGCTCCATGTGAAGGACCACGACGCGTCGATGGCCTGGCTGAACGAGCGCTTCAACTTCCTTCCCTCGGACTACTTCGTCCCGCCGGGCGAGGAGGGGCCCGTCGTCGGCACCTTCGTCCGGCTGGACCTGGGCGAGCAGTTGGTGGACCACCACTTCATGCTCGTCCTGCAGTCGGACTGGGCGGGCGTCCACCACAGCGCGTTCGAGGTCACCGACATGGACGCGGTGATGTCGTCGCACGACTACCTCGTCCAGCAGGGATACCGCCTCGACGTCGGAGTCGGCCGCCATCTGCTCGGCAGCCAGATCTTCGACTACTGGAAGGACCCGTTCGGCTTCCGCATCGAGCACTACACCGACGGCGACGTCGTCGACCACCGCCACCGGCCGACCAGGTTCAACGGAACGGCCAGCGAGACCACCCAGTGGGGGAACCGCCCGCCCCTGGAGTTCTTCCAGTGACCGGCGCAGCGAGCACCGGCCTCGCCCAGCCGCTGCCGGAGCGGGTCCGCGCACAACTGGCGCAAGCGGGTTCGGCCACCGTGGCCAACATGCTGCTCCGGCACGGCCTGCGGAACGTGGTCATGAACGGTGTGCGGCCGCTGGCAGCCGGCCAGCAGCCGCTGGTGGGCCCGGCCTACACCCTGCGGTTCATCCCCGCACGCGAGGACCTCGACACCCTCGCCACCTACGCGAGCAGCGAGAACCTGCACCGGCGGGCGATGGAGGAGTGCCCGCCCGGCGCGGTCCTCGTGATCGACGCGTTCGGCTGCACGACGGCCGCGTCCATGGGCGACATGATGGCGGCGCGACTGAAGCAGCGCGGTGTGTCGGGCGTGGTCACCGACGGCGGCTACCGGGACTCGGCGGCCATCAGGGAGACCGGCCTGCCGTGCTACCAGCGGGACAACGCGCCCAGGGCGACCCCCGTCGCCCTGCACCCGGCCGCGCTCGACGAACCCGTCGGCTGCGGCGGAGTGGCGGTCTACCCGGGCGATGTGGTGCTGGGCGACAGCGACGGCGTCGTGGTCGTCCCCCGGGAACTGGCCGCGGACGTCGCCGCGGAAGCCGCCGACGCCGCCGCGTACGAGGAGTTCGCAGCTCTTGAGATCCGGCGTGGCCGGTCCCTCTTCGGACTGTTTCCCGCCACGCCCGAAAGCCGCCAGGAATACGACACGTGGGTGGCCGCCGGCCGCCCCGGACGGGAGTGAACGATGGACATCGACGCCGCGACCATGAAGTCGCTCGAGATCCTGGTCCATGCCTCGGACCTCGAGGACGAGGGGTGGATCGACTACCCCGACTACGGGTTCCGCCAGTACTTCCTCCACAAGAACCCGGACACCGGCGCCAGCATCGCCCTGCTCGAGTACGAGAAGGGCGGCACCATCCCGACCAGGCACACGCACGCCTCGAACCAGTTCATGTACTGCCTCGAGGGCGACTACGAGTACACCGACTCCGGCCTCCGGCTGCGTCCCGGCTCCTTCTACATGAACCCGAAGGACCACCCGCACGGCCCCACCCTGGCGCACGAGCGCAGCGTGCTGATCGAGATCTACGACGGTCCGCACTACTACGAGAAGCCCGAGTACCACACGGACGAGACGATCGGGGACTTCCTTGCCAAGGAGTGAGGTGCCGGTCCGTCCGACGTATTCCCACCGAACCCGCGACGTTGTTGGAAAGCGATGATGAGCGAAACCACCAAGACCCTGTTCGACACCGAGAAGGTGCTCGCCGAATTCGGCCTGGACCAGGTGCACTCCGGTACCTACGGGGACTCGATCGGCTGGGGAACCACCGAGGGACGGCCGGTCATCGAGGCGCAGTGTCCCGCCGACGGTGAACTCGTGGGCCGGATCGCGGCCTCGGACGGACAGGACTACGAGACGCTCGTGGCCGCCGCCGTCGAGACCCAGAAGCGTTGGCGGATGGTGCCGCCGCCACGGCGCGGTGAATTCGTGCGTAGGATCGGCCAGTTGATCGAGGAGAACCTGGAAAGCCTGGCCGCGGTCGTCTCGCTGGACACCGGCAAGTCGACGATGGAGGCCAAGGGCGAGCTCCGCGAAGCGGTCGACATGTCGGTGCTGGCCGCCGGTCAGGCGCGGATGATGTACGGCTTCACCCAGCAGTCCCAGCGGGTCGAGCACCGCATGTACGACCAATGGCTGCCGCTGGGCGTCGTGGGGCTGATCAGCGCGTACAACTTCCCGGCCGCCGTGTGGGCGCAGAACGGGTTCCTCTCCGCGATCGCCGGCAACACGGTGATCTGGAAGCCGAGCCCGAAGGTGCCGCTGACCGCGATCGCCGTGCAGAAGCTGGTCAACAAGGCGGCTGCGGAGCTGGGGTGCGAGGGCGTGTTCTCCCTGTTCGTCCCGGACGACAACGCCGTCGCCGAGACGATGGTCGCCGACACCCGTGTCGCCATGATCTCGTTCACCGGTTCGACGACGGTGGGCCGCAAGGTCGCCGACATCGTCGGCTCGACGCTGGGCCGCCGGTACCAGTTGGAGTGCTCGGGCAACAACGGCTGCATCGTCGACGAGACCGCCGACCTGGAACTCGCCGCCAGGGCACTGACGTTCGGCGTGGTCGGCACGACGGGCCAGCGCTGCACCAGCACCCGCCGGATCATCGCCCACACGAGCATCGCGGACGAGCTGGTCGAGCTGCTGAAGAAGGCCTTCGACCAGATCGTCATCGGTGACCCGCGCGACCCGGACACCGTGGTCGGCCCGCTGATCGACCGGCAGGCGGTGGAGGACTACCGGAAGGTCCTCGCCGGTGCCGAACGCGAGGGAGCCACCGTGGTGTACGGCGGCCGTGTGCTCGACCGCCCCGGTCTGTACGTCGAGCCGGCCATCGTCACGGGTGTCGAGCCGCACTTCGAGATCGCCCAGTCGGAGACCTTCGTGCCGATCGTCTCCGTGCTGACCTACGACGACCTCGAGGAGGCCATCGAGATCCACAACGGCGTCGCCCAGGGTCTCGCCTCGGGCATGCACAGCACGAACCTGACCAACATCGAGACCTTCCTCTCCGCCCGCGGCAGTGACTGCGGCATCGTCCGGATCAACATGGGCACCACGGGCGCCGACGTCGGTTCCGCGTTCGGCGGCGAGAAGGAGACCGGGGGCGGCCGCACCGCCGGCTCGGACGCGTGGAAGGGCTTCATGCGCCGCCAGAGCGTCTGCGTGAACTGGGGCGGGACCTCCGCCTGGGACAACCGGATCGACCTGTGAGGACCACAGCGATGAAGAAGCAGCGTTTCACCTCCGACGCCGTGCGCGAGCCGGCGGACGGGATGTGGTCGAACTGCCTGCGGATCGACGACCTGATCATGATCTCCGGAATGACGGCGCGCGGGCAGGACGGGGAGACCGTCCTCGGCGACACCGCCCATGAGCAGGCCCGGGTGGTGTTCGGCAAGATCAGGCATCTGGTCGAGGCGGCCGGCGCGGTCATGGACGACATCGTCAAGATGACGATCTTCGTCACGGACATGGGGGACAACGCCGGTGTGTGGAAGGCCCGTCAGGAGTTCTTCTCCGGCGACTTCCCGGCGTGCTCCCTGGTCGAGGTCTCCGCTCTCGCCAAGCCGGAGATCCTGCTCGAGATCGAGGCCATCGCGGTGGCCGGCTGCAGCGTCGACTGAGCGCCCTCAGCGACTTAAAGGCGCGTCCCACTTGGAAAGCCGCCGTGGGCGCCATCTCTCTCATGGGTAGGCACTGTGTCCTCACACACCAGAAATCCCAGATCCACCGATTCGGCACTGGCGACCGCGGCGGAAGACCATGCCCTGGTCAGCGTGCCGTTGGCGGAGCGGAGGAGCGGCTACCAGCTCGCCCTCAGCCCGGTCAGCGTCGCCACCGCCCTGGTCGTCTTCGCCATCGCGGGCTTCACCGTCGTGCTGGCCGGCTTCACGGTCGGCATGATCGTCGGTGCCCTCGTCGCGGCCTTCGCCCTGTTCCTCGGCAAGGCCCTCGGTCGGATGGCCTTCGAAACCGGCATGTCGAGCACCATCACCTCCCGGTTCTTCGGGTTCGGTTTCATGGGCTCGTCGATCGGCTCGATCATCTTCGCGTTCATGATCCTCGGCTTCCTGGCCATGGAGTCCGCCCTGCTCTACCAGGGCACGCTGCTGATGTTCGACCTGCCTGATTCCTGGCCGATGCGCATCCTCGTCTACGGCTTCATGACGCTGGCGTGGATCGCTCTGGCCATCTTCGGCCTGAAGCTGGCGCTGCGGGCGTCGGCCGCCCTGACCGCCGTCACGCTCCTGGTCACGGTCTACATGCTCGTGCACATCTATGTGATCCAGGGTGCTGACCCGATGGACGTGTTCACCTACGGCGGTGTCGTCCCCGGCGGTCTCTGGCCGAAGTTCGAAGCCGCGATCGGGGTCATGGGCGCCACGGCGGGAACCATCGCCCTGGTCACCACGGACTTCGCGCGGTACTGCCGTACGCGCCGCGACGTGACGGTGCTGGCCGCCTCCGGCCCGATCACCCAGAACGTCGTCATGACCGTCCTGGGATCGCTCGTCGTCATCGGCGGCATGCCCGAGGTCGTCGACCACCTCATGGCCCACGACGCGGACCTGAGCCAGGAAGCGGCCGCCGCGGCGGGCAGCACGTTCGTCATGCAGAACACGGGGGCCTTCTTCGTCATCTTCGCCGGCTGGACGGGCTTCGTCACCATCTACGCCGCCCAGGCGAAGGCCCAGGCCATCAACGCCTACTCCGGCTCCCTCTCGCTGGTCAACCTGATCGACTCCCTCACCGGGTGGAAGCCGGGCCGGGCGGCGATGGTGGTGATCGGAAACGTCATCGCCCTGGTGATGATCGCCGTCGGCATCCTGGAGCAGTTCGCCGCCTACCTGGCGTACCTGGGCTCCATGACGCTCGGCATGTGCGGCGTGATGATCGCGGACTACTACCTGGTCCGGCGCGCACGGTACGACCGGGACACGCACCGGGTGGAGAAGTGGAACTGGGCCGGCGTCCTCACGCTGGTTCTGTCCGCCGCGGTCGGCACGGTCCTGATGGCCACCGACGTCCTCTCCCTCGGCTTCCTGGTGTCGTTCCTGCTGGCGCTGGTCGCCTACCCGGTCCTGCGGACCTGGCTGCCGGAAGGCACCGGCACCACGTTCGTCGCGAGCGAGGAAGCCACCGAAGAGGCCCACTGACCACCCCGGCCAGGCGGCCACGTCCTCCCCGGCACGTGGCCGCCGGCCCCCCAGCCGGCCCGTACGGGCCGACCCACGATTCCCAGGAGGTTCGGGATGACCGACATCATGTGGGACTCCGAGATCTATGAGAAAGCAGCCGACGCCAAGACCCTGGCGTCGAGCGCCGCGACCCCATCGATCGCCGATCCCCGCCAACTTCGCAACACTCTGGGCAACTTCGCCACCGGCGTCGTCGTGCTCACGTACCGGTCAGGCGACCACTACTACGGCGTCACCGTGAACTCCTTCACCTCGGTGTCCCTGGACCCGCCGCTGGTGCTGGTCTCGATGCAGCGGACCTCGCGCGCTCTGACCTACCTGCTCGAGCGGCCCTTCGCGGTCAACGTGCTCGGCGACAACCAGCTCGGCACCGCACTGCACTTCGCGGGCAAGCCGCAGGACGCCCACCTCATCGAGTGGGTGGGGGACGACATCGCGCCGCGGATCAACGGTTCGCTGGCCTACTTCCAGTGCACGCCGTGGGCGGGGTACGACGGCGGCGACCACGTCCTGGTGCTCGGGCGCGTGATGTCCTACGGACAGCAGGACGACACCCAGCCCCTGCTCTTCTACCGCGGCCGGTGGAGCGCCCTGGCGCAGGAGGCCGGCGGCGCGCGGTCGGAGAGGAGCCGGTCGTGACGGACCGTACCCGGGTGACCGAGGACATCTCCCGGTTGCTGAAGGAACTGGACGAGATCCACCCCCTGTTGCAGAGCGAGGCCGCGGACAGCGAGCGCCTGCGGCGTCCGACGCCGGTGGTGCAGGACGCCCTCCGCGCCAGCGGCGTCTTCGGGCTGATGGTGCCGGCCGAACTCGGCGGCATGGCGGCCTCTCCCCTGCAGATCCTGCGGGTGATGGAGAAGCTGTCGCACGCCGACTCCTCACTGGGGTGGCTGGTGCGCGCCGTGGCGAGCGAGACGGCGACCGCGGCCACCTACCTGAGCGACGAGGCGGTGGCCGAGCTCTTCACCGGGGACGGGTTTCCGCTGGTGGCGGGGCAGTCCACCGCGTTCACCGGCCAGGCCGTGCGGGACGGCGGCGGCTACCGGGTGAGTGGCGTCTGGCAGTTCGCCCCCGGGGTGTCCATGGCCACCCACATCAATCTCGCCGTCACCGTCCGGGAGACGGGTGAGCGGCTGGTCTGCCTGGTTCCCCGCTCGGCCCTGCGGATCAGCGACAACTGGGACATGCTCGGGCTGCGTGCGACCGCGAGCCTCGACTACCGGGCCGAGGACCTGCTGGTGGACGACACCTACGTCTTCCGCATCGGCCCGGAGCACGTCCGGCGGGGCCGGTCCGTGCACGGCCTGAGCCCTGCCCTGATGGCCGGGCTGCACCAGGCCGCCTGGTCGCAGGGCGTCGGACGCCGCATGCTGGACGAGCTGCGGGAGTTGACGCGACGCAAGGACCCCGCGGAGGGCTCCCCGGTCACCAGCGACGAGTTCTTCGCGGAGTACGCACGGCACTTCTCGCACGTGCGGGGCACCATGGCGCTGCTGCGCGAGACCTGGGGCGACAACGAGTCGACGCTCGCGGCCCGGGCCCAACTGGACGACGAGCAGGAGACGATGTCGCGGCTCGCGTGCAGCCTCGCCTCCCGGACCGCGGTGGAGATCAGCCAGCTCGTGCACCGTTTCGCGGGTGCCCAGGTCATGCGGGACGGCACGTTGCAGCGTTTCTTCCGCGACAGCCACGCCGGCAGCCAGCACCGGGGCTCCTCGCACATCGTGACGCAGAAGTGCGGCCGGATGCTGTCGGGCACGCTGCCCGCCGGGTCGCACTGGGGGTTCTTCGACCTGGTCGTGCCCGAGCAGGCCGCCGCCGGTGCCTGAGGCGTGGCGCCCGGGCCGCGCACCCCGGCCCGAGCGAGGAGGACGGAGCAACGGACGACGGGGCGACAGGAGAAGAGAGACATGAGACTGGCAACCGTGCGCACTCCCGACGGGACGAGCGCGGCCCGCGTGGACGGCGAGGAGTTCACCGAGATCCCCGGCTACGTCGACGTCGGTGCCCTGCTGGCGGACGGGGACTGGCGGCAGGTCGCGGCGGGCGCCTCCGGGCGCCGGCACCGCAGGGGTGACGTCGAGGTGGAGACGGTCGTACCGCATCCGTCGAAGGTGCTGTGCGCCGGCCTCAACTACGCGGGCCACATTCAGGAGATGGGCCGGGAACTGCCCGCGTACCCCACCCTCTTCGCGAAGTTCGCCGACACGCTGACCGGCCCCGCCGATGCGGTGGCGGCCGTGGCGGAGGACCCGGAGATGGACTGGGAGGGCGAACTCGCCGTCGTCGTCGGGCGGACCGCGTACAAGGTGAGCGAGGAGGAAGCGGGAGAGTACATCGCCGGCTTCACGGTGGCCAACGACATCTCGATGCGGGGGTGGCAGTACCGTTCGACCGAGTGGCTGCAGGGCAAGATCTGGGCGCGTTCCACCCCGGTCGGGCCGGTCCTGGTCACCCCCGACGAGTTCGACGCCGGGACGGCGGTGCTGCGGACCACGCTCAACGGCACGCCGGTGCAGGAGCACCGGATCGCCGACCTGCTGTTCACTCCCGCCCACCTGGTCGCGTACGTGTCCACCATGCTGCCGCTGCGCCCCGGGGACCTGATCCTCACCGGCACCCCCGGAGGAGTGGGGCGGGCTCGCACGCCGCGGTGGTACATGAAGCCCGGGGACCTGGTCGAGGTGACCATCGACGGCATCGGCACGGTGTCCACGCCCATCATCTGAGAGCGCCGTGCCGCCCGCCCGCCCGGCCGCCCGGCGTGGCCGGTCATCACCGGTCGCGCCGGGTCCGTCCCCCGCTCACCGGCCGGCGTTCACCCGCCGGTCAGCGGGCCGGGCAGCGGCCGGCGACGGCCGGTGGCGCCGTCGGCGTACCGGTGCGCCGGGCTACGGGATGGCGGTCTTCCGCTCCGCTTCCGTAAGGGGCGGTCCCTGCAGGTACGGCTTCTTCGGGCCGAAGAGCATGGGGAGGAGCATGTCGGGCGAGAGCAAGCGGGTGGCGGGCTTCTCCAGGCTCATGACGTCCAGCAGCGCCGCCATGGCGCGCGGGCTGCGCGCACCGGTTTCGACGGCTTTGTCGATGAAGCGCGCGAGGAGGCCCTCGACGGCGCCGGGGCGGGTGTCGGCTGCTCCCGGGTAGAGGGCGTCCTGGCCGACGGCCAGGTCCCAGGCGGCGGCGACAGGGCGTGCGGCGGCGCGCTGGAGGCGGCAGGAGAGGCCGGGGGTCCCCGGCCCGGTCGTGCGGAGCAGGTCGCGGACGGCGAGGGCGCACTGGGCCGCGACGGTCAGGCCGTGGCCGTAGACGGGGTTGTATCCGGCGATGGCGTCACCGAGGACGACGAATCCGTCCGGCCAGCGTTTGACCTGCTCGTAGTAGCGGCGGCGGTTGGCCGTGGCGCGGGTGGTGACCACGTCTCCCAGCGGCTGGGCGTCCCTGATCAGCTCGCCGATGACGGGGTCGCCCAGGTTGAGTGCGAAGTCGACGAAGGCGTCGGGGTCGTCGGTGGGTTCGCCGCCGCGGGTGCCGGAGAGGGTGACGATCCAGCGGCCCGCCTCGATGGGCAGGATGATGCCGCCCTGCCCCGGCGCCTTGGCCGGGTTGGCCTGCACGTTGACCAGCGGGAAGTCGATGTTCCCGGTCGTGCCCGGGGCGCGGTAGAGACGGGTGGCGTAGGCGACGCCGGCGTTCACTTCGCGCTCGGTGACGGTGGGCAGTCCCAGGTCGGTGAGCCACTGCGGTGCGCGGGAACCTCGGCCGGAGGCGTCGACGACCAGGTCCGCGGGGAGGGTGAGTTCCTCCGTACCGGTGCGTATGCGGAGGCCGGTGACGCGCGCGGCGTCGCCCTGGAGACGCAGTGCGGTGGTCTCCTGGCGGAGTGTGATGCGTTCGTCGGCCAGGACGCGGTCGCGCAGGACGAAGTCGAACAGGTCGCGGGAGCACACCAGGTTGCGGTGGTGGGTGGTCAGGAAGCGGCGGAACCACACCTCGTTGGGCGCTCGGGAGACCATGTCGCCCATGATGCGGACCAGGCGGCCGCCGTGGGCGACGACCTCGTCGGTGAGGCCGGGCAGGAGGTTGTCGACGGCCTGGACGCCGCCGCTCCACACCAGGTGGGCGTGGCGTGCCTGGGGGACGCCACGGCGCGGTTCGGGTCCGTCGGGCAGGCGGTCGCGTTCGACGACGGTGACATCGGCGAAGTCGGTGAGGGCTGCCGCCGCGAACAGGCCGGCGGCACTGGCGCCGATGACCACGGCACGGGGGCGGCTGGCGGTGGGGTCTTCAGGCATGACTGTTCGCGCTCTCTGTGGTGACGGCCCGTCGGCGGACGTCTTCGACGGTGTGCGGGTGGTGCAGGGCGGCCGCGATGTCCTCGATGTGGTCGCTCACGACCGGCCCGAGGTGCGGGGCGTGGGGATGTGCGGGCGGCGGTCCGCCTCTTCGGTGGGCGTCGATGGCGGCGCGGATCGTCACGGCTCCCGCGATGCCCTCCGCCTTCCGGGAGCCGTGCGCGTCATGGGCCGCCCGGCGGGCCCTCAGGTGGAGGGCCGCGTCGAAGTAGGGGGTGAGCACGCGCAGGGCGTCGTGGATGCGCTGCTGGCGTTGTACGAGTCGCAGGTCGAGCGGGGCCCACCACCCGAAGCGGGCTTGGGCCGCCGCCGGGGCGAGGACGCGGACCGCGCGCCACAGCGGGGCCAGCCGGCGGTAGTCGCGCTGGTCGCGGATCCACTTCTGCAGGAACGGTCCGGCTTGGGGGACGAGGAAGCCGAGTGCGACGAACGCCGCCTGCAGGAGCGCGAAGGGGGGCGCCGCTTGTGTGCTGAGCAGGTCCCAGTCGCGCCCTGACCAGCGGGCGCTGATCGCGGCCAGTTTCACCGCGTCGAAAATGAGCCCCGAGGCGAAACCCAGCTGCAGGAACACGACTCCCGACTTCAGCCAGCGGTTGGCGACTTCGGGGAACCACTTCCAGAGCATGGAGACGGCCACGAGGGAGGAGACCATGTGCGCGGCGATGTAGAGCAGGATGTGTTCGCGCATCCAGGGGGTGCCGGCGTAGTAGGTGTCCAGGTCGTAGATGCGTGCCGTCGGCACGTCGGCCAGGAGGAACGTCAGCCACAGGGCGGCGATGACGCCGGCGTAGATCCAGTAGACGCGGCGCATCCTGCGCCGGCGCCTTTCGGACGGTTCCTCCCGCCAGCGCATGATCATGGTCAGGCCGGTGGCGCAGAACGCGGTGAGGAACGAGTAGGCCCAGGGGGCGGCGATGTTCGGTATGCCGGTGAGGACGTTGAGCCGCTCGATGTTGACCGGGGTGATGACGACGAGGACGGCGGTGGCCCAGGTCAGCAGGAGGGTGGTCGCTCGGACGTCGGGGTCGCGCGAGGCACGCAGGAAGGTCGGGAACTTCAGTACGAGGGCCAGTGCCAGCAGCGTGGTGGGCAGGATGTAGGGGATGTGGAAGGACGGGTTCATGACAGGATGCGTCCGCTGCGGTTGCTCAGCGACAGGTTGATGCGTCCTTCCACGGTGGCCGGGCTGACCGGGCCCTGCGCGTAACGGCCCTTCATCCACGGGCGGACCTCACGGCCGAAGAGCAGGCCGAAGGTCTCGGCGTCCACCTCGTGGTCGTCGGCCGATCCGGCGCGGGCCGCAACGGCGAGGAGTGCGGCACGGGGCACCTCGTGCGCCGTGAGGATCTGTTCGACGGCCTGCGCGATCGTCTCGGCCGTCTGGTCGGTGGTCAGGGCACGGGCGGCGGCGGGCATCCCCGCGACGTGGTGACCGCAGTCGCCCTGCTCCTCGTGCCACAGTTCATGGCCGAGGATGACCAACTGGGCCTCGGGAACCGTGTGTTCCTCCACGACGATGATGGAGTTGTCCCCGCAGTCCAGACGCATGCCGGAGACGGGGAGGTCGGGCGGGAAGGACCGGAGGACGAGGCGGATCGGCCGGCCGGTGCGTGCGGTCATGGCCCTGCAGAACGCTTCCATGACGTCCCGTGGTTCGGCGGGTCTCTGAAGGGACCGTGCCGCCTGCCGGCCCAGGACGGTGAGCAGGGACTTCATCGCCTTGGTGCTCACTGTTTGTGATCTCCTTCCGGAGGCACCACCGACCGCAGGACTCCTTCGAGGAGGCGCTCCACCTGCTCACGGGTCAGGGAGCCGTGCACACGCAGGTCCGTGGACTTCACACCGTAACGGTCCATCAGGGCGAGCACGGGGTCGCTGCGGGGGTCTTCGAGCTCGTGCAGGAGGGGGAGCAGGGCACGGTTGAGGGCGTCGGCGGCCGATGCGGTGAAGAATCCCTCTCCTCCGTCGACCTCGAAGTACTCGACGAGTCCGTGGAGGAGTTCGACGCTGGGTACTTTCCTGCCGTCGCAGACCTGACGGGCCCAGTACTCGGACACGTCCAGGCGCCGGGAGATGTCCGAGGCCAGGTCGGACATGCGCCTGCCGGTCGCGGTCATGTCGGCCTTGGCGAGCGCCGAGATGCGCGCCCGGACCCGGTCGTTGACCGTGTCGTCCGGTGGCGCCCCGCCCTGGAGCAGGGCGTGGACGGTGGACTCGGGCAGGGCGGTTCTGGCCGCCAATCCGGTCACGTCCAGCAGTTCGGACCGTTCGAGTCCCTTCTCCCGGATGAGCGCGTCGAGACGCTGCAGCGTCTCGGAGAGGGGCGGGGGTAAGGCCACCGTCGTACTCCCGGTGTTCGGAGGTCGAAAGCTGATGGGTGGTCAGCGGCACCCTATGCGACCAACAAGCGCCGTATCAACGGTCGTTGACGTTCAGCCATCGATCGTTGCCCGCGCGTCGAGTCCGCCGTGCGGAGCTCGGCGGAGCCTCTTCAACGGTGCCACTCCGGGGCGGGGACGGCTCGGACGACTGGCGCGGGAGACACCTCGGCCGGCCGTCCGGCCCCGCTCGTCGTGTGACGCCCACCGCCGCCGGCCGCCCTGAAAGGGCCGGCGAAACACCCTCCGCCCCGCCGTCCGCACTCTCGATGTCGGAATTTCCGGCACATATCGCCCTTCAGGGCGGCCTCGGTGCCGAGCGAACCGATGCGGAAGGAGGCACGCACCGTTTTTCTTCGGCAGCGGGGAAAAGCGGTGCGCGCCTCGCCTTTCGACGAAAAAGAACGCTCCGTCGAGGAACGGAGCGCTCGAAAAGAAGCGGCCGGTCAGCCGGCGTGCTGCTGGCAGGGCACACAGCACCGCGCATACGGCAGGATTTCCAGTCGCTCCACCGGAATGTCCCGGCCGCACCCTTGACACGTGCCGTAGGTTCCCTCGTCCAGGCGGGTGAAGGCGGCATCGATGTCCGTCAGCGCCTGCCGAACCGCGTACTTCTGCATCATCAGCAGGTCATCGGCCTCCCGGCCACCGTCAGAGGCGCCGCCGAGGGCCTGCAACTGGTCGAGGCGGATAACGCGCTCACGCTCCAGGAGCCGGCGCAGCTCCTGCACGTCGAGGCGTTGTCCGGCAGTGTCGACGCGGGCGGCAGAGTGCAGCGACATCTATGTCCCTTCCACAACTCGCGACAGAAAAGAACCGCACTCGTCGATTCTCTCTGGTGGGCCTTCCATCATCACCGATCGGGGCAGCTGACGGCCATGGGGCACCGGCCCCATTTCGACGGGGTTTCACAGCGCAGAAAAAGACGGTCGTTTCCGGCCGACGGGAATCGCATGGGCCTTCGGTCCCAGCGACCCGCCGTCTCGGGAAAAGGGCGCGCCGGTGAGCGTTCCCATGCGATGCGGCGCCGGGCGGCCGACCTCGGGAAAACGGCGCCGCCCCGCCTCCGACGGTTCACGCCGCCACGAGCCGGTCGGTCCTCGCCTCCACGGCAGGGCCTCTGTGGTGACCACCGGGGCGCCCGGGCGGATCCCGTCAGGGCACTCCCGGGCGGCCCGGTGGGTCGGTGGGTCGGTGGGTCGGTGGGTCGGTGAAGTGTTCGGGACAGCGGCGGTCAGGTGCGGCGTGCGGCCCACACCGCGCGTTCGGTGCGCACGCGCAGGTCGTTGCGGCGCAGGATGCTGTGCGGGCCACCGGTGTCGAGCAGCCGGTCGAGAGCGGCCAGGTCCTCGGCCGACAGGGCCGGGGCGGCGCTGCCGCGCATGCGGCGCAGGCTGCCGAGCGCGTAGCGGCCCACCGCGTCGGTGTGGGAGGGGCCGACGTCGACGGTGACGGTGCGTTCGCCTTCGACGGTGAAGCCGGCTTCCGTCAGCTTGGTTCCCCAGTCGGCGCCGCGGTGGGACACGTGCTCGGCGTGGTGGTGGCCGAGCACGGCATGGCAACGCTCCTCGAGACCGGGAGCGTCTTCCGGGGCGTCCTCGGGCAGGAACCGGGGGAAGTCGGCCAGTTCGACGACGGCGAGCAGTCCGCCCGGCGCCAGCAGGTCGCGGACCTTGCGCAGAGTGCCGTCGGGATCGGTCATGTGGTGCAGGGAGGCCGATGCCCAGACCAGCTCCGGCGTGCCGAGTCCGGGCCACGCCGTCGCGTCGAGATCGGCCCGCACGACGCGCACGCGGTCGGCCACTTTGGCCGCGGCCGCCTTCTCCTGCAGGCGGTGCAGGTGGGCGGCCGAGGAGTCGACGGCAGTCACCTCTGCCTCGGGAAAGCGCCCGAGCAGGGCGAGGGTGCCGGCTCCGGTTCCGCAGCCCAGGTCCACGATGTGGCGGGGGCCGGTCCCGACGGGCAGCCAGGCGATGATGGACGCGGTGTGTTCGGCGAGCACTTCCGCGTCCAGGTCGAGGATCTCCGCCTGGTCGCCCGCGTCGTGCTCGGTGTCGTGCCGGTGCGCGCCGTGCGGCGCTGTGCGCGGGGTGGGGTGGTTCATGCGCCCACGCTAGGCAGGTCCCCCCGCGTGCGGCCCGACCGGTTCCCGAATGCGCAAGACAATGGCCGGTCGAGCCGCGGAACGCGCAAGCGGAGGTCACGGTGACGGGCGGTTCGCCTTCCCCGCGTCCTCGCCGCGCTGGTGGCCGCGGCGGGCGTCACGGTCGAAGATGCCCAGGATCTCGCACGGTCCGCCCTCGGCGCCGATGGCGTGCGGGAGCATCGTGGGGAACTCCGCCGCCTGGTTGGTCTCGATCCGGAAGCGCCGGTTGCCCAGGAGCAGGGTCGCGGTGCCGGAGAGGACCACGAGCCACTCGCGGCCCGGATGGGCGCGCATGCGCGAGGGGTTGTCGGGCGGCGGGTCGGTCATGCGCCGGCGTACGACGGTCATGCCGGGCTCGGCCTTGACGGACCAGCGCATCAGCCCGTGGGCGCCGTCGATCATCGGGTGGGAGACGACGTCGTCCGTCGCCGTCTCGACCAGTTGGTCGAGGGAGGTGTCCAGTGCGCGGGCGAGGGTGACGAGCTGGTCCAGAGCCAGGCGGCGCCGGCCGTTCTCGATGCGGCTGAGCGTGGACTGACTGATCCGGGCGCGGGTGGCCAGCTCCTCCAGGGACCAGCCCTGGGCCACGCGCAGGGCCCGGATGCGTTTGCGCACCAGGCTGTCCAACTCGTCATTGTCTTGCGTCATGGGCAACATCGTATGCCTCTACAGCAAGACGCGGTTAGCGTCGTCCGTGTCCGGCCCCCAGCGGCCGGGGCCGTCACCGAGGAAAACCGAGAGAACCGAGAGAACCGAGAAACCAAGAAACCGAGAAAAACCGGGAAAAGGGGACGACGCCGACCGCGTCCGTCCGCCCGCGCCCTCACCGGTCCCTCGGTCCGCCAGTCCGCCGCGCACCGACCGCGTGGGTGAAGGGCGGGCCCCTCCCCCACCCCTGGCGCCGCGGCTTCCGCTCCGGCGCTGACCTCCGCACGCCTTCCGAAAGGAATCCATGAGTACACATCAGCCTCCCCGGGCGAGCGCCGACCCGAGCACCGGCCCGAGCGACGCCCACGGCGGGGACGTACCCGACGCGCGTCAGCGCCGCACGATCCTGGTCACCGTCTGTACCGCGTTGATGGCCGTCATCGCCTCGGTCTCCGGGCTCAACGTCGCCCAGCCCGACCTCGCCGTCGCCTTCGGCGCCTCGCAGAGCACGGTCCTGTGGATCATCAACGTCTACACGCTCGCCCTGGCCGCGCTCCTGCTGCCGCTCGGCGCGATCGGCGACCGCTTCGGCCGCAAGCCCGTGCTGCTCACCGGTCTGACCGTCTTCGGCGTCGCCGGCGCGGCGGCCGGTCTCGCCCCGTCGGCCGAGGTCATGCTCGCCGCGCGCCTGCTCGGCGGTGTGGGCGCGGCGATGATCATGCCCATCACCCTCGCCGTCATCACCTCGACCTTTCCCGAGGAGGAGCGGGGACGGGCGATCGGTGTGTGGACCGGCGTGGCCGGGGGCGGCGGCGTCCTGGGCATGTTCCTCTCGGCCGCCCTGGTCGACGTGGCGAACTGGCGGTGGCTTTTCGCCCTGCCCGTCGTGCTCGTCACCGTCGCCCTCACCCTGACGCTGCGCTCCGTCCCCGACTCCCGCGAGGCGTCCGGGCACGCCTTCGACACCGTCGGCGCGCTCACCTCCGTCGTCGCGGTGGTCGGACTCGTCTTCGCCCTCCAGGAAGGTCCCGAGCGGGGCTGGACCGCCCCCGCGACCCTGCTCGGCCTGCTCGTCGGAGCCGTCGCCACCGTCGGCTTCGTGGCCCGGGAACTGCACCTCCGGGATGCCGCGCTCCTGGACGTGCGCCTGTTCGGCGAGCGCGCCCTCGCCGGCGGCTCGATCACGCTCCTGACGGTCTTCGGGGTCCAAGCGGGCGTCTTCGTGGTCCTGTTCCCGTTCCTCCAGGCCGTCCTCGGCTGGTCGGGGCTGCTGTCCACCCTGGCGCTGATGCCCATGGCCGTGCTGATGATGGCGGCCTCCGGCCTCGCTCCCCGCCTGGCCGAGCGGATCGGTCCGCGAGCGACCACGGCCGCGGGGATCCTCCTGGCCGGTGCCGGTCTGGCGCTCATGGCCGCCGTCGTCTCCGTCGACGGCGGCTACCCGTCCGTCCTGCCCGGCATGCTCGCCATGGGCATCGGCATGGGCCTGTCGATGACGCCCTCCACCGAGGCCATCACCGGCACCCTCCCCCGCGAGCGCCAGGGCGTCGCGTCCGCGCTCAACGACGTCACCCGGGAGTTCGGGACCGCGCTCGGCGTCGCCCTGCTCGGAGCCCTGCTGTCCTCCGGCTACCGCAGCGCCGTCGCCTCCCGGCTCGACGGCGTCCCCCAAGACACCGCGGACACCGCGCGGGAGGGCGTCGCCAACGCCCTCGGTGTCGCGCACCAGGCGGGACCTCACGCGCAGGCGCTGAGCCGCGCGGCCCGGGAATCGTTCGTCGACGGCTGGCAGCAGGCCATGTGGGCGGGCGTCGCCGTCATGGCCGTCCTCTTCCTCCACCTCCTCGCCCGGGGCCCCCGGCGCCCCGCCCACGTACCGGCCGGCGCACCGGGACCGGCCGACGCGACCGGTCCGTGACACCGGACCACCGGGTGACGCCCGCATCGCCTTCCTCCGCCGCGCGCATGGCCGTTGCCGACCGGGGCAGCCGGGGTGGGGGAAGGGCCGGTGCCGTGCCGGACGGCGTGGGCGGTGCGGGAGCCGGGCCCGGAGGAGGCTGGGGTGTTCGAGGGGTTCCAGGAGGAGCAGGTCGACGTCGGTGAGGCGTCGGTCTTCGTCCGCTTCGGCGGGGACGGTCCGCCGGTGGTGCTGCTGCACGGTCATCCCCGCACGTCGGCGACGTGGCACCGGGTCGCCCCGCGACTCGTGGAGGCCGGCCACACGGTGGTCTGCCCGGACCTGCGGGGGTACGGACGCTCCAGAGGACCGCGGTTCACGGCGGAGCACGAGGGTTATTCCAAACGCGCGGTCGCCGGGGACGTGGTGGCCGTCATGCGTCACCTCGGGCATGACCGGTTCGCGCTCGCCGGGCACGACCGCGGGGGCAGCGTGGCGCTGCGCCTCACGCTCGACCACCCCGGCGCCGTCTCCCGGGTGGCGTTCCTGGACTGCCTGCCCCTGACGGAGCATCTGTCGCGGATCACCGTCGAGTTCGCCACCCAGTGGTGGCACTGGTTCTTCTTCGCGCAGCCGGACATCCCCGAGCGGGTCATCACCGCCGACCCCGACGGCTGGTACCACGGCGATCCCGACGCCATGGGGCCGGAGAACCACGACGAGTGGCGGCAGGCCACCCGCGATCCCGACGTGGTGCGGGCGATGCTCGAGGACTACCGCGCCGGCCTCACGGTCGACCGGCGGCACGAGGAGGCCGACCGGGACGCCGGCCGACGCATCGCCTGCCCGACGCTGGTCCTCTGGTCACTCCGGGACGATCTGGAAGACCTCTACGGCGATCCCGTCGCGATCTGGCGCCGGTGGGCCACCGACGTCCGCGGGCACGGGATCGACTCCGGGCACCATGTCGCCGAACAGGCACCCGGAGCCCTGGCCTCCGCCCTCACCGACTTCCTCCGTCCGGACCCCACCGGGACCTAGGGTGTCGTTTGGACCGGGCCGGCTCCGGTGGGCGGTGCCTCGCCGCCGAGTCGAGCGGGGTCCGGTGCGTGCAGCTGCACGGCGGAGGAGGGAGCCGACGCGAGGGGGCACCCCCTGCTCGAGCGGAGTCGAGAGTTCGGGGGAGTGCGTGCCGGACCCCGCGCCCTGCGGCACGATCCAAACGACACCCCCTAGGCGGTCTGGGCCTTGTCGTACAGGGCCTTCGCCGTGTCTCCGAAGTACGGGCCGAACATCCGGTTCGGCAGGAACGTGTAGCCGAAGCTGTTCACGGAGACCTGCAGGCCGGTGCCGGTCCCCTCGTCGAAGCCGGTGAACCAGGGGCCGCCGCTGGAGCCTCCCGTCATGTTGCAGGCGAGGCTGTGGTCCTGCGAGAGGAGGAAGTCCCTCGAGCTGTTGCCGCTGCAGTGGATGAGCTTCGTGCCGTCGTACGGCGAGGCGGCGGGGAAACCGAAGGCGTACATCCGTTTGTTGTAGCCGCCGTTGAACTGGAGGCCCTGCCCGCCGACGACCGAGGTGAGCTTCTGCCCGTTCAGCGGGGCGACCACCGCGGCTCCGACGTCGTGGTTGATGTCCTCGCTCGCCTCCCACTGCGGGGTGGTCAGCGTCCTGGTGGCGGTCCACTGACCGTACGGGGCACTGCCGTTGTCGTACGCGGGCACGAAGACCCAGTTCGTGTGCCAGCTTCCCTGGTACTTCACACAGTGCCCGGCCGTGATGACGGTGCTGGCGTTCTGGCTGGTGACGGCATTGCCGGAGCAGGAGGCGGTACGCCCCTGGAAGGTGAAGAACACCCGGCCCGAGGTCGACACCACTGCTCCCCCGCCGGTCCACGGGCCACCGGCCTGCGGGAAGGAGGCGGGGGCGACGCCCGGTACGACGGTTGCCGACCGCTTGCCGGGCCCGGGGGCCTTCAGGTTCTTGGCGGCCTCGGGGCCCAGCCGCGGATCGAGCGGCGTGGCGCGACGCATCCGGTCGGCGGTCCAGAACGTGCGGGAGGTGTGCTGTTCGGCGAACGGGACGGTACGGATCGCGGCCGACGCTCCGTCAGCCGTTCCGGTGGGTGCCGCGTGGGCGGCGCCGGCGTCGACGAGACCGCCGGCGAACAGGGCCGCGAGGGCCGACAGCATGCCCGCGGCGGTGCGGTGGCGTCTCACGCATGCCTCCTTCTGCCGTGCCGGGACCGGGCGGGTCCGGGCAGGGTGGGGGGAACGAAGAGCGGTGCGGACGGACGTGCGTGAGGCAGAGTGCCACGGAAATCCAGTCTTGTCAGGAGTGCGTCAAAAGGTTCTCCTTCCGGGCCGGACTCGCGAAGGGGCTTTTTCCGGTGCTCGCCGCGATCCCTGAACCCCGTTTCCGGCCGGGCGGGTTCAGGGGGCCGACCACCGCGCGCGGGCGGCGCCGTTCAGCGGCGGGACCGGTGACCGTGTCCGTCCCGCGGCCCCCGGGGCGTCATCCCCGTGGGACGCGGGCCGTGCCCGCGGGTTCCGCGGCGAGGCCGCCCATCACGATGCGGGACCGGCTGTGCAACCGCAGCGAGACGGCGACGAGAACGATCGCGACCGAGGTCATCGCCGCGCCCGCCCAAGCGGTGGAGGCGAAGCCGAAGCCCGCGTCGATCACCGTGCCGCCGAGCCAGGGGCCGCCGCTGTTGCCGACGTTGAACGCGGCGGTCGTCGTCGCACCCGCGAGCGTGGGCGCGGCGCCCGCGACGTTGAACATGCGCGCGTTGAGCGCCGGAGCCGTGTAGAACGCGGAGACGCCGAGGAGGAACGACAGGGCGATCAGGGCGGCGGGGGCCGACGCGAACAGCGCCAGCGCGGCCAGCAGCACGGTCGAGGCGGTGATGCCCGAGAGCAGCACGCCGAACAGGTGCGCGTCGGCGACCCGGCCGCCGATCGCCGTGCCGACCAGCGCGCCGATG
>NZ_MSGP01000273.1 GCF_002078235.1 Streptomyces viridosporus
AGGTACGCCAGGTCCAGGTCGCCCGGCCGGTCGACCTGGACCTGGCGTACCTCGGCACCGGACCGGACCCGTGGGGCGGTACGCGGGCGGCGTTCCGCGCCACGGCCGAACTGCGGCGCGAGGACTTCGCGATGAACTACAACCAGGTCCTCCAGGCGGGCATCGCGGCCATCGGCACCACGCTCCGGGTGGAGCTGGACGTCCAGGCGGTGCGGGGGACGTCAGTTCCGGCCGTCTGAGGGCCCGTTCGCGGTGCGCGCCACCACCTGGGCGCACAGATCGCGGAGTTTGATGTTCCGGTCCTGTGAGACACGGCGCAGCCGTTCCAGGGCCCGGCCCGCGTCGACCCGCTCGCGGGCCATGAGGATGCCGATCGCCTGGTCGATGACGCTGCGCGAGAGCAGGGCGGTGCGGACGTCGGCGGCGGACTGCCGGCCGCGTTCGATGCGCAGGGCGGTGGTGACGACGTCCGTCACCCGGACCGCGAGGGCGCGGGCCGCGTCCCGTCCGGCGGCGAGCGCGCCGGGACGCTCGCCGTAGAGGTTGAGCGCGGCCCCCGCCTCGCCCGCCACGTCCAGCGGGATCGCCAGCACCGTGCGCACCCCGGTGGCCAGCGCGTACCGCGTGTACTCCGGCCAGCGCGTCTCGGCGGCCAGATCGGGGGAGTACTGCTCGGTGCCGGTCCCGGCGGCCGCCACGCAGGGACCCGAACCGTTCTCGTACTGCCGCTGGTCGAGGCCGCTGGGCAGGCCCGCGCTGCCCGCGAGGGTCAGCAACCGGTCGGCCCGACGCACCGTGATGCTGCACGCGGCGGCGCCGGGCACTTCCTGCACCGCGCGGTCGGTCAGGTCGCGCAGCAGCGTGTCGAGACCGCTGCTGCGCACCATCGCCTGATCGAGCGTGTCGGACGTCTCGGAAGTCATGCCCGTACGGATATCCCGCGGAAGCCCGCCCACGCCCGCGGGCGGATCAGCGGGCGTCGGGGGTGCTGTGCGCGTCGACGATGCGGCGGGCGAGGTCCCGGAGCTTGACGTTCTCCCGCTGCGAGGCCTTCACCAGGCTGTCGAAGGCCCCGGCCGCGTCGATGTTCAGACGCTCCATGAGGATGCCGGTGGCCTGGCCGATCAGGTCCCGGGTGCGCATGGCCTCGGTGAGCTGCTCGCGCACGGTGGCGGACTCCAGGGCGATGCCGACGTGCGCGGTGAACAGCCGGCCCACCCTGAGCGCGGTCTCGTCGAAGGCGCGCGGCTTGCGGGCGTAGGCGGTGAGCACGGTCAGCCGGCGGCGGTCGGCGCGCAGCCGCAGCGACAGCACGGAACGCAGGCCCAGTTCGGACAGCGCG
This sequence comes from Streptomyces viridosporus, assembly GCF_002078235.1. Classification (GTDB taxonomy): domain Bacteria; phylum Actinomycetota; class Actinomycetes; order Streptomycetales; family Streptomycetaceae; genus Streptomyces; species Streptomyces viridosporus. The sequence goes on from NZ_MSGP01000273.1 coordinate 1,343, forward strand.
TCCTCGCCCTCGTCGCCCTCGCTGTCCGTGACCTCGGCCACCGGGGCGGTCCACAGGCGCTGCCAGTACGGCTGCCGGTCCCCCGCGGGGTGGCCGTCCTCGGCGGCGCGCACGACCTCGTCGGTCCAGGCGAGCGTGCGGCGCAGGTTGTTCCGCTCGATGAGGGAGATGCCGGCGTGCTCGGCGCCGGGCACGAGGTTCACCGCGAGGCGGACCGCGGTGTCCAGGGTGGAGTCCGGGGTGGGCGTCTCGTGGAGTCGCCGCGCCGCAGCCGTCAGCGCTTCCGCCAGGTCGCCACCGGATGGAAAACAGGGCAAATCAGCAAACTCGGACGCAGCCACCACGAACCTCTTCGGCGTGCACGACCACATGGCCGTGCGCAGGAGAGCTCCGCAGCACATTCCTGACTGCGAGCACAGGACGTAAGAACTCTAACCGTTCACTTGCCGGGAGGTGACGCCCGGATGCCGGGAGGCGGTCGCCCGCACCCGCGGGGTCCGAACACGCCTCGAGCGCCCCCCTGGGGCCGCTTCCGCCGGGGCCTTCCGGCATGGTGCAATGGCCGGACGGGTCAGGAAGCGGCCTCACCGGAATACCGGACGAACGTCTGCCAGGTGACTGCCGTGACCTTCCCCCCATTCCCCCCTCCCGAGCCGCGCGACCCGTCCGAGCGCGTGCTGTTCCCGTTCCCCCCGGAGATCGACTTCTCCACCGCCTCCGGCCTGCTGCCGCTGATCCTGTCGCGGACCCACGCCCGTCCCGGCGGCCCGCCGGGGGTCCTGGTCCTCGACCTGACCCCGACCCGCTTCATGGACTCCCAGGGCGTCCGCCTCATCAACGAGGTGCGCCAACTGCTGCGCCCCCGCACCCGCGTCCACGTGGTGGCCCGGCCGGACGGCCTGGCGAGCCACGTCCTGGAAGTCACCGGACTGCGCCGCGACGTCCCCGTGTACGACAACCTCCCGGAGGCGATGGCCGCCTAGGGTTGCCCCATGGCACCGAACATCGCGACGAACACCCGTGTCTCCCTGGACGAGTTGCTGGACTTCGTACGACCCCGGCACCGCGCGGTCCTGCTGACCCGGCGGGCCGACGGCGCTCCCCAGGGCTCGCCGCTGACCTGCGGGGTCGACGACTCGGGCCGGATCGTGGTGTCCACGTACCCGGAGCGCGCCAAGACCCGCAACGCCAAGAGGGACGCGCGGGTGAGCGTGATCGTGCTGAGCGACGACTGGAACGGTCCCTGGGTGCAGATCGACGGCACCGCCGAGGTCGTGGACGCGCCCGACTCGGTGGAGCCGCTGGTGGAGTACTACCGGAACATCGCCGGGGAGCACCCCGACTGGGACGAGTACCGGGCGGCCATGGTCAGGCAGGGCAAGTCGATCATCCGGATCACTCCCGAGCGGTGGGGCCCGGTGGCGACCGGCGGGTTCCCGGCGCGGCTGGTCGAGGGGGAGTAGGCCCCCGGTCCCCTCAGCCCCGACCGCGGGCCACCATCGCCTCGATGCCCGCGACCAGCAGGTCCAGGGCGAACGCGAAGTCCCGCTCCATCATCTCCTCGACCGTGTCGCCGCCGCGGGCCTCCATGATCCTCGTCGTCTCCTGGGCGACCTCGGCGGTGTCGGGCGCCTGCGTCACCGCGCTCATGGCCTGCCGGTGGTACTCGTCGGGGGTCATGTCCGTCTCGGCGGCCCGGGCGAAGAAGTGGCCCTCGATCGTGCCGTAGCCGTACACGAACTGGAAGACGGCCGAGATGGCCCCGGTCACCCCGTGCGCGGGCAGGCCCGTCCTGTGGATGACCCGCTGGATCGCCCGGGAGAACGACAGCGAGTTCGGCCCGATGTTGAGGAAGTTCCCGGCCAGCGGCGACAGCCAGGGGTGGCGCACCAGAAGGGCGCGGTACTCCCGCGCGAGCGCGCGCAGTTGGTCGCGCCAGTCCTCGTCGGCGGCCGGGTCGGGCAGCGTGAGTTCGCCGTGGACCGCGTCCAGGGCGAGTTCGAGGAGGTCGTCCTTGGTGTCGACGTACCAGTAGACGGACATCGCCGTCACGTTCAGCTCGGCCGCGAGCCGCCGCATGGAGAACCGGGCCAGGCCCTCGGCGTCCAGCAGCCGGACGGTGGCCTCGGTGATCCGCTCCCGGTCCAGCCCCGACGGCTGCCCGCCGCCGCGCCCGCCCCGGCGGGTCCTGCCCTCCAGCCAGACGCTGGGCCGCGCGCCCCTCTCGGACCGCTGGGCTGCCCTCACCATGGCGCACCTTCCTCGACTCGCCGACGCCGATCATGCTAGGGCGTGGCGCGAGAGCCCCGCCTTCGTCCGGACGACCCCGTTCTCAGGACTTCTCCCCGGAGTCTGCCCGGCCCGCCCGGTGCAACAACGCCGCCGCGACCAGTCCGCCGAGCAGCACGGCCGGCGCCCCCACCAGCGGACTCGTCTCCAGCCCGGAGGAGAACGCGTCCGTGATCCGCCCCCGTTCACCCTCCGAGTCCGCCGCGGCCAGCGCCGCCGGGAGCGAGCTCGCCGCCACCGGCACCAGGGCCGCGAACCGCGCGTTGAACACCGCGCCCAGCACGGCGACCCCGAGCCCGTGACCGAACTCGGCGAGCGTGCCGTTGATGCCGGCCCCGACGCCCTCCTTCTCCCGAGGGATGGAGCTCATGACCGCGTGCGCCATCACCGGGCTGCCGATCGCCCTGGGCTGCTCCTCGGGCGTGAAGATCTGCATCACGACGGCGAGGGTCGTGGTCAGCAGCAGCGCGCCGCCGACGCCCATGCCGGCCCGCGCCGCGATCAACTGGCCGGACGACTCGGCCAGTCCGGCCGCCGGCGAACCCGCGCCGAACAGGGCCAGCCCCACGATCAGCATCCGCTTGCGGCCGGTGGGGGCGCCCCGCGCCGTTCAGGCGTGGGGGAGGTCGGCGGCGTTGCCCGCGGTGAGCAGCGGGCCCGACCGCACCAGGGAGTACGCGTTGATCATCCACTGGATGTCGGCGGTCGAGGCGTCCATCTCCCGGGTGAGCGAGGGGATCGCCACGTTCAGGACGGTGTTGTCCAGCAGCACGGTGAGCCGGGCGAGGCAGATCACGCCGAGGATCAGCCGGCGCCGGGAGTGGCCCTGGGGCCGCTGGGGCCGCTGGGCCCGCTCACCCCGGTCCGGGGTCCGGTCGGGGGTCTGTTCCTGGGGGGAGAGGCCGTCATGACATACACCGTAGAGTGATTCTCATACGGCGTACACCTCCCCCTCTCCTCCGCGCCGTGCGGCGCGGGCCCCGAGAGGAGGAGAGAGGGGAGGGCGGTGGCCGGTGCGGCACCGGCCGCTTACGCCCTCACACCGCGGGCTTGATCATGTACCCGGCACCGCGCCGGGTGTGGATCATCGGCTCCCGCCCCGCGTCGATCTTCTTGCGCAGGTACGAGATGTACAGCTCGACGACGTTCGCGTGCCCGCCGAAGTCGTAGGACCAGACCCGGTCGAGGATCTGCGCCTTGCTGAGCACGCGCCGCGGGTTGCGCATGAGGAAGCGCAGCAGCTCGAACTCGGTGGCGGTGAGGTGGATGCCCTCCCCGGCCCGGGTGACCTCGTGGCTGTCCTCGTCGAGGGTGAGGTCGCCGACGACCAGCAGGGACCCGGCCCTGCGGTCGGCCGTCCCGGAGCGCCGGATCAGCCCGCGCAGCCGGGCGACGACCTCCTCCAGGCCGAACGGCTTGGTGACGTAGTCGTCGCCGCCGGCGGTCAGCCCCGCGACACGCTCCTCGACGGAGCCCTTGGCGGTCAGGAACAGCACCGGCACGTCCGGCAGTTCGCGGCGCAGCCGCCCGAGGACGGACAGCCCGTCCATGTCCGGCAGCATCATGTCCAGGACGACGGCGTCGGGCCGGAGCTCCCGCGCGGCCCGGAGGGCGCCCTGACCGTCCCCCGCGCTGCATATCTGCCAGCCCTCGTACCGCAGGGCCATGGACAGCAGTTCGGTGATCGACTGCTCGTCGTCCACCACGAGCACGCGGACGGGGCTCCCGTCCGGCCTCAGCAGTTCGGTGCGCCCCCGGGGCGAGATCGTGGTCATGCCGGACACGATGTCCGCCGCCTCTGAGAGCACCCTTTCGCCCTTCTGTGTTTTTGCTGAGAAACGCACGGGAGGCGCTGGGCCCCGGCCCGGGCCGGTACTCGGGCCGCCGGGCCCGGTAGTCGGACCGCCGGGTCCGGTGTTCCGGCCGCCGCCCGGCCTGATACGGACCGCCCCGCCCGGCGCTCCGGCCGCCGTCCGGCTCAGTCGGGCAGGCCGAAGAGCCGTGCCGCGTTGTCGTGGCACACCGCCCTCAGCCACCCGTCCCCGAGCCCCAGCCGCTCCAGCGCGTGGAGCTGGTGGACGTACGGATACGGGATGTTGGGGAAGTCGGAGCCGAGCAGGACGCGGTCGCCGAGGGCGGCCAGCCGGGGCAGGGCCCGCCGGGGGAACGGCGCCATGCGCTCGCTGAAGTCGGTGAACGCCATCGTGGTGTCCAGCCGCACCTCCCCGTACCGCTCGGCGAGGTCCAGGAAGTCCTCGTACTCGGGCATCCCGAGGTGCGCCACGACCAGCCGGAGCCGGGGGTGCCGCGCCAGCACCCGCGCGATCGGCTCGGGGCCGGTGTGCTTGCCGGGCGCGGGCCCGGACCCGCAGTGGATCACCACCGGGACGCCCGCCTCGGCGAGCAGCCCCCAGACCCCGTCCAGCAGCGCGTCGGCCGGGTCGTACGCCCCCACCTGCACATGCGCCTTGAACACCCGCGCCCCCGCCTCGACGGCCTCCCGGACGTGGTCCGCGGCCCCCGGCTCGGGGAAGAGCGTCGCGGTGTGCAGGCAGTCCGGCGTGCGGCCGGCGAACCCGGCCGCCCAGTCGTTGAGCCACCGGGCCATGCCCGGCTTGTGCGGGTAGAGCATCGCCGTGAAGGCGCGCACCCCGAACTCCCGCAGCAGTGCGGCCCGTTCGTCCTCCTCATGGCGGTAGGTGATCGGCCACTCGATCCCGCCGGTCAGCTCCCCGAGCGCGTCGAAGTACGCCCACACCTTGTGCAGCACCCGCTCCGGCATGAAGTGCGTGTGCACGTCGACGAGCCCGGGCAGCCCGAGCCCCTCCCAGAAGCGCCGCACGTCACCGGCTTCGGTCCGCGGGTCGAGATGAGCACTCATGCCCCCACGATCACCCCTGAGCAAGCGCTCGGTCCACCCCTGTGGACGGGGCGACCGGGAGCCGGTCCGGTTCAGAACAGCCCGTCCTGCCGTCCCGGCCGCTGCGTGAACCCCTTGACCGGCACGTCGAGTTCCCGCTCCCGCCCGCCGGCCGGGACCAGCCCCCAGCCGGCCAGCAGCCGCGTGTCCAGCACCACCACCCCCGCGCGCGTCGCCAGGTGCAGATCGGGCCCGGCGGCGGCCACCAGCTCCCCGCTCACCCCGCCCCCGGCGACCAGCTCGCTCACCGCCCCCACGGCGGCCGGCGTCCCCGCCAGCCCGAACACCCCGACGTGGTCGACGGGCCGGAACGGCTCACGGCCGAGCGACTCCGGCCAGCCGCTCAGCGCCACCGCCCGCGCGTGCAGTGCGGCGATCTCCGCCGCCCGCGCCCCCTCCGTCTCCGGCAGGGCGGCCCGCACCGCCCGCTTGTCGGCGTAGGGGATCCGGTCGGGCACCCCGAGCGCGGCACGCAACAGTTCCTCGGTGCGCCGCGCCGCCATCAGCGGCCCGGTCCCCAGCCAGCTGAAGCAGACCGCCCCCTGCTCCAGCAGCCGCGCCGGGCCCCGCTCCACCGCGGTGATCCCGACCTTGGCCATCCCGGGCCCGAACCACGCCAGGTAGACGCGGTACGGCCGCGGATCGTCCGCAAGGGTGTCGGCGGCCACGGAGTGCGCCCGGTCCAGCCGCGCGCACTCCTCGCAGCGCGCCCCCGTGCTCCGCCCCGGCACCACCGCGCCGAGCGGACACCGATGCCCCCGCGCCCCCACGCAGGTCCGCACGCCCGCTTCCTCGACGCCGAAGGCCACCCGCTTCCCCCGGGACAGCGCACTGCGCCGGCCGCCGTCCCACGCCAGCTCGGGGCCGTCCGCGGACCACCGCAGCCCCGAGCACCTCCATGTCCGTGCCATCCCCGACGAGCGTAGGGGCCACCGCCGACAACGGCTCCGCGCGGCGGCTCATCCCCCGGCACGGCCGGCACCCACGGGATCCGCGTCCGCGGCTCCACCCCGGGGCGCGGGAACGGCCCCCCGGCCGGAAGCCACCCGCACCGCGCCCCGACCGCCCCGACCCCGGCCCGCCAGCCGGCACCCGAGGCACCGGGCGTGCCCTTCCAGGGCCTCCAGGTCCCGCACCCGCCAGTCCCACTGCTCCCTCGGCCGCGGCCCGGACGCCTTGCCCCACCCGGCGAGGTGCAGCGCCCAGGTGGTGAGGAGGCCGGCCACCACGATCCCCGCCCCGACGGCCGCCAGCGGGCCGGACACCGTGCAGACCGCCAGGCCCAGTACGGCCGTTCCGGCCGTGACGATCCCGAAACCGGTCCATCCGGCGACCGTGTGCCCATGGTCATATGGATGTGCGCCCACGTCTGCCCCTTCACGCAGTCGGTGCCCCACGACGAATATCTCACGTCGTGAGGAGTTTACAGAAGAAATATCTCACGAGCTAAGCGAAATGAGGAACCCGGGATGCACGCCACTCCACGCCCGCCCGCGACCCAGGAGCAGGCGATGTGGGCGATGGACCAGCTCATCGCGACCCATCTGGTGGGTCAGCAGGAAATGGCCCAGCAGGCCGGCCTGAACGTGACCGACATGACCTGCTTCGGCTTCGTCATCGCGGCCGGGGAGAACCTGCTCACGGCCGGCGAGCTGGCGGAGCGCGTCCACGTCACGACGGGAGCGATGACCGGGATCCTCAACCGCCTCGAACGCGTGGGCTACATCACCCGCCGCCCGGACCCCGCGGACCGCCGCCGCGTCCGCGTGGCCGCGCAGCCGGACGCCGTGGTCCTCGTGCGCAAGCTCTACGAGCCCTACTACGTCCGTCTCGCCGCGCTCTTCGCCGACTACTCCCCCGACGAGATCGCCGTCCTGCACGACTGGTTCACACGCGCGACGTCCCTGGCGGCGGGCCACCTGGAAGAACACCGGCGCACCGGCTGACGGGCCGCGCGCGGTGCGGCATCGAGATGCCGGGCGCTCTCCCTGGTGCAAACCTGGAGGAGAAGATGCACCGTTCGGGGGACTTCCGAAAGGTCGAACACATGGCGAGCAACGTCGGTAGTACGCACCGCCCGCGGGCCGGGTGGGAGGCGGAGAGCACGTGGGCCACGGGCTGGACGGTGGCCGCGGCGGCCCTGATGACCTTCGGCGGCATCATGGCCATCTTCCAGGGCATCGCCGCCATCGCCCAGGACGACGTCTTCGTCACCACCCGCAACTTCACGTACGAGTTCAGCCTGACCGGCTGGGGATGGGTGCACCTGATCCTCGGCGCCCTGGTGACGGCCGCCGGCCTCGCCCTCTTCCGCGGCGCCCCCTGGGCCCGTGCGGTGGGAGTCGTCCTGGCCGGACTGAGCATGATCGCCAACTTCGTGTGGCTGCCCTACTACCCCGTCTGGTCGATCGCCCTCATCATCATCGACGGCTTCATCATCTGGGCCCTGTGCGCGCCGCGCCGCGGGCCCTCGACCGCCTAGCCGTCCGGGCCACCGGCCGCCTCCCGCCCCGCAGCCCCATGGCAGGCGACCGCGCCGCGTCCTTCCTCTCGTGGAAGGACATCTGGCCCTGGCTCGCCCAGCTGGGCGGCGTGACGGCCATGGTCACCGCCTATTTCCTGCTGCCCCTGAACCGCCTGGGCCCGGACCGCCCGGTCCTGAGCTGGGTCCTGTTCGGCCTCGCCCTGGCGCTGATCGCCCTCCTGCTGCTGCGGCAGGTCGTCAGCCTCCTGCTCGACCGCCCGGGCACCCGCCCGGGCCTGGTCATCTCCCTGCTGATCTGCCTGTCCGTGCTGGTCTTCGCGACCGCCTACCAGGCACTGGCCCAGCGCCCCGGCGAGCTCAAGGGCCTCACCACCCGCCTGGACGCCCTCTACTTCACGCTGGTCACCCTCGCCACCATCGGCTACGGGGACATCACTCCGCGCGGCCAGACGGCCCGCCTGGTCGCCATCCTCCAGATCCTCTACACCTTCGTCTTCCTCACCGCGGCGGCCACCGCCCTGACCCGCCACCTGCGCACCGCGCTCCGCCACCACGAGGAAGTCCGCCGGCACGACCGCTCCTGACTCACCCGCTCCGCCCGGCCGCCGCATACCGCTCGAGCGCCACCACCCCGTCCGCGACGAACTCCCACTGCCGGACCGCCCGCCACAGCTCCTCCTCGGTCAGCCACCTCCACCACGCGACCTCCCCCGGATCCGGGGCGAGGTCCCCCACGACCACCGCTTCGTGCACCGCGAGCCAGTACGGGCTGATCACCCCGCGGCACAGGAACGTGACCACATGCCGCACCGGCGCCCGCACCCCCAGTTCCTCGACCAGTTCGCGGGCGGCCGCCTCCGCGTACGACTCCCCCACCTCGACGGCCCCGCCGACCAGCCAGTCGTACTGCCCCGGGAACCGGGACACCCCCTCCGGCCTCCGGTGCACCAGCACCCGTCCCGCGGTGTCGCGGCACACGGTGACGGCGACCCGGTGCAGCCATTTCCTCTCGATCGCCTCCCGCCGCTCCACCACCCCGACCACCCGGTCGAACTCGTCCACCCGCTCCACCAGCTCACTCATGGGGTCACCGTGCCAGATATGCGGCCCGTTCACCGCCGGTGAGTCCAACGCGATCGACCAGATCTTCTCAGGCTCTTCTCCGGCTCTTCTCGGGCTCTTCTCGGGCATTTCTTTTCGGTGCCGCAGTACGGCCGCTCCGGTCGAAGACGCACCCATGCCGGTCGACGGCCAGGGGGCGGCGCAGACACCACCCACCCCCGAGTGACATGAGTCACAAAACAATACGGACGCCGTGAACAACCGTCCCCGTCCGCCCTTTTCATCCGGCTGAAACCCCCTCAGATGCAACCGCGGGCCGAAAGAAGAACCAGCCCATCCCTTTACCCCAGCCATAAAATCATCGGTATTCGAGCCGCCCTGCGCACATTGCACGGCGGCCGTTCTCCTTTTTCTCTTCCGGCAAGAAGGGTTCCCCGTGAAGCTTTGCCGTTCCCTCGCCGTGGCCGCCGCCGTCGCGGTGACCGCGCCCGTCGCGCTGTTCACCGCCGGTCCGGCCCTCGCCGCCGGGACGCCCGCGGCACAGACGCAGAACCAGCCGACGCACGCGGAGCTGGAGAAGGCGGCCGCCGACGCGGAGAAGGCGTACGAGAAGGCCGTCGCCGCCGAGGAGGAAGGGCGCGAGAAGCTCGAGGCCGCCCTGGACTCCCTGGACTCCGACACGCACCCGCTCAAGGCGGCCACGATCACCGCGGACAGGGCGGCCGGGGAAGCGGCCGGCGCCGAGGCCGCCGCCGAGAAGGCCGTCGCGGACGCCGAGGCCGCGCTCGAAGCGGCCGGGAGCGACACCGAGAAGGCCGAGGCGCAGCAAGCCCTCGACGCCGCCGAGGCCGACCTGGCGAAGGCGGTCGAGGCCCGGCAGAAGGCCGACGCCGCGGCCAAGGCGGCCCGCACCGCACTGGACGACGCCCGGGTGGCGGCCGTCCGCGAGTACAGCGTGGTCAAGGACACCCTCGAGAAGGCCCGCGAGACCAAGGAGGCCGCCGACGCGGCGCTCGCCACCGCCGAGGAGTGCGTCCGTGAGAACGGGCTGACCTCGCTCGCGGTGGGGCTGCCGTCCGAGGTCGTCGCGGGGACCACCGTCGATTTCACCCTGCGCGTGACCAACGGGACCCGGCGCACCCTGGCGGTGGACCCCCTGGTGTTCTTCCACGCGGACAGCGAGGGCCGCGGTGGGAAGAACCCCCTGGAGGTGCAGTGGTCCAACGGCTCCGGCTGGCGGACCCTCAACGGCGACGGGCCCGAGCACATCGCGCGCATCGACGCCATGAAGCCGGGCGAGCAGAGCGAGGTGAAGCTGCGGATGAAGGTCGACTCCGCCGCCCGGTCGGCCGACGCCTTCGCCCTGTTCGCCGGCGACGCCTCCGACGCGTACCGCCCCTGCGTCCTGGGCCCGATGAAGCGCTACGACTTCACGCTGCTGCCCGCGGGCAGCAAGCCCGGCCCCGTCGACGAAGCCGAGCCCGGCCGTCCCGGCGAGGACGACGACAAGCGGCCGGTCACCGCGGAGCCCGGCAAGGGCAAGGGCAAGGGCACGGGCACGGGCCCCTCGGCACAGGGCGGGGCGTCCCGGCAGGCGACCACCGGGACCGGCGCCGGGGGCAGCCTCGCCGCGACCGGTACGTCCTCCGCCATGGCACCGCTCGCCCTCACGAGCGCCGTCGCCGTCGCACTCGGCGCCGGAGCGGTTCTCACCCTGCGCCGCCGCAAGGCCGCGGACAACGCCTGACCCCGACGCCTGACCCCGACGTCCGGCGCCGGCGGGCGCGGCGCTCCTCTGTCGGGAGCCCGATGCGCAGCGGCCGTCCCCCACCCTTCGTCACCGAGCACCTCGGAGCGTGAGGGACGGCCGCGCCGCACGCCCCGGGGTCCTCGGATCCCGGCGCTCCAGCGATCCCGGCGATCCCACAGGCCGGGTGACCGATGACGACAGACGTCGGCCGGTGCCGGTCGCCGTCGGACACCGCCGTCACGGCAAAAGACCAGAGGCCCTGGGGAGTGGTCCCAGGGCCTCTGATGTGCTGTGCACTCGGCAGGATTCGAACCTGCAACCTTCTGATCCGTAGTCAGATGCTCTATCCGTTAAGCTACGAGTGCCTGTTTCTTCAATTTTCTCGCCGCTCCCGGCCCTTCCGGCCCGCTCGCGGCGACAGGAAGAACATTACATGACTGCCGCCGCCATGTGAAATCCGTTCACCGCACCCCTTGTGACCTGCGAAAACGCGGATAAGGGCGGTAACGGGGGTGGCAACGACGAAGCCCCGGCGGATGGGCCGGGGCTTCGTGATCGGGGCGGAGGCGGAGGGATTTGAACCCTCGATGGGCTTTAAGGCCCAAACCGCATTAGCAGTGCGGCGCCATAGACCGGACTAGGCGACGCCTCCCCGCGCCACCCTTCCGCGCGAGCGCGAGCGGGTGGTGCGTGCCGATGATGACACAGCCGCGCGGGCCGTCACCAATCGACCCCCACGGTACTAGGCAGGGAGCCCGCAGGGCAAAGCCCTTCCGACCGGCACGTCGCGGTGGCGCAACGTCCCGTCTCCTCACGCGTTGATCAGGCCATGCTGCAGATCAACCTTTCAGGCACCCCCGGACTGCGACGGGCCCTCGTCGGTGCCGCCGCCTCCCTCGCCGCCCTCGCCTCGCTGTCCGCGGCACCGGCGGCGTACGCCCAGGCCACGGCGCCGGACGGCGACCGCCTCACCGTCACCGTGCGCGACGCGGGCGACGGGGTGGACGGGACGTACGAGCTGCGCTGCCGGCCCAGCGGCGGCAGTCACCCCGATCCCGCCGGGGCCTGTGCCGCCGTCGACCGGAACACCCGGTGGGGGGAGGACGCCTTCGCCCCGGTGCGGCGGGACACCGTCTGCACCCTGCAGTACGGCGGGCCGGCCACCGCCCGCGTCACCGGCACCTGGGCCGGGCGGCCCGTCGACGCGACGTTCGACCGCGGGGACGGATGCGCGATCGCCCGCTGGGACCGGCTCGTACCGCTGCTGCCCGAGGTGCGCTCCACGGGGCGCCCGTGAACCGGGGAACACGCGCCGGGGCGCGCTCCGGGGCACGCGCCGAGGGAAGGGGCCCGGGGCGGGTAAAGGTCCTGCGAAGGTTCGGGCGGCGTCGGCGCAGGCCGTGGAGCGTTCCGGGCGATCCGGACGTCACATCGCCGTCACTTCCTCGTGCGGCCTCCACCCCATCCGGCGTCGCGAGCACAACCTCAGCCCTTAGACTCCCTCGCGTGACACGTTGCGGGCAGGTTGGCAAGATGGCCCGAGCGGTCGGCACGTCGCGGTAACAGGGAGGAAGCGTCTCGTGAGCAGCAGGCCATCCCGAGGCGCTGCTCGCCTCGCAGCCATACTGGACGCGCTTCCCGACGCCCTGGTGCTGGTCAACGCCAACGGGACCGTCGTCAACGCGAACACCATCGCCCTGGAGGCCTTCGAGACCCCGGGCACGGCCCTGGTGGGACGCGGGCTGCTGGACCTGCTGCCGCAGTTCGACTCCAAGCTCATCCCGGGGTCCATGCGGCGGCCCGACCACATCGACCCCCGGGCGCGGACCAAGCCGACGCGGATGATCGCCCGGCGGACCGACGGGAGCGAGTTCCCGGTCGAGGTCACCAGCGCGAACCTGGAGAACGGCCAGCAGGACTACGACACTTACGGCTACACCGGCGACGAGCTGCTGATGCTCGTCGTCCGCGACCTCTCCGGCACCGTCGACACCGAGGCGGAGCTGGCGCGGTCGCAGCGGCAGACCGAGATGATCCTGCGGGCCGCGTCCGAGGGCGTCGTGGGGACCGACACCGACGGCCGGATCGTCCTGGTGAACCCGGCCGCCGCCCAGATACTGGGGTACCGGGCCGGCGAGCTCGGCGGGCGCGAACTGCACACGCTCGTCCTGCACTCGCGCGCCGACGGCTCCCCCTTCCCCTACGACGAGTCCCCGCTCGCCGACACCCTGCGCTCCGGGCGCAAGCACCGGGTGCGTGGGCAGGTGCTGTACGCCAAGAGCGGCGACAAGCTCCCGGTCGACCTGACCACCGCGCCGGTGCGCGACGGCGACCAGCTCGTCGGCGCCGTCATGACCTTCCTCGACCGGCGCCCCTACGACGCGCTCGTCAAGGAGAAGGAGGAGGCCGAGCGGCGGCACGCCGAGGAGCTGGAGCGCCTCGCCGAGGAGCACGGCTCCGAGCTCACCGCCCTGCGCCAGAGCCACGTCACCGAGGTGGAGGAGCTGCGCGAGCAGCACGCGGAGCAACTCGCCGCCAACGAGGAGCGGTACGCCGCCCTCGGCGAGCGGGAGAAGGACCGCTACGAGGCCCTCGCCGCCCGGCACGAACAGCTGCTCACCCTGCTCGGGCAGTCCCTGCGGGGACCGCTGGAGGAACTGCGCCGCGAGCTGGCCGCGCTGGCCGCGGACGACGCCGGGCAGCTGTGGCCCGAGGCCAACCAGGTGCTCCACCACCTGTCGGCCGGTTACTCCCGCATCACCACCCTCATCGACAACGTCCTCGGCTACCAGCGCCTCGACACCGGGGCCGAGGGCATCACCCGGACGAAGGTGATGCTCGACGCCGTCGTCGCCGCCGGCGTGGACGGGGCCGTGGAGCTCGTCGGGCCCGGCCGGTTGCAGTTCGCCGTGCACGCGCCGCCCATCGAGGCCGAGGTCGACTCCCGGCTGCTCGCGACCGCCCTCGCGCACCTCGTCGCGGACGTCGCGGGCGTCGACGCGACCGGCAACACCCCCGTCTCGACGGGCGGGTACCTGGACAACACGGTCGTGGTCGCGGCGGCGCAGCGCGGTGAGGTCGTACGCATCGAGGTGCGCGGGCCGTACAGCGGCGGCGACCCGGTGCACGAGCCGATCGTGCGCGGGATCGTCCGGGCGCACGGCGGCGTGCTGCAGACGCACGAGGTGCCGGGGATGAGCGGCAGCGCGTTCGTCCTGGAAGTGCCGATCGGGGGCGGGGCGGGGACCGTCCCGGCCGCCGAGGCACCCGCCGCGCCGGCGGACGAGGAGGCCGCTCCGGCCGATGACGCCGCACGGTCCACCGGTGGTGGACGGCGACGGGCACGGCGTGCCTCCGTGGACGCCTTCCTGGAGAGCGAGGTGGCGGGCGCGCAGCAGACCCCCGACGCTGAGGCCGCGGCGCCCACCGGGCGGCGCAGGCGCCGGGCGGCCGCCGCCGACGAGCCCGCGCGGCCGCAGCTTCCGGTCCGGACGTCCGGCGAGGACGCGGTGGCCTCCGGCGGTACCGGACGGCGGCGCGGGCGGGCGGCCGAGGACGCACGGGCGGCCGCCGCGCTCGAGGGCGCCGCTGCCGGGGTGTCCGAGGGGGCCGTCGTCACGGCCGCCGAGCACGCGGCGGGGGCCGCCGCGTCGAACACCGGGCTGGGCGGGACCGTACCGCCGCAGGGGGTGCCCACGCCCTCCGGGCGGCGCGCCCGGCACGGGTCCGGCGAGCAGCAGGCCCTGCCGCCGGCGTTGCCCGCGCCGTCCCCCGGGAACGGTGGACCGGCCGAGGCGCCCCAGATCGCCCCGGTCCAGGAGCAGCCGCAGCCGACGGGGCGGCGCCGGCGTGCGCTGGCCGCCGCCACCGAGCGCGCGGCGGCGCAGGAGGCCGCGCCCCGTACGGTGTTCGCGCTGCCGCCCGCCGAGGCGGACCAGGGAGAGCAGGCCGGGCAGACCGGGCAGGCCGAGGTGCTCGGCCGGGCCGCGGCCCCGCAGGAGGGCGGGGCGCCTCACGCGAGCGGGCCCGTGCCGGCCGCTCCCGGTGACGCCCCGGTCGACGACGGGCGCCATGACGCCGTCGCGCACGACCAGGCCGACGACCACACCCCGCCGCAGCCGCACCCCACCAGCGCGCCGACGGGCCGCCGCCGACGGGCCGCCGCCCAGCCGGCGGAAGCCCCCGGGACGGCCCTGCCCGCGCCCTCGCCCATGCCCGTGCAGGTACCGGCCCAGGCGGGTGCGGTGCAGGGTGTTCCCGGGGAGGGCGCTCCGGCGCAGTGGGGGGCCGTGCCTCAGCAGGCGACGGCCGTGCCGCCGCAGGCCGCTCCGATTCCGGCGCAGGGCGCACCCGTTCCCCCGGGCGGAGCGGTCGCCTCATCGCCGGGCGCTCCGGTTCCGCCGCAGGGTGCGCCGGTT
>NZ_MSGP01000274.1 GCF_002078235.1 Streptomyces viridosporus
GCGTCGGCAACCTCGCCTCCGCGCAGATCGACCGGTTCACCCTCACCCCCGACAGCCGCCTGCTGCAGTTCGCCTCCCCCAGCTTCGACGCCTCCGTCTCCGAGGTCTTCACCACCTGGCTGTCCGGCGCCACCCTGATCACCGCCACCGCCGACCACCTGCGCCCCGGCCCCGACCTCGCCGACACCGTCCGCGACCTGCGCGTCTCCCACGCCACCATCCCGCCCGCCGCCCTGGCCGCGATGGAACCGTCGGACCTGCCGACACTGACCACCCTCGTCGTCGCCGGCGAGGCCGTCCCCGCCCAGGTCGTCGAAGACTGGGCGCCCGGCCGCCGCATGATCAACGCCTACGGCCCCACCGAGACCACCGTCTGCGCCACCATGAGCACCCCGCTCACCGGCACCCAGCCGGACAGCGTGCCCATCGGCACCCCCATCACCAACACCCGCGTCTACGTCCTGGACGAGGGGCTGCGACCGGTCGCCCCCGGCGTCACCGGCGAGCTCTACGTGGCCGGCACCGGCCTCGCCCGCGGCTACCTGAACCGCCCCGACCTCACCGCCGAACGCTTCGTCGCATGTCCGTTCGGGGCACCGGGTGAGCGGATGTACCGCACCGGCGACCTCGTCCGCTGGAGCGCACCGGGCGAGCTCACCTACCTCGGCCGCACCGACGACCAGGTCAAGCTCCGCGGCTTCCGCATCGAACTCGGAGAAGTCGAAACCGCCCTCCGGCACCTCCACGGCATCCGCCAGGCCGCCGTCGTCGTCCGCGAGGACCGCCCCGGCGACCGCCGCCTCATCGCCTACACCGTCCACGACACCGACCGCACCGCCGACCCGGCCGCCCTCCGCGACGCGCTGCGCACCACCCTGCCCGAGCACATGGTCCCGGCCGCGATCGTCCCCCTCGACGCCCTCCCGCTCACCGTCCACGGCAAGCTCGACCGCACCGCGCTCCCCGCACCCGCGTACGGCCGGGCGGCGGGCGCGGGCCGGGCGCCCTCCGGGCCGGTGGAGACGACGCTGTGCGCGATCTTCGCCGAGGTGCTCGGGGTGGAGACCGTCGGCGTCGACGACGGGTTCTTCGACCTGGGCGGCGACTCCATCGTCTCCATCCAGCTCGTCGCCCGCGCCCGCAGGGCCGGGCTCGCCCTCACCGCCCGCGACGTCTTCCAGCACAAGACCGTCGCCGCGCTCGCGGAGGTCGCCGAAGCCGCCACCGCGCACGCGGCGGAGGACCCGGACGCGGGCATCGGTCCCGTCGACACCACGCCCATCGTCGCCTGGCTCTCCGAACTCGGCGGTCCCACCGACCGGTTCAGCCAGTCGATGCTGCTGCAGATCCCCGCCGGAACGCGTCGGGAGCAGCTCACCGAGGCGGTGCAGGCGCTCCTGGACCGTCACGACGCGCTGCGCAGCCGGCTGCACCGCCGCGCCGACGGCTGGTCCCTGGAGGTGCTCCCGCGCGACGCCGTCCGGGCCGCCGACCTGATCCTGCGCGCCGACGCGCACGGCATGACCGGGACCGGTCTGCGGCAGGCCGTCGCCCGGCACCACGACATGGCGCAGGCGGCCCTCGCCCCCGAGGACGGCGTGATGCTGCGGGCCGTGTGGTTCGACGCCGGGGACGAGGCTCCCGGTCGGCTGCTGCTGGTCGCCCACCACCTCGTGGTCGACGGTGTGTCGTGGCGCATCCTCCTCACCGACCTGGCCGCCGCGGGCGCGGCCGTCGCGGCGGGCCGCCGGATCGAACTCGATCCGGTGCCGACCTCGCTGCGCACCTGGGCCCGGGAGCTCACCGCTCACACGGCCGACCGCGCCGGTGAACTGCCGTTCTGGGAGCGGACCCTGGCCGGGCCCGACCCGTTGCTGGGCGACCGCCCCGTCGACCCGGCCCGCGACACCATGGGGACCACCCGGTCGCTGTCGGTGTCGCTGCCGGCCCCCGTGACCTCGGCGCTGCTGAGCGAGGTGACCCGGGTGTTCCACGCCCGGGCGAACGAGGTGCTGCTGGCGGGCCTGGCCCTGGCGGTGCCGAAGTGGCGCCGGGCCCGTGGCCTCGACGGTGACGACGTGCTGCTGGACCTGGAGGGACACGGCCGGGAGGACGTACTGGCCGGCGTCGACGTGTCCCGGACGGTGGGCTGGTTCACCAGCCTGTTCCCGGTGCGTCTGGACGCGGGTACGGACGGGGTGGACGCCGCGGTGAAGCGGGTCAAGGAACAGTTGCGGGCGGTGCCCGACAACGGCATCGGCTACGGCCTGCTGCGCCACCTCGACCCCGGGGCGCGGCCCCTGCTCGCCGCGCTGCCCGTTCCGCAGATCGGTTTCAACTACCTGGGCCGCATGGACGGCGGCGCGGGCCCGGCCGACTGGGCCCCGGCCGCCGAGTCGGACCTGTTGCTGGGCGCCGGCGTCGCCGACGCGGCGATGGCCGTGCCGCACCCGCTGGAGATCAGCGCCGTCGTCCGGGACGGGCAGGACGAGGGCCCCGTGCTCACCGTCACCTGGGTGTGGGCCGAGGGCCTGCTGGACGAGGCGGCCGTCAGGGCGCTCTCGGCCGCGTGGTTCGACGCGCTGCGGGACATCGCCGCGCACGCCGCCCTGCCGGGGGCGGGCGGTTTCACCCCGGCCGACCTGCCGCTGGTGCGGCTCAGCCAGGAGCAGATCGACCGGATCGAGGAGACGCACCCCGCGCCGTCCGACATCCTGCCGGTCGCGCCGCTCCAGGAGGGGCTGCTCTTCCACGCGATGTTCGACGAGGGCGGACCGGACGTCTACAGCGTCCAGTTCTCCTTCGGCCTGGACGGACCGCTGGACGCCGGCGCCCTGCGGGCCGCCGCCGAGTCGCTGCTGGCGCGCCACGACAACCTGCGGGCCGCGTTCCGCCTGGACGTCGCGGACCGCCCGGTCCAGGTGATCCCCGCGACCGTGGACCTGCCCTGGCGGGAGGTCGACCTCAGCGGTCTCGACGAGGCCGCGCAGCGGGCCGGGGTGGAGCGGATCCTCGCCGAGGACCGCGCCGCCCGCTACGACCTGTCCGTCGCGCCCCTGCTGCGCTTCACCCTCGTGAAGCTGGCCGGCGAACGCCACCGGCTGGTGTTCGCCAACCACCACGTCCTGCTCGACGGGTGGTCCATGCCGATCGTGTTCGGCGAACTGTTCGCCCTCTACGCCCGGAACGTCGGCGCCGACCGCGACCTGCCGCGCGTCACCCCGTACCGCGACTACCTGGCCTGGGTCGGCGAGCAGGACCGCGCCGTGGCCCTGGACGCCTGGCGGAGCGCGCTGCACGGAGTGCAGGAGCCGACGCTGCTGGTCCCGGACGACTCCGGGGCCCGGGGCGCGGACCACGGGGCCGAGGTGCCGCGGCAGCTTCCCTTCGAGCTGCCGGCGGAGCTGACCGCGTCGCTCCAGGAGTGGGCCCGCCGGTCCGGACTGACGCTCAACACCGTGGTGCAGGGCCTGTGGGCGGTGCTGCTGGGCCGTCTCACCGGCCGGGACGACGTGGTGTTCGGTGCCACCGTCTCCGGCCGGCCGCCGGAGGTGCCGGGCATCGAGTCGATGGTGGGCCTGTTCATCAACACCGTGCCGGTGCGGATCACCGTCGACCCGGCGGAGACCGTCACCGCCCTGCTGACCCGGGTGCAGGCCGCGCAGAGCGCACTGATGCCCCACCAGCACGTGCAGCTCTCCGAGATCCAGGGTCTCGTCGGCATCGGCGACCTCTTCGACACCCTCACCGTGTTCGAGAGCTACCCGATGGACGCCGCGGTGCTCGAACTCCCCGGCACCGGGCTGCGGGTGTCCGACGTCGACGGCGCGGACGCCACGCACTACCCCGTCACCCTCGCGGCGCTGCCCGGGGACCGGCTCCGGCTGCGGCTGGAGTACGCTCCGGGCCGCTTCCCGCAGGACCGGGCGGAGGCTCTGGCCGCCCGGCTGACCGGGCTGTTCGAAGCGGTGGCCGCGGACCCGGACCGTCCGGTCGGCCGGCTGGACGTGCTGACCGCGAAGGAGCGGGAGGCTGCGCTCACCGGTGGGAACGCGCTGCTGCACCCGGTGCCCAGGCACCCCGTCCAGGCCCTGCTCGAGGACCTGGCCGCCCGCACGCCCGACGCGACCGCCGTCGTCTTCCGCGGCACCACGCTGACCTGCTCGGAACTCAACGAGCGGGCCAACCGGCTGGCCCGGCTGCTCATCGGACGCGGCGCCGGACCGGAGCGGATCGTCGCGCTCGCGCTGCCGCGCGGCCCCCAGGCGCTGGTCGCGATGTTCGCGGTGCTGAAGGCCGGTGCCGCCTTCCTGACGGTGGACCCCGAGTTCCCGGCGGACCGCATCGCCTACCTGCTGCGGGACGCCGCGCCGACGGTGGTGCTGACCGACCGCGAGGGGGACGCCCACTGGACGGCCGAGGGTCTCGGCGCGGGCATCGGACGCCTGGTGCTGGACGCGGAGGAGACCGGCCGGGAGCTGGCCGCCGCCGATCCGGCGGACGTGGTGGACACCGACCGCACCGCGCCGCTGACCCCCGCGGCCCCGGCGTACGTGATCTACACCTCGGGCTCGACCGGCCGCCCCAAGGGCGTGGTCGTGCAGCACCACAACCTGGTCAACCTGTTCCACGGCCACAAGGAGACGCTCTTCGACCGGCACGCACGGGCCGACGACCCCGACGGCCGCTTCCGGGTGGCCCTGACGGCCGTGTTCTCCTTCGACACCGCCTGGGACGGCGTGCTGTGGATGCTCGACGGCCACGAACTCCACCTGATCGACGACGACACCCGTCGCGATCCGGAGGCCCTGGCCGGCTACGTCGACCGGGAACGCGTCGACTTCCTCGACCTCACCCCGGCGTTCGCCGGGCAACTGGTGGAGGCGGGACTGCTGGCCGACGGCCGGCACCACCCCGCGGTGCTGATGCTCGGCGGCGAAGCCCTCGGCCCCGACCTGTGGTCCCGGCTGCGCGCCGCCCCGCACACCACCGCGTACAACTTCTACGGCCCGACCGAGGCCACCATCGACACCGTGTTCCTGCCCCTGGCGGACAGCGAGAAGCCCCTGGTGGGCCGGCCGGTGCGCAACACCCGGGTCCACGTCCTCGACGGACACCTGCGGCCCGTCCCGCCGGGCGTGACCGGTGAGCTGTACCTCGCGGGCGACCAGGTGGCCCGCGGGTACCTGGGCCGCCCCGACCTGACGGCCGGCAGCTTCGTGGCCAACCCCTTCGGGGAGCCCGGCTCCCGCCTGTACCGCACCGGCGACCTGGTGCGGGCCACGGCGGACGGGCTGCTGGAGTACCGGGGCCGGACGGACGATCAGGTCAAGGTCCGCGGTTTCCGCATCGAGCTCGGCGAGATCGAGTCGGCGCTGGCCGCCGGTCCCGACGTGGCCGCGGCCGCCGTCGTGGTCCGCGAGGACACCCCCGGCGTCCGCCGGCTGGTCGGTTACGCGGTCCCGGCCGCCGGCGCCGCCCCGGAGCCCGCGGCGCTGAGGGAACGGGTGGGGCGGACCCTGCCCGAGTACATGGTCCCCGCGGCCGTCGTCCTGCTGGACGCGCTGCCGCTGACGGCCAACGGCAAGCTCGACCGCGCGGCGCTGCCCGCACCGGACTTCTCGGCACGGGCGACGGGCGGCCGTGCGGCGGGCGACCCGGTCGAGCAGGCGCTGTGCGCGCTCTTCGCGGACGTGCTCGGACTGCCCGAGGTCGGTGTCGACAGCAGCTTCTTCGACCTCGGCGGGGACTCCATCGTCTCCATCCAGCTCGTCGCCCGCGCCCGCGCCGCCGGCCTGGTGTTCTCCCCGAAGGACGTCTTCACGCACCGGACCGTCGCCGCCCTGGCGCCCGTGGTCCGCCGGGCTCAGGACACCCCCGTGGAGGACCCGGACGCCGGGATCGGCGCCCTGCCGGCCACCCCCGTCATCCGCTGGCTCCAGGAGCACGGCGGGGCCACCGACGGCTTCGTCCAGTCGATGCTGGTGCGGGTGCCGGCCGGACTGGGCCTGGAGCACCTGACCACGGCCGTCCAGGCCCTGCTGGACCACCACGACGCGCTGCGCATGACCGTGACCCGCGGCGCGGACGACACGCCCTGGTCGCTGGAGATACCCGCCCGCGGCGGCGTCCCGGCCGCCGAGGTCGTCGTCCGTGTTCCCACGGGCGGCTTCACCGGCGCGGACCTGGAGGCGCTGATCGCCGCCGAGGCGGAGGCCGCCTGGCGCGCACTCGACCCGGCCGCCGGGCGGATGCTCCGGGTGGTCTGGTTCGACGCCGGGCCGTCGGCCCCCGGCAGGCTGCTGGTCACCGCCCACCACCTGGTCGTCGACGGCGTGTCCTGGCGCATCCTGCTCCCGGACCTCGCCGCCGCCTGGCAGGCCGCCGCCGACGGCGGACAGCCGCGCCCGGCACCGAACGGAACCTCCTTCCGCCGCTGGGCGCAGCGCCTGACCGAGGCCGCCGCCGAGCGGGAGGACGAGGTGGAGCTGTGGCTGGAGATGCTGTCCGAGGAGGAGGCGCCTCTCGGCGCACGCCCGCTCGCGCCGTCCGACACCGCGGCCGGAGCGCGCTCGCTCACCCTGAGCCTGCCGGCCGATCGCACCGAACCGCTGCTCACCGACGTCCCGGCCGCGTTCCACGGCGGGGTCAACGACGTACTGCTCACCGGGCTCGCTCTGGCCGTGGCGCAGTGGCGCCGCCGTCGGGGCCTCGGCGAGGACGGAGCCGTCCTCGTCGACCTGGAGGGCCACGGCCGTGAGGACGTGGTCGGGGGCGCCGACCTGTCCCGTACGGTCGGCTGGTTCACGACCGTGTACCCGGTGCGGCTCGACCCCGGACAGCTCGACCGGGACGAGGTGAGGGCCGGCGGCGCGGCGTTGGGACGCGCCGTGAAACGGGTCAAGGAGCAACTGCGGGCCGTGCCGGACCACGGCATCGGGTACGGCATGCTGCGCCACCTCAACCCGGCCACGGCTCCCCTGCTGGCCGAGTACCCGGACCCCCAGATCGGTTTCAACTACCTCGGGCGCCTCGGTGCTCCGGGCGCCGAGGAGCAGGACTGGGCCGTGGCGCCGGAGTCGGCCGCCCTGACCGGAGCCGCCGCTGGCGACCCGGACACCCGACTGGCACACGCCATCGAGATCAACGCCCTCGTCAGGGACCTTCCCGGAGGTCCCGAACTGAACGTCACCTGGACCTGGCCCGACGGGCTGTTCCCCGAGCAGGACATGCAGGACCTGGCGGACGACTGGTTCGACGCCCTGGAGGCGCTGACCCGGTACGCCGCCGCACCGGAGGCGGGCGGCCACTCGCCGTCGGACATGCCGCTGGTGAACCTGTCGCAGGCACAACTCGATCTTCTGGAAAGCACGTGGAGGAAGTCGTCATGAATGGTGCGGGACTTGAGGACGTCCTCCCCCTGTCACCGATGCAGGAGGGCATGCTGTACCACGCCCTGCTCGACGAGCAGGAGCTCGACGTGTACGGCGGTCAGATCGCCTTCGACTTCGAAGGCGCCCTGGACGTGGCGGCCCTGAAGACGGCTGCCGCCGCCCTGCTGCGGCGGCACGCGAACCTGCGCGCCGGTTTCGTGCACGAGGGTTTCGACAAGCCCGTGCAGATCATCCCCCGCGAGGTCGAACTCCCCTGGCAGGAGGTCGATCTGACGGACGTGGCGGCCGAGGACGAGCCGGGGCGCCTCGAGGCGCTCATGGCCGCCGACCGCGCCCAGCACTTCGACCTGACCGCGCCGCCGCTGGTGCGCTTCACCCTCATACGGCTCTCGGGCCGGCGGTTCCGTTTCGTGCTGGCGAACCACCACATCCTGCTCGACGGCTGGTCGATGGCGATCATGCTGCAGGAGCTGTTCGTCCTGTACGCGCAGGGCGGTGACGCCACCGGGCTGCCGCGGGTCACGCCGTACCGCGACTACCTCGCCTGGGCCGCCGCCCAGGACCGCGACGCGGCGGCGAAGGCGTGGGGCCGGGCCCTCGCCGGGGTCGAGGAGCCCACCCTGCTGGCCCCGGCCGCCCCGGCCGCCGCCGCCGAGCCCCCGCACTACCACCACCACGAGCTCTCCGAGGAGCTGACCGCGGCCGTCGCGGCCCTGGCCCGCCGTCACGACCTCACGGTCAACACCGTGGTGCAGACCGCCTGGGGCGTCCTGCTGGGCCGTCTCACCGGCCGGGACGACGTCGTCTTCGGCAGCACCGTCTCCGGCCGGCCGCCGGAGATGGCCGGCATGGAGAACATGGTCGGCCTCTTCATCAACACCCTGCCGGTCCGCGTCCGCCTGGACGCCGGGCAGCCCGTCGCCGACCTGCTGCGCCGTCTGCAGGACGAGCAGTCGGAGCTGATGGACCACCAGCACTACGGCCTCTCCGACATCCAGTCCCTCCTCGGTGGCGGCGAACTCTTCGACACCATCACGGCGTTCGAGAGCTACCCGATCGACACCGACGGCTTCTCGGAGCCCGTCGACGGTCTGCGCGTCACCGGCGTGCACACCACCGACGACAACCACTACCCGTTCAGCCTGGCGATCCTCCCCGGCGAGCGGATGCGGCTGCGCATGGGCTACCGCCCGGATCTGTTCACCGCCCGGCAGGCGGAGCTCATCGGCCGGCGGCTCCAGCACATCCTGGAGAGCTTCACCGATGCCCCCGAGCAGCTCCTGGGCCGCCTCGACGTGCTCACCGGCGCGGAGCGGGAGCAGCTGCTGCAGGCGTGGCGGGGTGCCCGGCCCTCGGTGCCCGCCGCGACGTTCCCGGCGTTGTTCCAGGCGCAGGTGGCCCGGACCCCGGACGCCCCGGCGGTCGTGTCCGACGACACCTCGCTGTCGTACGCGCAGCTCAACGAGCGGGCCAACCGGCTCGCCCACCACCTCATCGACCGGGGCGTGGGCCCGGAGCGGATCGTCGCCCTGCTGCTGCCCCGCTCGGTGGACATCGTCGTGGCCCGCCTGGCGGTGATGAAGGCCGGCGCCGCCTACCTGCCGGTCGACCCCGACTACCCCGCCGACCGCATCGCCTACATGCTCCACGACGCCGACCCCGTCCTGGTCATCACCACCGGCCACGACGCGGACCGCCTGCCCGAGTCCGCAACCGCCGGCCGCCTGCTCCTGGACCGCCTCGACCTGGCCGCCGCACCGGCGACCGACCCGACGGACACCGACCGGCCGGCGGAACTGACCGTGGCCCACCCCGCCTACGTCATCTACACCTCCGGCTCGACGGGCCGCCCCAAGGGCGTGGTGGTCTCCCACCAGGGCCTGGCCGCCTTCGCCACCGTCCTGGCCGAACGCTGCGCGGTCGGCCCGCACAGCCGGGTGCTGCAGTTCTCCTCCCCCAGCTTCGACGCCTCGGTCCTCGAACTGTGCATGAGCCTGCCCCGGGGCGCGGCCCTGGTGGTCCCCCCGCCCGGCCCGCTGGCCGACGAGGCCCTGGGCCGGGTCCTCGCCGACCGGAGGATCACCCACGCGCTGATCCCGCCGGCCGCGCTGGCCACCGTCCCGGCCACGGACCTGCCGGACTTCACCACCCTGATCGTGGGCGGCGACGCCACCGACGCCGCCCTGGTGGACCGCTGGGCACCCGGCCGCCGCATGATCAACGCCTACGGCCCCACCGAATCCACCGTGGCGGCGACGATCAGCGAACCGCTGATCGCGGGTACGGGTGTCCCGGCCATCGGCCGGGCCGTCGACGGGACCAGCGTCCTCGTGCTGGACGCGGCGCTGCGCCCGGTCGCCCCGGGCGTGGTGGGAGAGCTCTACCTCGCCGGCGAGCAACTGGCCCGCGGCTACCTGAACCGCCCGGCGCTGACCGCGGAGCGGTTCACCGCCTGCCCCTACGGGGACGCGGGCGGCCGCATGTACCGCACCGGCGACCTGGTCCGCTGGGGCTCCGACGGAGCCCTGGAGTACCTGGGCCGCGCCGACCACCAGGTCAAGCTGCGCGGCTTCCGGATCGAGCTCGGCGAGATCGAGTCGGTGCTGGTGTCCCACCCGGACGTCGCCCAGGCGGTCGTGCTGGTCCGCGAGGACCGGCCCGGCGACAAGCGGCTCGTCGCCTACACCGTCCCCCGCGACGTCCAGGGCCCGCCGGTCGATCCCCGAGCGCTGCGCGACCGACTGTCCGCCACGCTCCCCGAGTACATGGTGCCGTCGTCGTTCGTCGTGCTCGGCGAACTCCCGCTCACCGCCAACGGCAAGCTCGACCGCAAGGCCCTGCCCGCGCCCGAGGAGGCGGTCGGCGGCACCGGCCGCGCCCCGCGCACCCCGCAGGAGGAGATCCTCTGCGGTCTGTTCGCCGAGATCCTCGGCCTCCCGGCCGTCGGGGTGGACGACAGCTTCTTCGAACTCGGCGGCCACTCCCTCCAGGCCACCCGCCTGGTCAGCCGCGTGCGGTCCGCGTTCGACGTCGAACTGCCACTGCGCAGCCTCTTCGAGTCGGCCACCCCGGCCGGGCTCGCCGCCCTCCTCCAGCGGTCCGCGGACGGCCGCCCGGCCCTGGAGCCCCGGCCGCGGCCGGCCGAGAT
>NZ_MSGP01000275.1 GCF_002078235.1 Streptomyces viridosporus
CCGCCGCCGGGCCGCCGCGGCCGGAGGGCGCCGAGCTCGACTACACCGCCCTGGTCCTGTGCGGCCCCGACGAGCAGGACGGCCGGCGGGGCCGGCTGTTCCCGGGCCCCGACTCCGACCCGGTGACGGCCGAGTACCGCCGCCGGGCCGAGAAGGTGGCCGCGCTGCCCCTGCCGGGGCGCACCGTGCGGCCCCGCGAGTCGGCGGGTTCCTTCGACCACCGGTTCGACGCCGCCGCGCCCGCCGACGTGCCCTCGGACGGTACCTGGCACACCGTCACCGTCGGTGAGATCCCGGTCGGTCTGCGCACCGAGTACGTCTGCGTGCCGTCCGTGGAGCAGGTCGTGTACACGACGCTGGTGCTCTCCAACGCCACCGACCAGGCTCTGCTGGCCGGTCCGGTGGAGGTCACCGTGGACGAGGACTTCCTGGTGACCGCCTCGTTGCCCACGCTCGCCCCCGGCGGTGCGTGCCGGGTGGGGCTCGGGCCGGCCGAGGCCATCGGGGTCTCCCGCCGCACCGACCTGCACGAGTCGACCGCGGGACTGCGCAACAACATCACCGTGCTCGACCACCGCGTCCACGTGGAGCTGGCCAACCGGCTCGCGGTACCCGTCACCGTCGAGGTGCGCGAACGGGTGCCGGTCACCTCCGAGGCGGACGTCCGGATCGAGGAGCGGGCCGACTGGGTGGCGCCCGAGGTCGGCACGGAGGCGGAGCACCACGTGCCGGGCACCCGTCTGTGGCGGATCGAGCTTCCCGCCGGCGGCACCGCCGCCCTCGACGGCGGCTACGCCGTCCGCATCCCGGCCGGCAAGGCCCTGACCGGCGGCAACCGCAGGAGCTGACACACCCCATGTCCACGACACCGGAGCCGATTCCCCTCCCCGTCACCGCCATCACCTGTCTGGAGGACCGCGCCCACGTCGAGCGCACCACCGTGCTCGACCTGCGGTCCGGCACCCAGCGGCTGCGTCTCGGGCCGGTCAGCGCGCTGGCCGCCGACCGCACCCTCCACGCCGAGCTGACCGCCGACCACCCGGCGACCGTGCTCGACGTGCGGATCGTCCGCGGCTGGACGCCGCGGGGGCCGCGGCCCACCGACGACGACTCCGCCCTGCGCCACCGCGTGACCGCCCTCGAGGAGGAGCGGCTCGCCCTGGGACAGCAGCGCGACCGGTTGCGGGCCCGCCTCGACGCGCTCGGTCGGCTCGCCGCCGATCTGCTGCGGGAGATCGGCGAGGGCGCCGGCTCCGGAGAGACCGAACGGGCCCGCTGGACCCGCGAACTGGACCGGGTGGACGCCGAACGCGACTCCCACGGGGAGCGGTTGCGCACCGTGGAGGCCCGGCTGACCGCCCTCGCCGCCGAGCTCTCCGAGGCCCAGCGGGCCCTGGACCTCTCCGAGACGGAGCCCGCCGAGCTGGTCGGGCACGTCGAGCTGACCGTCCGGTCCGAGGCCGCCGGACCGGCCGCGCTGCGGCTGAGCCACCTCACCCCGTGCGCCCTGTGGCGGCCCGCCTACCGGGCCGTGCTGGACGGGGACTCCCTCAGGCTGGACACCGACGCCGTGGTCTGGCAACGCACCGGGGAGGACTGGTCGGACGTACGGCTGACCCTGTCGACGGCCCGCTCCGCACGGGCCGCCGAGCCGCCCCGGCTCGGCGAGGACCGGCTGACGCTCGAGGACCGCTCCCCCGCGGAGCGCCGTACCGTCCACGTCGAGCTGCGCGAGGAGGAGATCACCGACCTCGGCCCCGCCCCCGTACCCGGCCTGCCGGGCGTGGACGACGGCGGTGAGGTGCGCGTGCTGCGCTCCCCCGCCGCGGTCTCCGTGCCCGCGGACGGCCGCGCCCACCGCGTGCCGATCTCCTCCTTCACCGCCCCTGCGGGCAGTGAGTACGCCTGCTCTCCCGAGCTGTCGCCCCTGGTCCACCAAGTGGTGCGGTTCGACAACCTGTCGGGCCACGCGCTGCTCGCCGGGCCCGTCGACCTCATCCGGGGCAGCGGATTCAGCGGCCGCGGCACGCTGGGCTTCACCGCCCCCGGCGCCCCCGCCGACCTCGCCTTCGGCAGCCGCGACGACCACCGGGTCCTGCGGCACGCCGAGGAGACCCGGGACACCGCCGGAATCACCCAACGGACGGTCCTCACCCGAACCGTCCGGCTGCACCTCTCCAGGTTCTCCGCCCCCGCCGAGCACGACGACAGGGTGGTCGTGCTCCGGGAGCGCATCCCGGTCTCCGAGGTCTCGGCGGTGGAGGTACGCCTGCGCGAGGACGCCTGCTCCCCCGTGCCCGACGCGGTCGACGCGGACGGCATCGTCCGCTGGAACGTCCCCCTGGCCCCCGGCGGCCGGCGCACCGTCACCCTCGTCTACGAGGTGACGGCGAGCACCAAGGTCACCGGCCTCTGACCCCCGTGGTCCCGCCCCCCGGCCGTGCGGGACCCGGTGCTCCGCCGTCGCCGGAGGTCCCCTGGTCGTCGGTGGGGTGGGCCGGCGTCGCCCGGCATGGGGGACCGACACCCCTGAGGGAGCGGCGACAAGGGATCGTCGTCCGCCGGGCCCGGACGGCCGAGGTGACCGCGTACTCCGGCGACGCGGACGCGATCCGCTTCTGCGGGCGCGACGGGTTCGCCGGTCGGCCGGTGACCTTGCGGACCGTGGTGTGGGACCGGGCGGTGGGGCCATCAGGGTGGCCGCAGGACGTGTCGGGCGGCCGGCTCGGGCCCGGCTGGTCATGCTGGGCCGGAAGGGGCCCTTTCGGGACGACAAGGAGCAACGGCATGCCCACGGACGCGGTCGGACGATTCCTGGCGGCTTTGGACCCGGAGCACCGGGAGGCCGTCAGCGCCAAACCCCGTGAGGAGCAGGAAGAACTGGCGGCGGCCTGGGAGCGGGAGCTGGAAGCCGACACCGAACTCGACACCCTCGACGAGTTGTCCCCACCGGCGGCGGAGGCCGAGGCGGCCCGCCGCGTCCTGGACCGCGGGACCGGCTAGGAGTTGTCGTCGAAATGTCACGCCCGCGTCAGGAGCGATGCGGGCGTGACGGCTGCTCGGCAGGACTCGGCGGTCCGGTCGTGGCGGGTGGCGGTGCCGCGCCACTGCTCGAGGCGGTCGAAGCAGCGTTCGACGACGTGGCGCCGCTTGCCGACCTGCTGGTCGGAGGCCGGCGGACGTCCGCCGTGGCTGCCGCGTCGGAGCCGTCCGCGGCCCCGCCCGGACCGCGGCGGCAACGGCTCCACGAAGGCCCACTCGGCGTCGGACAGCTCATGGTGACGTATCAGCCCAGCTCAGGGCGCCCACGCAGACGGCAGGAGAGCCCTCGATTTGTCTAGACCTTTTTTGTCTAGACCTCTTGCCCCGCCCATGAACCGCGGGCTAGGTTTCCCGCTGTTCGGAGTACTTCCCGTTTCCTTCGATTCCCTTGGTGGGCAAGGCTGGAAGGAGCATGTCCGCATGCAGGACCGGAGTCTGTCCAGACGAACCGTTCTCGCCTCCGCGACCGTGGTCGCCGCAAGCGCGACGGGCGTCGTGGGGGTGACGGCCACCCCCGCGGTCGCGCACAAGCGCGACGACCGCCTCAAGAAGATCATCTCCAGGATGAGCATCGAGGCGAAGATCGGCCAGCTGTTCGTGCCGTACTTCTACGGTACGTCGGCGACTTCTCCCAGCCAGTTCGACCAGGAGCGCAACCTCAAGGAGCTCGGCGTCCGCACCGTGGCCGAGCTCATCGCCAAGTACCACATCGGCGGTGTCATCTACTTCTCCGGCTGGGCGAACAACATCCGAGACCCCCGCCAGGTCGCGGACCTGACGAACGGCGTGCAGCGGGCCTCGCTCGCCCTGCCCACCCCCATCCCGTCCCTGATCTCCATCGACCAGGAGCACGGGGCCAACGTCCGCATCGGCAGCGGCGCCACCCAGCTGCCGGGCGCGATGGCGCTCGGCGCGGGCCGCTCGCTCTCCGACGCGCGCACCGCCGGACGGATATCGGGCACCGAACTCGCCGCCCTGGGCATCCATCAGAACTTCGCCCCGGTCGCCGACGTCAACGTCAATCCGGCCAACCCCATCATCAACGTCCGCTCCTTCGGCGCCGACGCCCGCGAGGTCGGTCGCATGGTGGCGGCCCAGGTGACGGGTTATCAGCAGGCCGGCGTCGTGGCCTGCGCCAAGCACTTCCCGGGCCACGGGGACACCGGGGAGGACAGCCACACCGGACTGCCCGTGATCACCCACACCCGCGAGGAGTGGGACCGCATCGACGCCCCGCCCTTCAAGGCCGCGATCGCCGCCGGCGTCGACTCGATCATGACCGCGCACCTCCAGGTCCCCGCGCTCGACCCCAGCAACGAACCGGCCACCCTGTCGCCCGCGATCCTCCAGGGCGTGCTGCGCGACGAACTCGGCTTCGACGGCGTGATCGTCACCGACGCCCTCAACATGGCCGGCGTGCGCACCAAGTACGGCGACGACCGCGTGCCCGTCCTCGCCCTCAAGGCCGGCGCCGACCAGCTGCTGTTCCCGCCGGACATCCGCGTCGCCTACAACGGCGTCCTGGCCGCCGTCCGCAGCGGAGAGATCACCGAGAAGCGGCTCGACGAGTCGGTCCTGCGCATCCTGCGCCTCAAGGACAAGGTCGGCCTGCTCAGCGGCAGCCCCTACGTCTCCCCGAAGGAGGTCGACCGGGTCGTCGGCGCCCGCAAGCACCAACTCGCCGCCGCCCGGATCGCCGAGCGCACCACCACCCTGCTCGTCAACCAGCACGAGACGCTCCCGCTGCGCCGCGGGCAGAAGAAGCTGCTCGTGGTCGGCGCCAGCCCGGCCTTCCCGACCGACGACACCCGCACCACGGTGCCCGAGCTGGCCAAGGCGTTCGACGAACTGGGCTACAGCACCACCCACCTCGCCACCGGCCGGACGCCCGACACGGCGAAGATCGACGAGGCCGTGGCCGCCGCACGGGGACGGGACGCGGTGGTGGTCACCACCGACAACGTCGGCGCCACCAGCGCCCAGCGCACCCTGGTGTCCCGGCTGCTCGCGACGGGCGTCCCCGTCGTCCACCTCGCGGTGCGCAACCCCTACGACATCGCCCACCTCGGCGACGTCCCGGCCTCGCTGGCCTCCTACTGCTGGACCGAGGTCGAACTGCGCGCCGCCGCCCGGGTGATCGCCGGCCGGGTCGAGCCGCGCGGCAAGCTGCCCGTGCCCATCCAACGGGCCGACGACCCGACCAAGGTCCTCTTCCGCTCCGGGCACGGCCTGTCGTACGACGACTGACGGCCGCGTCCCCGCACAGCTTTCGGCCCCGGTGCTCCTTGAAGGGGAGCAGCGGGGCCGAAAGCGTCACCTGCCGGTGCGGTGACCGAGAAGGTTCACCGGGGTCAGGAGTAGTCGCTCCGCTCATGAGCGGAGCCGGATGGCAGTGGCAGCGAGAGCGAGGAGAAGCCTTCCCCTTATTGGGTGGCACGTGCACTGTCGTCCTGCAAGCATCTGCGGATGCTCACACTCGCCGATGACCTCGGAAACCTTTCCTACGTCGTCGCCGGCGACGGACCGCCCGTCGTACTCGTGCACGCCGGCGTCGCCGACCACCGCATGTGGGACGCGATCGTGCCCGACCTGGCAGAACGGCACACCGTCATCCGGTACGACCTGCGCGGCTTCGGTGCGTCCGCACCGCCGACCGGCCCGTTCCGCGAGACCGACGATCTGCGCCGTCTCCTGGACCACCTCGGCCACGAACGCGTCCGGCTCGTCGGCGCGTCCTGGGGCGGCCGCGTGGCCGTGGACTTCGCTCTCGCCCACCCGGACCGGGTGCACTCCCTGGCGCTGCTCGCCCCGCCGTGGCCGGGATACCACTGGTCCGCGGAAACGGTCGCGTACGACGAGGCGGAAACGGCGGCCCTGGCCTCGGGCGATGTGGACGCCGCCGTCCGTGTCAACCTGGACATGTGGCTGCGCGGGCCGGCTCGAAGGTGGGAGGACGTCGCCGCTGGACTGGCCGACCGACTCCGCGGCCCGCTACGAACGTCGCTGGTGAACCAAGAGATCAACGAAAAGCACTCCCAGGATGCCGCAACCGGCGACATCGCCGTCATCTCCGTCCCCACGCTGGTCGGGATCGGCAAGCTCGATGTCGCCGACTTCCAGGACATCGCCCGCCGGTACGCCTCCGAGATCCCCGGTGCCACCTTGGTCGAGTTCGCCACCGCTGCTCACCTCATAGCGCTGGACGCGCCCGCCGAGCTCATCTCGGTACTGGGTCCATTCCTCGACCGCTAGTGCCGGACCGGGACGGTGGCTCACCGGGTGCCGTGCCGCCTCGGCGAGGGGCCGTCCGCCCCGGCGGACGCCTTCCTCGCTGCGGGTCGCGGGCGCGTTCCTCGCGCTGGACGGACAATGAGGCGAAGGTCACCGCAGGAACCGCTCCTGGGAGAGGAAGCCATGGCGCCTGGACCACACAGCGTGGGCGTCCTCGTGTTCGACGGCATGAAGATGCTCGATCTGTCCGGGCCGGCGGAGGTCTTCAGCGAGGCCAACCGGTACGGCGCGGAGTACCGGCTGAGCATCGTCTCGGCGGACGGGGCATCGGTGGGTTCGTCCATCGGCATGCGCGTGCCGGCCGACGTGGACGCGTACGCCGCCGCGCCCTACGACACGCTGGTCGTGGTGGGGGGTGACGCGCTGCCCGGCTCCCCCGTGGACCCCGCTCTCGGCGCGGCTGCGAAGGCACTGGCGGACAGGGCGGGGCGGGTCGCCTCGGTGTGCACCGGCGCCTTCGTCCTGGGGGCCGCGGGACTGCTCGAGGGCAGGCGCGCGACGACGCACTGGCAGCACACCACCGCGCTGGCCCGCCGCTGCCCGTCGACGCGGGTGGAGCCCGACGCGATCTTCGTCAAGGACGGCACCACCTACACCTCGGCCGGCGTCACCGCGGGCATCGACCTCGCCCTCGCCCTGCTGGAGGAGGACCACGGGCCGGACCTGGCCCGGAAGGTCGCCCGCTCGCTGGTGGTGTACATGCAACGGGCCGGCGGTCAGTCCCAGTTCTCCGCCTCGCTCCAGGGGCCGGCCCCCCGGACCCCCGTGCTGCGCCTGGTCCAGGAGGCGGTGCAGGGCGATCCGACCGGTGACCACGGCCTGGAGGCCCTGGCCGCGCGCGTGCGGGTCAGTCCACGGCACCTGACCCGCATGTTCCGGGCCGAGCTGGACACCACCCCCATGAGATACGTGGAGCTGATCCGCTTCGACATGGCCAAGGCCCTGCTCGACGCCGGGCACAATGCCACGGAGGCCGCCGCGCTGTCGGGTTTCCCCAGCTACGAGAGCCTGCGCCGGGCCTTCGCACGTCACCTGGGGCTGTCCCCCATCCGGTACCAGCACCGGTTCACCACCACCGCTCCGCGCTCCCGTTCGCGGAAGGCCACCGGATGAGGCGGCCGCACGGGCCGTGACCGTTTTCGAGGGATTGTCGGCCATCGGGGAGCGGACGCGAGGGCCCCGTCCCACGGAGGGTGGAGGCACACACGACAGCACACCGTCCCAGGGAGGCAGTCATGGCCGAGAAGATCGCCGGCATCGAGATCCCCGACAGCGGGATCGCAAAGGAGGCCACCGAACTCATCCGCGACACCACCCCACCGCTGATCTTCCACCACTCGCGCCGGGTCTACCTCTTCGGCAGCCTCCAGGCCGCGGCCCTGGGCATCCGGCCCGACCCGGAGCTGCTGTACGTCGCGGCGCTCTTCCACGACACCGGCCTGGTCCCGCCGTACCGCAGCGACGACCAGCGCTTCGAGATCGACGGCGCCGACCAGGCGCGGGCGTTCCTGCTGACCCACGGCCTCTCCGAGGAAGGCGCGGACACCGTGTGGACGGCCATCGCCCTGCACACCACCCCGGAGGTGCCGTACAAGATGGCCCCGGAGATCGCGGCGACCACCGCCGGCGTCGAAACGGACGTGCTCGGACTGAACCTGGCCCGCATCTCCCGGGACCGGATCGACGAGGTCACCGCCGCCCACCCCCGCCCGGACTTCAAGAAGCAGATCCTCCAGGCGTTCACCGACGGGTTCAAGCACCGCCCGGAGACCACCTTCGGCACGGTGAACGCGGACGTGCTGGAGCACTTCGTCCCCGGCTTCCGGCGCATCGACTTCGTCGACGTCATCGAGAACTCCGCCTGGCCCGAGTGACCGCGCCCCCGGGGCCGGCCCCCGTGAGCGGACGGGGCACGCCCGCGCCGTGAGCGTGCGGCCGATGACCGTCGGCAGAACCATCGGACGGTGGGCGAAGGGCCGCAGGACGGCGAACCGGACGGCGGCGAGGGCGGTCATCGGACGCCACGGCACCGGGCCCTCGTCAACCGTGCGGTGACCGAGAGCCGCGAGCGGGCTGCCGACGAGTGCGAACAGCCCGGCCCGCGGGCAAGCCTCCGCGCGACGCGCCCGCGGGCCCTCGCCCCGCCGCCGTGGGTCGTCATCCGGTCACCCGGCACGGTCGCCGAGCGCCCTCCGTTCCCCGTGCTCCTGTCGGGCAGAACCGCGGATCGCTTCGGCCAGCCGCTCGGGTGCGCGGGTGGACAGGTGGACGTACGGGATCGGGTCATCGGGATCACGGACCTCGATGCGGATCGCCGTGGGGAGGTGACTCCGCATGGCCGTGAAAGCCCGTGGGTCCGCCTTGTACGTCCGCCACGCCCGTGCCTCCTCACCTTCGGGCACGTGCGTTTCGCCCAGCGCCTTCAGAGGGATGCGGGCGTCCCCGACGACGAGCAGTCCGGCGGTGACCCGGATGCGCGGGGAACCCTGGGGACTCACGTAGGCGCCGGCCGGGCCGGTGCCCGCCGCTACTCCGTGAACGGCGCGCTCTCCTTCGGGTCAGTCGGACAGTCGCTCATCGATGAGTGCCTTGAACTGTTCGTAGGAGCCGGGGTTGGGGATCCTGCGGCCGTCGAGGAAGAAGGTGGGCGTGCCCTGGACCCCCAGTCCGAGTCCGTCGCGCTGGTCCTCCTGGACGCGTCCGGCGGTCTCCGGGTCGGCCAGGTCCGCGTCGAACTCCTTCATGTCCAGGCCGAGTCCCTCGGCGTAGCCGCGGAAGACGTCCTCCTTCCACTCCTGCGACTCGCCCCACTCCTTCTGCGTGGTGAAGAGCTTGGTGTACATCTCCTCGAACTTGCCCTGCCGGGCCGCGGCTTCCGCGGTGCGGGCGGCGAGTTCGCCGTTGCGGTGGCCGGGCATGGGGAAGTAGCGGGCGACGAAGGTCACCCGGTCGCCGTACTCCTCGCGCAGTTTCTCGACGACCGGGAAGTAGGCGCCGCACGCCTCGCACTCGAAGTCCAGGAACTCCACGAGGGTCAGTTCGCTGTCGGCCGGATCGGTGAGCCGGTGGCTGGATTCCCGTACCGGCACGGCTTGGGCGGCGGGCTGGACGTCCGGGCCGCCGCTCCCGCTCCCGTTCTCGGGCCGGAGCAGCAGGTACGAGCCGAGGGCGGCGGCGAAGCCGGCCAGGAGCACGGCGGCGACGATCAGGTGCTTGGTCAGCTTCTTCATTCTTCCCTTTTCGGGTTGTCGGTGCTGGTGGGAGGAGCCGGACGGC
Source organism: Streptomyces viridosporus (assembly GCF_002078235.1). Lineage (GTDB taxonomy): Bacteria > Actinomycetota > Actinomycetes > Streptomycetales > Streptomycetaceae > Streptomyces > Streptomyces viridosporus. The sequence goes on from NZ_MSGP01000275.1 coordinate 9,610, forward strand.
GGTCACGGGCGTGGAGGCCGGCCAGGTAGGGGTTGCAGGCGGCGAGAGGGGCGTTGCCGTCACCGCGTTCGACGGCGTCGTGGTGGCCGGAGGCCGCCGCGTGTCCGCCGACCCCGGGGGGCGGCAGCCCTGCCAGGGCCACGACGACCGCGGAGAGTCCCGCACCGGCCAGGACGGACGGCAGCCGGGCGATCGGCGCACCCCGCCCGTCCGGGCCTCAGTCGCCATGACCGGCCCGCCGACGACGCGCCGCCAAGGCGCCCGCCGCGGCAGCGCCGGCCGCGCCCGGCACGGCCAC
>NZ_MSGP01000276.1 GCF_002078235.1 Streptomyces viridosporus
CCCCGGGGGTTCCGGGCCCGCCTCCGCCGCCGGCCCCTCCCGGTGTGCCCGGGATGCCGCCCGGTGCGCCCGTGCCCGGGCAGCCGCCGGCGTACGGGTACCCGCCGCAGCCGGCCGGTCTGCCGACCGTCGGCCCCGGTTACCAGGCCGTGCTGCGCTACCGCGCGCAGGACGGTTCCGAGCAGCAGCTGATCCGGCGTTCGGCGCCGGGCACGCCGCACCCGGAGTGGCAGATCTTCCACGAGCTGCGGGCCATGAACGTGCCGCAGCACCAGGTGCTGGAGCTGCACACCGAGCTGGAGTCGTGCGAGCTGCCGGGGGCGTACTGCGCGCGGATGATCCGGGAGCAGTGGCCGCAGGCGCGGATCACGAGCATCGCGCCGTACGGCACGGACCAGGCGAGCCGGCAGCAGGGCATGCAGCAACTGCTGGCCCACCAGGGCGAGTTGCACCAGGTGGCGGACGGTCCGGCGCGTCCGGCCCCGGTGCGCGCGCCGTTGCCGCCGGTGTCGCCGGCGCCGCCGATCCCGCCGGAGGGCGTCGCCCAGGAGCTGGCGGGGGCGTTCGGGCCGGGGGTGTTCCGGTTCGAGCAGGCGGCGGTGTCGCGGCAGGGGGTGCCGCCGGTCGTGGCGCACACGCTGGTGGTGGCCGGGCTGCCGCTGGACATGGGTCCGTTCTTCTGGGCGCAGGCCCAGCCGGGCCGTCCGGTGCCGACGCTGGCGGAGCTGGCGGTCGAGCGGGGCGTGCAGCCGGCCTCGGACGCGGGCTCGTACCTGGTGATGGGCAGCGACTTCGGCAAGGCGATCTGCGTGCAGTACGGCACGGCGCACATCGTGGCGGTGCCGGTGGAGGCGGGGCCGGGCGGGGCGCCCGTTCCGCCGCAGTTCGTGAACACCGGTCTGCCGGAGTTCGCGCGCTGTCTGGCGCTGCTGGGCCGGATGTGGCGGCTGCGGTACGGGCTGAACCAGGAGCAGGCGGGCCGCTGGACCGTGGACTTCCAGGCCCAGTTGGCGGCGCTGGACCCGGCGGCGCTGGGTTCGCCGGAGAGTTGGTGGTCGGTGCTGCTGGAGCAGATGTGGGACGGCCTGCTGTGAGCCGCCGCCGCTGACTCCACGCCCGGCGTGGAAAGGAGCCGGGCCCGGTCGTACGACGACCGGGCCCGGCTTTTGCGTGCCCTCCTCGCGGAGTGTCGCGTTATGAACAGTTCAGCGCGATCCATCAAGATGTGCGCGAATCATCCCATTACGTGCTCGGTCGTCGTGCTGGGCTTCGGGTCCGTCCGTCCGGTGAAGAGGGGTTCCAGGATGAGCAGCGCATCGGTGTCGTCGCAGGGCTTCGAGGTCGTGCGGGGGCGTGGTTACCGTCCCCTGCAGGTGATCGCGTACGTCGATGCCCTCTGCGCGGATCGCGACGCCGCCTGGGAGCGGGCGGCGCGGCTCACCGTGCTGGCCCGTGAGATGGAGGAGGAGCTGGAGCGGCTGCGGGAGCGGGTGGCGGGGCTGGCCCCGCAGACGTACGAGTCGCTCGGAGAGAGCGCGCGGCGGCTGTTCGAGCTGGTCCAGGCGGAGGCGGCGGCCGTGCGGGAGGAGGCCCGCCGGGAGGAGCAGCGGATCGGGGACCTGGCGCGGGAGGAGGCGACCGGTGTGCGGGAGGCCGCGCAGGCGTACGCCGACACGGTGCGCGCCGACGCCGACGAGGCCGCCCGGCAGCGGCTGGTCGAGGCCCGTGCCGAGGCCGACGGGATCCGGGTCGCGGCCCGTGCCGAGGTGAAGGAGCGGCGCGCGGAGACCCTGGAGGCGGTGCGGGAGATGCGCGGGCGTGCCTCCGGGATGCTGGCCGAGCGGACCCGGGAGCAGCAGGAGCGGTTGGCCGAGGTCGAGCGGGAGGAGGCCGAACGGGTGGCCGCCCTGGAGGCCCGGCACGCGGAGGAGGTGGAGCGGGCCGAGGGCGTGCTGGCCGAGGCGAAGAAGGTCTTCGCCGAGGCGGAGGAGTCGTCCCGGCGCCGCCAGGAGGAGGCGGAGGAGGAGGCGGCCCAGGTGCTCGCCCGGGCGCGGGTGCGCGAGGAGGGCATCGTGCGGGAGACCGAGCGGGTGCTGCGCGAGCAC
>NZ_MSGP01000277.1 GCF_002078235.1 Streptomyces viridosporus
CCGGTCAAGGCCTTCCGGAGCCTGCCGCTCCGGGAGGTCGTCGTGGAGCCCTGGGGGCCGGCCGGAGACCGGCGCTGGATGCTGGTCGACGACGGGGGAAAGGTCGTCACGCAGCGCCAACGACCGCGCCTCGCACGGGCCGTCGCCGAGCTCCTGCCCGGCGGCGGCGTCCGGCTGTCCGCACCGGGGGCGGAGCCGGTGACGGTGCCCGTCCCCCGGCCCGGCCGGACGGTCCCGGTGGTGCTCTTCCGCGACAGGTTCGAGGCGGTCCCGGCCGAGGACGACGCCGCGCACGCCTGGTGCAGCGCCTACCTCGGCGCCGACGTGCGCCTCGTGCACCTGGACGATCCGGCCACGCGCCGGCCGGTCGACCCGGAGTACGCACGGCCGGGCGAGACCGTCACCCTCGCGGACGGCTATCCGCTGCTGCTCACCACGACCGCTTCGCTCGACCGTCTCAACTCCCTGATCGCCCAGGGCGACCACCCGGCCGAGGGTCCGCTGCCGATGGCCCGCTTCCGGCCGAACGTGGTCGTCGAGGGCACCTCTCCCTGGGACGAGGACACCTGGACGCACGTCACCATCGGCGAGGTCGCCTTCCGGGTCGCGAAGCCCTGCGGCCGGTGCGTGGTGACGACCACCGACCAGGAGACCGCCCGGCGCGGGAGGGAACCGCTGCACACGCTGGCCGCCCACCGGAAGACCGACGGCGAACTCCTCTTCGGACAGAACCTGGTGCCCCTCTCCACCGGCACGATCCGCGTCGGCGACCCCGTGGAGATCCCGGCGTAGCCGTTGCCGTCCGCGCGGACGGGAACCGGCACCCGGGCCCGCGCGTTGGCCCCTCATGAGAGGTTCGTGAGAAACCGGGCGGGTGACCGGGGGGTGGACGGTGCGGGCGATCGGCGGACTCTGGCGCTGGCGGCACAACCCGCTGTGCCGCAGGACCGACCTGGCCGAGGCCTGGGTGGCGCTCGCGGCGCTGCTGCTCGCCCTCGTCGCCGCCCCGGTGGCCGGCTGCCTCGTCGGCGGCACCACCCAGAACGCGTTGCAGCGGTCCGTCCGCGCCCAGCAGCAGACCCGGCACCCGGTGTCGGCCACGGTGGTGCGCACCCTCCCCCCGTCCCCGCTGGAGATCGCCCCGGAGACCGCCTCCGGCCAGGAGCCGCGCAGCCGGGTCCTGGCCCGCTGGACCGCGCCGGACGGCACCGGGCGGAGCGGGCCGGTGCCGACGCTCCTGAAGGACCCGCGGCCGGGCGACCGCTTCGGGATGTGGACCGACGGGCAGGGACGCGTCACGGCCCGCCCGCTGGACACCGCGACGGCGACGACGCACGCCGTGCTCGCCGGGTTGGGCGCGGCCCTGACGGCCGCGGCCCTGGTCGAGGGCGGCAGACGGCTGATCGTCCGGTGGATGGTCCGCCGCCGGTACGCCCGTTGGGACCGGGCGTGGGAAAAGGCGGGTCCGGACTGGGGCAGGACGGGCACCGGCACCTGACCGCGTTCCGCCTCCGGTCAACCTCGCGCCCGCGCGCACGCTACGGTGGTCCGGCCGAACCGATCGGCGACGGACCGCGCGAGCCGCGGGGTCGGCTGCGGCGTCCGGCGGGCGAACGAGCCACAGGCACGACGAGGTGGGGGCACGGCTACACCATGGCACAGGGCACGGTCCAGGTGACGCACACCGGCACATCGAGGTGGCGCCGCCGCACGGGTGAGTACGCATCGCTCGCCGCCGCCCTGGAGGCCGCGGCCGACGGCGACGTCCTCACCGTCACTCCCGGCACCTACCGGGAGAACCTCGTCATACAGCGGGCGGTGACCCTGCGCGGTCCCGAGGGCTCCCCCGGATCGGTGCGCATCGCGCCCGCGGACGGCGTCCCGCTGACCGTGCGCGCCTCGGCGGTGGTGCAGGACCTGCACGTGGAGGGCCAGGACGCCGCCGCCCCGGCGATACTCCTCGAGGAGGGCACCCCGGAGCTGCGCGACGTCCGCGTGGTCACCCGCTCCGCGGCCGGCATCGAGGTGCGCGGCGGTGCCCGGCCCACGGTGCGCCGCTGCACGGTCGACAACCCGGCGGGCGTCGGCATCGCCGTGCTGGACGGCGGGGGCGGGGTCTTCGAGGAGTGCGAGGTGGTCTCCGCGGGGCAGGCCGGCGTGGCCGTGCACGGTGGCGGCCACCCCCGGCTCGAGCGCTGCCGGGTGCACCACGCCTCGGGCTCGGGACTCACCGCGACCGGGGAGAACTCGGCGCTGGAGGCGGTGGGGTGCGAGGTCTACGAGGTGCGGGGCAGCGGTGTCCAGGTGACGAACCGCGCCACCGCCCATCTCACCGACTGCGAGGTGCACCGCACCACCGGCGACGGCGTCACCCTCGACACGGACGCGGTGCTGACGCTGGCCGACTGCCGGATCCACGACATCCCGGAGAACGCGGTCGACCTGCGGTCCCGGTCGGTGCTCACGCTGACCCGCACCAGCGTGCGGCAGTTCGGCCGCAACGGCCTGTCGGTGTGGGACCCGGGCACGCGCGTGGACGCCAACCAGTGCGAGATCTTCGACAGTACCGGCGACTACCCGGCGGTGTGGGTGAGCGACGGCGCCACCGCCGTACTGGACTCCTGCCGGGTGCACGACGTGCCGGACGCGCTGTTCGTCCTCGACCGCGGTTCGCGCGCGGACGTGGTCGACAGCGATCTGTCGCAGGTGCGCAACACGGCGGTGTCGGTGAGCGACGGCGCCACCGCGCAGCTCGACGACTGCCGGATCCACCAGGCGGCGACCGGCGCCTGGTTCCGGGACCACGGCAGCGGCGGCACGCTCAACAACTGCACCCTGGACGGCACGCAGACCGGCGTGATCGTCACCAAGGGCGCCGACCCGACCGTCGAGCGCTGCACGATCGACTCCCCGGCCGAGGCCGGTGTCTACGTCTCGGCCGGTGGCCGCGGCACCTTCCTCGGCTGCCGGGTCACCGGCAGCGGCGGCTACGGCTTCCACGTGATCGACGGCAGCCGTACGACGCTCAGGAAGTGCCGCACCGAGCGCTGCGCGCGCGGCGGTTACGAGTTCGCCGAGAGCGGCGCGGACGCGGCCCCCGGCGCGGGCGGCCCGGTCGTCGAGGACTGCACGAGCGACGAGAGCGGGAGCCTGCGGACCCCGGCTCCGGAACCGGAGCCGGTCGTGCAGACGGTGGGCGGCTCCCCGGGCCTGCTGGGCCCGGTTCCCGATCAGCCCGCCGCATCCGCACCGTCCGCGCCGCCGGCCCCGGCCCCCGAGCCGGAGCGGGAGGCGCGCGCCTCGAAGGACGTCCTCGGCGAACTCGACGCGCTGGTGGGCCTGGAGAGCGTCAAGCGCGAGGTACGGGCCCTCATCGACATGATCGAGGTGGGCCGGCGCCGGCAGAAGGCGGGGCTGAAGGCGGCCTCGGTCAAGCGGCACCTGGTGTTCACGGGTTCTCCCGGCACCGGCAAGACCACCGTCGCCCGCCTGTACGGCGAGATCCTCGCCTCGCTCGACGTGCTGGAGAAGGGGCATCTGGTCGAGGTGTCCCGGGTCGACCTGGTCGGCGAGCACATCGGCTCCACGGCGATCCGCACCCAGGAGGCGTTCGAGAAGGCCCGCGGCGGTGTGTTGTTCATAGACGAGGCGTACGCGCTCTCCCCCGAGGACGCCGGGCGTGACTTCGGCAAGGAGGCCATCGACACTCTGGTGAAGCTGATGGAGGACCACCGGGACGCGGTGGTGGTGATCGTCGCCGGCTACACGGCCGAGATGGAGCGGTTCCTCTCGGTCAACCCTGGGGTGGCGTCCCGTTTCTCACGGACGATCACCTTCGGCGACTACGGCCCCGGGGAACTGCTGCGGATCGTGGAGCAGCAGGCCGAGGAGCACGAGTACCGACTGGCACCGGGTGCGGGCGAGGCGCTGCTGAAGTACTTCACGGAGATCCCCAAGGGGCCCGCGTTCGGCAACGGGCGCACCGCGCGGCAGACGTTCGAGGCGATGGTCGAGCGGCACGCGAGCCGCGTCGCCCAGCTCGACGAGCCGACCACCGACGACCTGACCCTCCTCTACGCCGAGGACCTGCCCGCACTGCCCTGAGCACCGCCGCCGCTACGCCGAGGGCACGGGGGGACCGGCCGGGCCGCCGTCGGGGTCCGCCGTGTGCCGCGGCGCCGGTACGTCCGGCCGCAGCCGGGCGAGCAGCCGCCGGCGCTCCTCGGCGAACGCCGGGTCCGCCTGGTAGTCGGAGTGGCCCAGGATCGGCGCGGGCAGCGGATGGGCTGCGGTGCGGCCGTAGGCGAGGGGGTCCCTGAGCGGGGCGCGGTCCACCTCGGGGCCGTGGTCGCCGGGCAGCCGCACCGGGCCGCCGATGGGGTCGGTGGGCCGGTACAGGTTGCGCCAGCAGTCGACCTCCCGGTGCAGGGAGTCGAGCGCGGCCGGACCGAAGTGGGCCGGGAACCAGCGGCCGTACAGCCGCTCCAGCGGGGAGCCGTAGGTCAGCAGGGCGACGCGTCTGCGGGTGGACGGGGGGAGCTGCCAGGCCGCCGCGGCGGCGAGGACGCTGCCCTGGGAGTGGCCGGAGATCACCAGCCGTCCGCCGGTGGACCGTGTCCAGGTGGCGATCCGCCAGGTCAGGTCGGGCACCGCGCGCTCGGCGTAGCAGGGCGGCGCGAAGGGGTGGGCGGCGCGCGGCCAGAAGGTGCCGACGTCCCACAGGATGCCGATGGTGCGCCGCGCGGAGGCGTCCTTGTAGGCGCGCCGGCCGCAGGCGACGAGGAGGACGAAGCCCAGCCCGATCAGCCAGGAGCCCAGCGCCTGCGCGGTCTCGGCGGCGCCGTGGACGACGGCGTACGAGTCCCGGGCCGCCGCGCCGGGCGTCCGGTCGGTGAGCGCGGCGCCGGCGAGGGCGCCGGCGCCCAGCAGCAGGGTGGTGGCGGAGACGACGGCGACGATGCGCGGCGCGCGGTCGGTGAGGGCGGCCATGGTGCGGGCGGTGACGATACGGCGGGTGCGGCCGGTGTCCCCCGTCTCGCCGGGGTACTCGCGTTCCACGGCGGCGCGCTCGGCCCGCGCGATGCGCCAGGCGCGCCGGGCCAGCCAGCCGCACAGCACCAGCAGCAGCGCCAGCAGCGGCGGGATCACGGACGCCTGCCAGGTCAGCAGCACCGGCGGCCCGGGGATCGACGTCCCGGTGCCGTCCAGCCAGTCGGACATCCGCTGGGACACGCCGCCGGACATCACCCCGCCGAGCGCGCAGGCGAGCATGGCGACCGCCGGTCCGGCCAGGCCCCGCATCGCGGCGCGCCGGTCGGGGGCGGAGCGGTACAGGACGTGGGCGACCCCGGCGAGGACGACCACCAGGAGGCCCTGGACCAGGACGAGGGCGCCGAAGGCCGGGTCGCCGGGCAGCCGGCCCGCCGACTCCCACCCGTCGCGCTCCCACCCGGCGTACAGGAGGGTCAGCGCGAGCAGCACGAGGGCGGCGAGGGGAAGGCCGCGCACCAGGCCCGCGTCGAGCGCGTCGTCCAGGCGGCGGTCGGTGCGGCCCCGGCGGCACACCACCCACACCACCGCGCACGCCCCGGCCGCCAGCGCCACCCCCAGGAGCACGCCGAGCACACCGAGCACGCCCGGGACGGCGGGGCCGCCGGGCCCGCGGTCGTACCGGGCGGCGGCGGAGCCGACCGCGGCGGCGACCGTCAGCAGTCCGGCGGCGGTGTGCGCGGCGCGCAGTCGCGCGACCAGGCGCCGGCCGTACCAGAAGCCCGGCCGGCCCAGCGCGGTGCGTCCGCCGGCCTCCTCGGGCTCCGGGTCGTGGGTCATCGGCTGCTGGGACTCGTAGGCGTTCCAGGTGCGCAGGGACAGGTACCACAGCAGGCCGGTCAGGGCGGTGGGCACCAGGGCGGCGAGGGCGAGCCTGCGGCCCGGAAGGCTCCACCAGCCGCCGTCGGAGACCTCGGGCGAGAGGAAGCCGAGCCAGGAGTGCCGCTCGGCGCACGCGCGCGTGCCCGCGCACTGCCAGGCGGCCAGGTCGAGGGCGACCTCGCAGGCTGCCGCGACGAGCAGCACCGTCAGGCTCAGCCCGGCCAGCCGGACCAGCAGCCCGTACAGCCGGACCGTGCGGGTACGGCCCCGGCTGGAGGGGCGCATCCAGTGGGCGAGGTTGACCACCATGAAGGGCAGCAGCAACAGCCACAGGGCACGGGTGCCGTTCCCGGAGGTGAGGTTGCACCAGACGTAGGCCTCGGGGACGGGCCCGTCGCGGCGGTCGTCGGGCCGCCGCTCCGCGTCGGCGTCGTCGGCGCGCCGGAACACGGCGGCGATGTCGTCACCGGTGACCCGGACCGTGCGCGGATCGTCGAGCATCTCCTCGGGGGTGGTGCCGCCCACCCCGTGGACCAGGAGTTCCAGGGCGGCCCCGGACGGGCCGGGCGGTGCGGGGGTGCCGTCGGTGCTCCCGGCCGGTCCGTGCTCTCTCGGCTCTCTCGGCTCTCTCGGCTCTCTCGTACGTTCCACTGCTGCGCACTTCCCCCGGTGACACGTCGTCGGCTCCGTCCGTGCGGGCACAGGATCTCCCCCGTCGGGACGGCTCACACCTCTCGTCACGGAATCTCCCCGGTCCGTGCGACGGGCAAGCAACTTACGCGACGTTACTGACATGTGCGCGACGGTTCACCGGAGGCGCCGCCCCGGGTCCCGGCATGCGAGGATGGGACGCCCGCGCACCGGCGACGCGCTCGTCACGACGAGTGCGCGGGGCGGCGTGTCGGACGGCTTTGAGGCGAAAGGACCGGAGCGTACGTGAGCGAGAATCAGAACCTCCTCGCGGAGCAGCGGCGCGCCCTGATCCTCGACGAGGTCCGGCGCCGGGGCGGAGTCCGGGTCAACGAGCTGACCCGCAAGCTCGGCGTGTCGGACATGACCGTCCGCCGCGACCTCGACGCGCTGGCCCGGCAGGGCGTGCTGGAGAAGGTGCACGGCGGGGCGGTCCCCGTGGTGGAGGCGAGCACGCACGAACCCGGTTTCGAGGCCAAGTCGGGCCTGGAGCTGAGCGCCAAGGAGGACATCGCGCGGGCGGCGGCCGAACTGGTGTCCCCGGGCGCGGCGATCGCGCTCTCGGGCGGCACGACGACGTTCGCGCTGGCGCACCAGTTGCTCGACGTCCCCGATCTGACGGTGGTCACCAACTCGGTGCGGGTGGCCGACGTCTTCCACGCGGCGCAGCGCACCTCGGGCCCCCGGCAGGGGGCGGCCACGGTGGTGCTGACCGGCGGGGTGCGCACCCCGTCCGACTCCCTGGTGGGGCCGGTGGCCGACCAGGCGATCGCGACGCTCCACTTCGATCTGCTGTTCCTCGGGGTGCACGGGATATCCGTCGAGGCGGGCCTGTCGACGCCGAACCTCGCGGAGGCCGAGACCAACCGCCGGCTGGTGCAGTCGGCGAGGCGCGTGGTGGTGGTCGCCGACCACACCAAGTGGGGCACGGTGGGGCTGAGTTCGTTCGCGTCCCTGGATCAGGTCGACACCCTCGTGACCGACTCCGGGCTGCCGGACGGGGCGCGCGCGGAGATCGCGGAGCATCTGCGGCGGCTGGTGGTGGCGGGCGGGCCCGAGGAGCCCGACGGGGAGTCCGCGGACGTCTGACGGGCCGCCCTCCGGGGTGTACGCTGCTCGGCCCGCCGCAACTCCGGCTTTCGTCAAGGGGGTCGTGCCCATGGCTCACCGTCTGCGTCCCGTGGGGCCCGGCTTCGTCCGGGCCGCGCCCGTCCGTCTGGTCTTCGCCCGGGAGATCTCCGCCGCGCCGGAGCCGGTCTTCCGCGCGCTGGCCGAGGACGTGACCGGCTGGAGCGAGTGGTTCGGGGCCGTCACGCCGGCCCGCCCCTCGACGGCGGCGCGGGGCGCGAGGTCCGGCTGAGGGGCGGCACCCGCTTCCGCGAGACGATCCTCGCGGCGGAGGAACCCGAGGTGTACGCCTACCGCGTCGACGTGACCAACGCGCCCGGCGCACGCGCCCTGGCGGAGGAGTGGCGGCTGGAGCCCGCCGGGACGGACACACGGGTGCGGTGGACGTTCGCCGCCGACGGGACGGCACCGTTCCGCCTCGCGCTCAGGGCGGCGCGACCGGGGCTCGGGCGGGCGTTCCGCTCCGCGGTGACCTCGCTGGACCGGCGGCTCACGCGGTAGGGCCGCTCCGTCGCCCCTCGACGCGGGACCGGCCGTCCTGCGGGTCGGCCGGCACCGCGCGAGGGAGCGCTCCGGGGTCCGGGGCTCCGGACCGTGCTGCCGGTCGGCGCGCTGTGCGCCCGGAACGACCGGGCGGTCGGCCCCTTCGCCGGGATCGCGTCCGCCCGCCTGGCGGCCGCCGCGCACGGCTCGGCGCCCGGCGCCGGAACCCGGCCGTCAGTCGGGCCAGACCCCCGTCCGCAGCAGCGAATCGATCGCCGCCGTGTAGGGCGCGAGGTCCAGGCCCTGCTCGGCCAGCCAGGCGTCCGAGTAGTACTTGTCGAGGTAGCGGTCCCCCGGGTCGCACAGCAGCGTCACCACGCTCCCCCGCCGCCCGTCGGCCACCATCTCCGCGACGATCTTCAGCGCGCTCCACAGGCCGGTGCCGGTCGAGCCGCCCGCCCTGCGGCCGATGACCCGCTCCAGGGCCCGCACGGCGGCCACACTGGCCGCGTCGGGCACCTTCATCATCCGGTCGACGGCGCCGGGCACGAAGCTCGGCTCCATGCGGGGCCGTCCGATGCCCTCGATGCGGGAACCGCTGTCGCAGGTGACGTCCGGATCGCCGGTGGTCCAGCCCTCGAAGAAGCACGAGTTCTCCGGATCGGCGACACAGATGCGGGTGTCGTGCTGCATGTAGTGCACATAGCGCGCGAGGGTCGCCGAGGTGCCGCCGGTGCCGGCCGTGGCGACGATCCAGGCGGGCTCCGGGAACCGCTCCAGCCGCAGCTGCCGGAAGATCGATTCGGCTATGTTGTTGTTGCCGCGCCAGTCCGTGGCCCGCTCGGCGTAGGTGAACTGGTCCATGTAGTGGCCGCCGGTCTCCGCCGCGAGGGCTGCGGACGCCTCGTACATCGTGCGGGGGTCGTCCACGAAGTGGCACCGTCCGCCGTGGAACTCGATCAGGCGGCACTTCTCGGCGCTCGTCGTGCGCGGCATGACGGCGATGAAGGGCACGCCGATCAGCTTCGCGAAGTACGCCTCGGAGACGGCCGTCGAACCGCTGGACGCCTCGATCACCGGGCGGTCCGGACGGATCCAGCCATTGCAGAGCCCGTAGAGGAAGAGGGAGCGGGCCAGCCGGTGCTTGAGGCTGCCGGTGGGGTGGGTCGACTCGTCCTTCAGGTAAAGGTCGATGCCCCACCGCTCGGGCAGGGGGAAGCGCAGCAGGTGGGTGTCGGCCGAGCGGTTGGCATCGGCCTGGACCCTGCGCACTGCTTCTTTCAGCCAGGCGCGGTAGGCGGGGTCGCTGCGGTCGACATCGAGGGTGGCGCCGGTCAGGGCGGGTGGTGAAGTGCTCACGACGAGGCTCCTTACGCTGAGCGCCGACGGCGTCTCGCGCGGCCGGTGCACCGATCATAGGCACCCTCCGCACCGCTTCCCACCTGCATAAACGCTTCTTTGAGCGGCCCAAAGGCACCCCTGGGGCAAAGGGGGCGCGGGGGCGCGGG
>NZ_MSGP01000278.1 GCF_002078235.1 Streptomyces viridosporus
AGGGCCGGTGCCACGGGGGGCTCGTACCGGTCGCGGCGGGGGCGGCCCAGCCAGTGCTCGATGCCGGGCACCGTACCGAGCCGGGCGCCGAGCAACTGGGTGGACGGCCGGAAGTAGTCGGAGGGCTCGGGCGGGTCGCTCTTGCCGCGCAGCGCACGGATCTCCCGCAGGGCGCCGCGCAGTTGGCCGACCATCTCACGGGCGTCGGCGAAGCGCCGGTGGGGGTCGGTCCGGACGGCACGGTCGACGACCCGCTCGAAGGAGGCGGTGCCGAGGCCGGGCACCTCGGTGACGGCCCAGCGGGCGAGTTCCCGCAGGGTGACGCCGACGGTGTGCAGGTCGTGGGCGACGGTGGGCACGGCCGACGTCCCGGTCTCGGGCGCCATGTAGTCGGGGGTGACGTGGGCGGGCGGCTGGGTCTGGCCCTGTTCGCGCATGCCGCCGAGATCGATGACCTTGATGCCGTCCCTGTGGTGCACGACGTTGGAGGGCTTCATGTCCCCGTACACGAAGACCCGTTCGCCGTCGGCGTGCAGGTGGTCGAAGGCCTCGAGGATCTGACAGCCGTACGCCGCGACGTGCTCGATGTCGAGGACGGACTCACCGCGCCGGACCTCCTCGACGACTTTCGCGAGGGTGCCGTCACCGACGTCGTCCATGACGATGTAGCCGCCGGTGATCTGACCGGTGTCGTCGCTCCGGGCGACGAAGTCGCGGATCTGCACGATGCGGGGGTGGCGGATGGCGACGAGGTTGCGGCGCTCGACGTCGGCGAGCCGGGCGCCGTCGTGCTCGTACCGGTTGAGCAGTCCCTTGACGGCGACGACGTCACCGAGATGGGTGTCCTCGGCGAGGTAGACCCAGCCCTGGCCGCCGTGCGCGATGGGCCCCATGATCTTGTACTGGTCGCGCAGCGTGTCGCCCTCGGTGAGTTCGGGCCGGTACGAGTAGCGCGCCCCGCAGGCCGGGCAGAACCCCGTGACCGGCACCGGACCCTCGGTGTAGGGCGGGGCGAAGGTGATGCCGCAGTCGGCGGACGAGCAGCCCATGCGGATGCGCAGCGGTGCCTCGGGACGGACGAGGCGTTCCTCGGCGGGGCGGGGCTCCCGCTCGGGGAGGGCGAGGAGTTCGCGGGGGCCGAGTTCCCGCGGGTCCTCGGGCAGGGCGGGCAGCCCGGGGCCGCTCTCCGCGCGGCCGCACACGGCGCAGTGGCCGGTGGGCAGCACGGTGCCGCCGCAGGGGGCTCCGGTGAAGCACCGGTGCGGACAGGTCGTCATCCTCGCGTGGTCCTCCTCCCCGACCCGGGCCGGGCGCAGCACCGCATCACCGGTCCCCCTGGCGGCTCAGGTCGGCGCGCAGGGTCCTGATCAGCGCGCGCAGCCGGGTGAGTTGCTGCTGCGGGTCCCGCACGTCCTCGATCAGGCGGAGCGTGGCCCGGTGCCGGTCGGCCGTCTCGGTCACGGAGCCGAGGGAGGCGCTGTCCACGACGTCGCGGCGGATCGCCCGGCTGAACTCCGCGCGCTGCAGGCGGTCGAGCAGCGTGTCCGCGTGGCGCAGGAGCGCGGGCCGCAGGAGCCGGTCGCGGGACGCGGTCCAGCCGGGGCCGCCCTCGTGGCGGAAGACGAGCAGCAGCCGGAAGCCGAACAACCGCAGCCGGGCCAGGACGTCGATCAGGGGACCGGGCCGGGGCTCCTCGTCGAGACCGTCGACGAGGACCGTGACCGGCCGGACGGGCGCGCGGTCGGCCGCCCGCGCGGGCGGGGGCTTGGCGCCGCGCAGCCAGTCCCAGTACGCCAGGTACTCGCCGGCCGGGAAGGTGACCTGGTCCAAGGCGTGGTCGATGAGGTCCGGCCTGCTGGCGCCGCCGCGGTGGACGACGTGGGCGCGGTGCGTCAGATGGCGCAGCGAGCGGTCCCTGCCGCTGCCCGGAGGCACCACGGTGATCTTCACCGGGTCCTCGTCCGGGTCGTCGAACCACCGGGTCAACCGCTCCTCGAAGCCGTGGTCCCAGGCGTGCGGGCTGCTCAACTCCTTGATGAGCGGCGATAATTCGGCGATGCGGTCGAGGGGGATCAGATAGGAGAAGGAGAGCCGGTTGTCCTCGGGCAGCAGTCTGCCGAGGTCGCCGCGCCAGCTGACGACGAGGCCGACCACACGGGTGGGGCGGCCTTCCCGGGGCCGGGTGCACACGGCGGCGCCGCTGAAGCCGGCGCGCACCACCTCCGCCCTGGTGACGGCGTCGAGCTGCACCCGCTCACCGCTGGCGCCGCCGATGCGCCCCCATAAGCTCATGCCGTCGTCGAAGCCCTCCGCGTAACCGGTCGCGTAGACCTCCATCCCACCCCACAACCCGGTCTCCAGCGGGGCGCGGCGCGCCTGCGGACGGGGACTGTCCAGACGCAGCACGGCGACGTCCTCGCCGCTCGCGCACTCCGGCAGCCAGCCGCCGGGCATGACGCGTGCCGCGACCGGTTCGAGCGCGCTGTTCTCGGCGAACTCCAGCCACATGACGGCGTCCGGGTGGCGCACCACGTGCGCGCAGGTCAGCGCCGTGTACTGGTCGACGAGCACACCGGCACCACAGACGGGGCCGTTCGCGTCCTCGCGCCGCAGCCTGAGTCTCCAGTCCGCACGCAGTTCCCCCATGCTTCCTCACATTACGTGCAAAGCACGGTGCGTCCCTAGACTCGTGAGCCGGGTGGATCGGTCGACCGCCTCGTCGGAGGGCGGCGGCCGGCCCGGCGGGCCGAGCACCCACCGGGCGGTGGAGGCCGCATCCGCGCCGTCGCCCCGGACCGTCTCGACGTCGTCCGCCCGGGGGTGGCCGAGGAGCTTGCCGGGGAAGCGCGTGCTCGGCCTCCCGCCCACCCGGTGCGCCGGACCCGCCCCGCAACGTCTCCCGCCGAAGGCGTCGGGCGGTGTCCGCACCGCCCGCGCACCCACGTCACCGGCTGCCGGCCCAGGGGATGCGGCTCCCGTCACCGGAAGGCGCTCGGCACCGACGGGCTCCGGCACCCGGGCCGGCCGGACGCGTCCGCCGCGCTCGACCGCACCGGTCGGCTACCGCGCGTCCCCGTCCGGCAGGTCCCGGCCGGGCCGGGACCGGGAGGCCCCCCGGCCGGTCCGGCCGTCCGCGCCGAGGACCCCCGTGGCCTCGAACGGCTCGACGGCGGCCAGCCGCGGCAGTTCGCGTCGCGACAGCATCGTCACCACCGAGGGCATCGCGGCGCGGACGAGTTGGGCCGACCGGAGCCAGCCGGGCACGTACACCGACGGGCGGCGCCGTTCGATCGCGGTGACCAGGCGGCCCGCCACGTGCTCGACGGAGTACACCCTGCGCGCCGGCGGCGGCATGTGG
Source organism: Streptomyces viridosporus (assembly GCF_002078235.1). Lineage (GTDB taxonomy): Bacteria > Actinomycetota > Actinomycetes > Streptomycetales > Streptomycetaceae > Streptomyces > Streptomyces viridosporus. The sequence goes on from NZ_MSGP01000278.1 coordinate 3,359, forward strand.
CCGCGGAGCTCGCGCAGCACCGCGTACTCGTCCACGTCGCGGACCATGTCGGTGTCGGTCCAGTTGATGTAGGCGATGCCCACGCCCACGCGCCGGTGGGCCACCTCGGCCCGCAGCGCGTGGGCGAAGGACTCGACCCCCGCCTTGGAGGCGCAGTACGCGCTCATCATCGGCGCCGCGCCGATGGAAGCGAGCGACGCGACCTGGAGGAAGTAACCGGAGGTGTCCAGCAGGTCCCCGATGAACGTCCGGGCCGTGGCGGCACTGCCGATGAGGTTCACCTCGACCACCCGGCGCCACACCGCGGGATCGGACTCGGCGAACGGGCCGCCCTCGGCGATGCCCGCGTTGGCGACCACGACGGAGGGAGGGCCGAGCCGCGCGCGGACGTCCTCGCCGGCCCGGGCCAGGCCCCGGTCGTCCGTGACGTCGGCCTCCCAGCACTCGCAGACGCCCGGCAGGGAGCGCTGGACCCGCCTCAGTGTCCGTTCCTCCCGCCCGAGCAGCGCCACCCTCGCTCCCCGAGCGGACAGTTCCCGTGCGATCGCCGCTCCCAGACCGCGTGCCGCTCCGGTCACGACGGCGGTCCTTCCCCGCAGAGGACTCTCGGTGACCGGCACGGCGGCTCCTCTCACGCGGCGCGGACGGCGCTCTCCCGACCACCGTAAACACGGACGAGGCCGACGGCATGCCGACGGCCGCGCTCCCGCCCCGCGCCCGAAGGCCACGGGCGGGGCTCCGGGCGGTCCGGGCGGTCCGGGCGGTCCTCGGGCACCCGTGGCCCTCACGGCTCGGCGCGCCGCCGCGACCGGGTCCGTGCGACGCGAGGCGGACGAGCTAGGGAAGCATGGCGCGGCGTCCGGGTGCGACGGAGGACTGCATGGTCATGCCTCCGTCGACCACCAGGAGCTGGCCGGTGAGGTAGCGGGACTCGTCGGAGGCGAGGAAGACCATGGTGTGGCCGATGTCCTCGGGGGAGCCGAGGTAGGGGAGGGCGTTGCCGCTCCTCAGGCTGTCGACGACCTCCTGGGGGAGGTTGTCCTCCAGGGCGGGGGTCATCACGGCGCCGGGCGCGATGGCGTTGCAGCGGATGTTCCGGGGCCCGTACTGGGTGGCGACGGACTTGGTGATGCTGACCACGGCGGCCTTGACGGCGCCGTAGGAGGTCTGGAGGACGTCACCGACGAGTGCGGCGACGGACGCGGTGTTGATGATCGAGCCGCCGCCGGCGCGGATCATGTGGGGAACGGCGTACCGGGAGCCCAGGAGGGTGCTGCGCACGTTGAGGTTGACCGCCCGGTCGAACTCGGCCATGTCCATGCGGAGCAGGTCGAGGTCGGTGCGGGGGTCGGTGCCGCCGACGTGGTTGCACAGGACGTGCAGGGCACCGTACGCGTCGACGGTGGCGGTGATCAGGTCGGCGATGGAGTCCTCCTCGAGGACGTTCACCCCGAGGGGCAGGGCCTGGCCGCCCGCGGCGGTGATGAGGTCGGAGGTCTCCCGGGCCGCCTGCGTGTCGTGGTCGGCGACGACGACGCGGGCGCCCTCCCTGCTCATGAGTTCGGCGGCGGCGCGGCCGATGCCGCTTCCGGCTCCGGTGATGACGGCCACCTTGTCCTGCAGACGGTTCATGGTGGTGCTCCTCGCTGGTGGGGGATGCCCGTGTGGGTTCAGTGCTTCCCGGTCGCGGCCGGCTTCCCGCTCGGCGTACTGCAACCGGCGCCGCCGCCGTTCCGCCCCGGCCACACGCCAGGCGACCGCCTCGGCAGCCCCCCGCGGCCAGTTCGGGCCCGCTTCTGAGGCTCGCCGCCCCGCGCGACCGCCCCACCACGGCACCGTCACCGTGTCCGCAACGACGGTGGCCCCGGGGTGTTCCCCGGGGCCACCGCCTGCGCGACCGCTCGGGCGAACGGAGAGAGCGTCAGTCGCCCGCCACCGGATCGGAGGCAGGCTCACCGGTTCCGTCCTGCGCACGTGCGCGGTCCGACCGCAGCAGAACGGTCAGAGCCGCCAGAGCACCGACCCCCGCGAGGACGAGCAGCACGACACGGTCGGAGACCGCGCCACCGACACCCGACAACCACTCCTCCAGGGCGAACTCGCTGTCCACGCTCAACAGCGACGGCAGCGCCGACGTCCCGTCGAACGCCAGGAACGCGGCTCCCAGGACGATGAACAGCGTGCCGCCGACCAGAGACGTGCTGTGCAGTGACAGACGCCCCACGGTCAGCGTCCTCCCGCGCAGCCACCGCTTCCTGCCGAGGTCGAAGCGGTCCCACAGGCAGGCCAGCACGAACATCGGCAGGGCCATCCCGAGCGCGTAGACGGCGAGCAGCAGCCCACCGTGTGCGGGGTCCCCGCCCACGGCGGCGACCGTGAGGATCCCGCCGAGGATCGGCCCGGCACAGAATCCGGCCAGCCCGTACACCGCGCCCAACACCACGACGGACACCGCCGATCCCGAGCGTCGCGTCCCGGCGGCCTGCTGGAGACGGCGTGAGCCGAACCCCAGACCGAGGATCTGGGCGGCTCCCAGCACGATGACGGTCCAGCCGCCGACGGTGACCAGCACGTCACGGTGCCCGTAGAACAGGCGGCTGGCGAAAGCCCCGGCAACTCCCAGCGGCACCAGCGTGGTGCACAGTCCCGCGTAGAACAGCGCCGTGCGCGCCACCAGCCTGGTGCGGTTGCTGAAGGAGTAGGCGAAGAACGCCGGCAACAGCAGGGCGCTGCACGGACTGAGCAGAGCGAGCAGCCCGCCGCCGAACGCCACCAGCAGCCCCACCTCGCTCATCGCCCGGCCGCTTCCGCCGCCGCGTCGACGGCCTCCTTGAAGGTGTCCGTGGGCTGCGCGCCCAGAACCGGCCGACCGTTCACCAGGAACGCCGGTGTGCTGGCGACCCCCAGTGCGTAGCCCTCCTCCCGATCGCGTCGCACGGCCTCACGGGCTTCGGCGGACGCCATGTCCGCCCGGAACCGGCCGATGTCGGCGACGCCTGCCTCCCGGGCCATGCCGACGAGCCGGTCCCGGCTGAACTCGTCGGCGTTCCGCGCACGCGGCTTGCCGTACACCACGTCGTGGAACTCCCAGAACTTCTGCTGCCGGCCGGCCGCCCAGCCCGCCAGGGCGACCCGCTCCGACTCCTCGCCGAAGACGGGAAAGTTGCGCCACTCGATCCGCAGAACGCCCTTGTCGACGTACGAGCGCAGCAGTTCGGGCTTGGTCTCCCGGGCGAACTTCCCGCAGAACGGACACTGGAAGTCGGAGTACTCGATCATCACGACCGGAGCATCGGCCCGGCCGATCGCCAGGGCGTCCGACGGCTCACGACGCGCCAGGGCCAGCAGGCCGTCGTCGACCGGTGGCATCCGGCCGGGCTCGCTCACGACGGCCGGAGGCTGCTCGGACCGCGTACCGCCCCCACTGCTCGTGCTGTCCAGGGTGAGGGCGAAAACCGCGGTCGCCGCCGCTACGACGAGGGCAGCGGAGGCCAGAACGGTCCGTCGACGGCCTGTACGGGGTGAACGCGGAGTGTTGTTGGTGGGCATGACATGCCTCTCCTGATACGGAGGAAGAACGAAAGAAGGGGAGCTCGGCGTCAGGCGGAAGCCGGCACGGGGCATACGGCCTGTGCCGACAATCGGCGCAGCGCGGCTTCGGCGAGCAGGGCAGCGGAGACGAGGGCCACCAGCGGCTGCACGGGGGCCCAGTAGCTGAGCGCCCCGGAGGCGCCGAGCAGCAGCAGGACGATCTTGTTGCAGACCGGGCAGCCGACCGCCAGGAACGACAGCAGACCGCCCAGCCATCCCAGACGGTCGCCGCGCGGGGGTTGCTCCGTTCCGGCCGTGGAGGGCCGGCGCACATAGGTGCTCAGCACGAGGCCGGCCAGGACGGAGGTGACGGCGAGTGCCGGGTAGTTCCACCAGGGCACGGGAACCGACCGGGAGAACAGCGGGCTGGGGACCACATCGGTCGGCACGCCGATCACCACCGCGGTCATCAGCGCCCCGGCCCCGGCCGTGGCCCACTGCCGGGGCCGCCAACCGCGTAGCGCCGTACCCGCCCGGCTCAGTGAGCGCGCGGAAGAGGACATGTTCGGTTACTCCGTTCTACGGGATTCAGGGACACGACGCGGTGGTCGGCCTAGATCCGCAGAACGGAGAGAAGCGCGAGGGAGAGGGGTGGTGCGGGCCCCGCGGGCGGGGGCCGGGAACCGAAGGCGGACCTCGGTGCGGAGGCCGGCTCCCGGGGGGACGGGCAGGACGCGGCAGCCACGGGGGAATGGCCGTCGGCGCGGGGGGCGCTCTGCTCGAGAACCGCCTTCTTGCCGCACGGCGGCGCGGAGACGTCACCTTCCGCGACATCTTCCGCGACGCGTGAGACCTGCCCCTGAAGCCGCACCTGTTCGGCGCCGACGGAGAACCCGGTCTGCGTGACTCCGTGCTCGGCACGCTCCGCTTGGCGGGACACGCACAACAGCGCCACCACGGCGACGAGCAGGCCCAGCAGGACGCCGAAACCGGCGAACGCCGGTCCACGTGCCGCTGGCCGCCTCATCATCACCCATCCACAGGTCGTATGCGCACGGCCACCATAAGCCAGCCGATCCGGCTCCCCCGCACCCCCCGCTTTCCCCGTGTCCGCGTCCGTCTCGTCCCCGGCACCGCTTCCTCCTCTGCTGCTGTCGGCGTGCGCAGCGCGGACCGCCTCCAGCCCGCCCGCTCTACGCCGGTGGTCATGAGGGCTTTTTCTCCGCGGCGTCGCGCCTTCCGTGGCTGACATCCTCGACCTTGGTACCCCGTAGGGGTATGGGGAGGAGTGCGGGGGACGCTTGCCATGCATACCCCGAGGGGGTATATCTATGAATGTCATCGGTACCCCCCAGGGGTACCTGTCCGCTCGCATTCCTCAGGAGGAACCATGTCCTGCTGCACCCCCGACGGGGGCTGCTCCACCGGCACCGTCCCGGTCGAGGTCACCACGGGCAACACCACCGTCTACCACGTCTCCGGAATGACGTGCGGGCACTGCAAGGCCACGCTCACCCAGGAGATCGGCGCCCTGGACGGCGTCCTGGCGGTGGACGTCGACGTCGAGGCCGGCCGGGTCTCCGTCACCACCTCGAGCGAGCCCGACGACGCGCTGCTGACGAAGGTCGTCGACGACGCCGGCTACGAGCTCGTCGGCCGCGCGGCCTGAAGGCTACGCCTGCCTGCCGGGCCCGCCCCCGGGCCCGGCTCCTTCTCTCCGTTCTTTGCACACCCACTTTCTTGCACACCCAACCCGAGGAGCGGTGATGGCCACCACGGTCCCCGACACAGCCGAGGTCGAACTCGCCATCGGCGGTATGACCTGCGCCTCGTGCGCGGCCCGGATCGAGAAGAAGCTCAACCGGATGGACGGGGTCACCGCCACCGTCAACTACGCCACCGAAAAGGCGAAGGTCACCTTCGACGCGGACGTCACCGTCGACGACCTGATCGCCACCGTCGAGGCCACCGGCTACACCGCCCGCGAACCCCGGCCGGAATCCGCGCGCGGCGCCGCCGGTCCCGGCCAGGACGACGAGTCGGGCCAGGACGACGAACTGCGGCCGCTGCGGCAGCGGTTGGTCACGGCGGTGCTGCTGTCGGTGCCCGTCGTCGCGATGGCGATGGTGCCGGCCCTGCAGTTCGAGTACTGGCAGTGGCTGTCGCTGACCCTGGCGGCGCCGGTCGTCACCTACGCCGCCTGGCCCTTCCACCGGGCCGCCTTCACCAACGCGCGGCACGGCGCGGCCACCATGGACACGTTGATCTCGGTCGGCACCTCGGCGGCGTTCCTGTGGTCGCTGTGGGCGCTGTTCTTCGGCACCGCGGGCACCCCGGGCATGACCCACCCCTTCGAGCTGACCATCGCCCGCACCGACGGCGCCGGGAACATCTACCTGGAGGCCGCCGCCGGCGTGACCGCGGCCGTCCTGGCCGGCCGCTACTTCGAGGCCCGCGCCAAGCGCAAGGCCGGTGCCGCCCTGCGGGCGCTGCTGGAGCTGGGCGCGAAGGACGTCACCGTGCTGCGCGGCGGCCGCGAGGAGCAGATCCCGGTCGGCGAGCTGCGGGTCGGCGACCGCTTCCTGGTCCGTCCGGGCGAGAAGATCGCCACCGACGGCACGGTCGTGGAGGGCACCTCCGCAGTCGACGCCTCGATGCTCACCGGCGAGTCGGTCCCGGTGGAGGTGGGCGCCGGGGACGCGGTCACCGGGGCGACCGTGAACGCGGGCGGCCGCCTGGTCGTGGAGGCCACCCGGGTCGGCGCCGACACCCAGCTCGCCCGGATGGCCAAGCTGGTGGAGGACGCGCAGAACGGCAAGGCCGCCGCCCAGCGCCTGGCCGACAGGATCTCCGCCGTCTTCGTCCCCGTGGTCATCGCCCTGGCCCTGGGCACCCTCGGCTTCTGGCTGGGCAACGGCGCCGGACTCACCGCCGCCTTCACCGCCGCCGTGGCGGTGCTGATCATCGCCTGCCCGTGCGCCCTGGGTCTGGCCACGCCCACCGCGCTGATGGCCGGCACCGGGCGCGGCGCCCAGCTCGGCATCCTGATCAAGGGCCCGGAGGTGCTGGAGAGCACCCGCAAGGTCGACACCGTCGTGCTGGACAAGACCGGCACCGTCACCACCGGCAAGATGACCCTGCTCGCCGTCCACACCGCCGACGGCACCGGCGAGGACGAGGTGCTGCGGCTGGCGGGCGCGCTGGAGCACGCCTCCGAACACCCGATCGCCCGGGCGGTGGCCGCGGGCGCCGCCGAGCGGGTCGGCGACCTGCCGACCCCGGAGGACTTCGCCAACGTGCCCGGCCTCGGCGTGCAGGGAGTGGTCGACGGTCACGCGGTCCTGGTGGGCCGGACCAAGCTGCTCGCCGAGTGGGCCATGGAACTGCCGTCCGGCCTGGCGCGCGCCAAGGCGGATGCCGAGGCCGCGGGCCGCACCGCGATCGCGGTCGCCTGGGACGGCGAGGCCAGGGCGGTCCTCGAGGTCGCCGACGCGGTCAAGCCCACCAGCGCCGAGGCCGTCACCCGGCTGCGCGCCCTGGGCCTGACCCCGATCCTGCTCACCGGCGACAACCAGGCCGTCGCCGATGCGGTGGCCGCCGAGGTCGGCATCGACCAGGTGATCGCCGAGGTCATGCCCGAGGACAAGGTCGACGTCGTCAAGCGGCTGCAGAGCGAGGGCCGTTCGGTCGCCATGGTCGGCGACGGCGTCAACGACGCCGCCGCGCTCGCCCGGGCCGACCTCGGGCTGGCCATGGGCACCGGCACCGACGCCGCCATTGAGGCCGGCGACCTCACCCTGGTCCGCGGCGACCTGCGCGCCGCCGCCGACGCCATCCGGCTGGCCCGCAGGACGCTGGGCACCATCCGGTCCAACCTGTTCTGGGCCTTCGCCTACAACGTCGCCGCCCTGCCGCTGGCCGCGGCCGGACTGCTCAACCCGATGATCGCCGGAGCCGCCATGGCGTTCTCCTCCGTCTTCGTCGTCGGCAACTCCCTGCGCCTGCGCACTTTCAAGGCCGCCGTCTGAGACCCCGCCCGCACCCCGCGGACGAGGGGCGGACCCGACCCACCGGGCCCGCCCCTCGTCCGCGTACCTGCTCCCCGGAGGGGCAGCCGCTCGGACACACGCGAGGCCGCGTGCGCGATTTCGTCCACCGCGAGCAGCGCGGGCCCGTGCCGGGCGAGCACGGCCGGGGCAGCGTGTTCCGCCCCGAGCAGGGGCGTGGGCCGTCGGTCATGACGCTCGTCCGACGCTCCGGGTGCCCGCACGCGGGGCAGTGAGCCGGGAAAAGGCCCTGACCCGGCCCCTTTCCCGGACTCGCTCCGGCCCACAGGATGACAACCACTCTTTAAGCCCTATAACGGGCGGGCCAGGGCCGAAACCTGCTGAAGGCCGAGTGTCACCCGCCGCTGTGCTCCGTTTTCACCCACGAGCTGTCGAGGAACGGGCTGGGCCTGCCGTGCCAGAAGACGTCCACGCTGTCGCGTGCCCGGGTCACGGCCACGAAGAGCAGGGATCTGGCCCGCTGCATCTCGTGCCGGTAGCGGGTGGGTTCGCGGTCACGCAGCCGACTCACGTCCGTACGCGGAACGAGCCCGTCGGTCACGCCCGCGATGATCATCCGCTGGTACTCCAGTCCCTTGAACCGGAACATCGTGCCGATGTGCACACCGCCGGAGCCGTTCGGTCCGTCGGAGCGGATCTCCACGGAGTCGATGCCGTGCAGCTTCAGCGTGTACCCCGTCTCGGTCGCCATCTGATTGGTCGGGACGCACACCGCGATCTGCTCGTGCGGGACGGCCGTGTCCGGGTCCGCGTCCCACCCCGCGATCAGCGCGGCCACGCCCTCCCGCTCGGCCTCCCAGTCCGGGAAGGCGTGCCCGGCGGGGAGCCCGCCGTTGAGCACCGACCGGTATCCGGCGAGAGTCTCCGTACCGCCGTCGAGATCGTCGTAGGTGGTCTCGCCCAGGACTCCGAGGGCCGAGCGCAGGATCTGCCGTGTGGTGCGGTAGCTGAGGGTCAGCTTCGTGGACCGACCGCGGATGTTGACGCCCAGACTGCCGAGCGTCACCTGGTTCTTGTAGATGCGTTGGTGGGTGTCGCCCACCAGGAACAGGTCGTCCGACGTGCGGGGGGCCATGGCACGCAGCATCTTCCAGTGGGCGGGGCGCAGGTCCTGGGCCTCGTCCACCACGATGTGGCGATAGCGGTGGCGCAGTCGGCCACCGGAGGTGTCCTGCAGGTGGATGCTCAGGAATGCACTTTCGCGTTTCCGCCCCAGAGCCAGCCGTACCCACGTGAAACGGCGAGGTCAGGCCGCGAAAAATCGATTACCGGAGGGCGACTGAGCCGGCCGTGAGCACGGTCCGCCTGGTGGCAGTCATCCGGTGGTCAGGTCGAACGATTCCCAGAGGCCGATCGCGGTGCGGTTGGCTGTCAGAGGGGCGGCTCCGCCGTTCTCCGCGCAGACATACCGACTGTTGGCCTGGGCTCGCAGACTGACGGTGCCATCGGTGTTGTTCACGCGCTGGAAGGTCTCCCAGAGGCCGATCGCGGTGCGGTTGGCGATGAGTGGGTCGGCTCCGGCGTTCTCCGCGCAGACGTACTGGCCGTTCGCGTGGGACCGCAGTGCGAGTGCGCCGTTCCCGAGGTCGATCAGATCGAAGCGCTCCCCGGCACCGATCGTCGTGCGGTTGGCGGTCAGTGCGGACGAACCGTTGGTTCCGGCGCTCACGTACTGGTTGTTGGCCCGGGCACGGAGACTGACGACCGGGGCGGGACGAGGAGACAGCTGATACGTGGTTCCCGCGGCGGCGTCGAAGGAGATCAGGGTGGGCTCCACCCGCTGCACGGACACCGCTTGGCCACCCGTCGACACATCGACCGGGACAGTGGTGCGGACCCGGACGGTGCCGGTGTGCCGGGGGCGCAGGGTGGCCTGGGTGATCACCCCGTTGGCCCAGGTGATGCCGACGGTGTGGCCTCCTCTGGCCACCAGACCGGTGACCTGGCCGCCTGGGAGTTCGGGGGGCAGCGCGGGCAGCAGCTGGACTTCGCCGGCGTGGGATTGCAGCAGCCATTCGGCGATGCCCGCGGTGGCGCCGAAGTTGCCGTCGATCTGGAAAGGGGGGTGCAGACAGAACAGGTTGGGAGCAGTGCGGTCCGGTGTCAGCTGGTCGCGCAGCAGCTTGTAGGAGCGGCGGCCGTCCTCCAGCCGGGCCCAGAAGTTGATCTTCCACGCGAGGGACCAGCCGGTGCCGGCATCGCCGCGCCGTTCAAGGGTGGTGCGGGCCGCCTGAGCCAGGGACGGGGTGCCGCGGACCGTGATCTGGTTGCTGGGGTGCAGGCCGTACAGGTGCGAGACGTGCCGGTGGGTCTGTTCGGGGGCGCCGGCGTCCCAGTCGGCCTGCCACTCCTGGATCTGCCCTTGGGCACCGACCTTGATGGGTGCCAGTCGGCCGCGCAGTGTCAGCACCCGGCTGCGGAAGTCCGCGTCGGTGCCCAGCAGCGTCGAGGCGTCGGCGACCGCCTGGAAGAGATCGCGCAGGATCTGCATGTCCATGGTGGGGCCGGCGCAGACCGAGACACCCCCGTGATGGGAGTTCTCCGGGGAGTTGGACGGGCAGGTGACCATATAGTCGGTGCCCGGATCTTGGACGAGGGTGTTGAGGAAAAACTGCGCGGCTCCCTTGAGGACCGGGTAGCGCCGACGCAGTGCGTCCAGGTCGCCGGTGAAGCGGTAGTGCTCCCAGATGTGCAGTGCCATCCAGGCGCCACCGGTCTGCCACATGCCCCACAGTGCGCCGTCGACCGGTGCGGTGCCACGCCATCCGTCGGTGTTGTGGTGGGTGACCCAGCCACCGGCGCCGTACTGAAGCCGGGCGGTTCGCGCTCCGGCGACGGACAGGTCGTCCAGCATCCGCAGGACCGGTTCCGTCATCTCGGCGAGGTTGGCCGGGCCGGCAGGCCAGTAGTTCATCTCGGTGTTGATGTTGATGGTGTACTTCGAGCTCCACGGCGGGCGGAGCGCGTCATTCCAGATGCCTTGGAGGTTGGCCGGCTGGCTGCCGGGCCGGGAGGAGGAGATCAGCAGGTACCGGCCGAACTGGAAGAAAAGCGTGATCAGTTGCGGGTCATTGCCCGCCGCGAAGCCGGAGACCCGCTGGTCGGTGGGCAGGTCGGCCGCCGAGGTGGTGCCCAGATCCAGACTGGTCCGGCCGAAGTACTGCTGGTAGTCGGCCACATGGCGGGACCACAGCTGGTCGTAGGGCTGGGCGGCCGCGGCGGCCAGTGGGGTGAGCGCACGGCTGTTCTGGTCGGCGTTCAGGTCCGTGTAGGAGTTGTAGTTGGTGCCGATCGAGATCAGCAGAGTCACCGCGTCGGCGTTGCTGACGTTCAGGGTGCCGTTCGAGCTGCTGACCGAGCCGCCGGTGGTGCGCACGGTCGCCAGCGCGCGGAACCGTATCCGGCCGGTGAGTCCGCTCACGCTCTCGCCGGAGCCGTCCAGCGCGATGGTCTGCGGGTCGGGCGAGTTACGGGAACTGGACTGAGGGCTGTCGAAGGTCGCCGAGAACGAGATGCGCCCGGTGGTGTCGGCGGTCAGCCGGACCACGATCACCTGGTCGGCTCCGCTGGCGAAGACCTCCCTGGTGTAGGTGACGCCGTCGCGGGTGTAGCGGGTGAGGGCGACGGCGGCGGTCAGGTCGAGCTCGCGGTGGTAGCCGGTGGCCGTCCCGCCGGAGGGGAAGTTCAGCCGCAGACTGCCCACCGTCTGGTACGGCATCTGGCCCAGCGGCGTGCCCATGAAGGTGCTGTCGATCAGCGACTGGGCGCCGGACCAGTCGCCCGCGAACACCCGGCGTCTGATCTCCGGCAGGTTGGCCAGGCCGCTGGAGTTCGCCGGGTCGTAGGGGCCACCGCCCCAGACTGTGTCCTCGTTGAGCTGAAGCTGTTCACTCTGCACACCGCCGAAGACCATGGCGCCGAGCCTGCCGTTGCCGATCGGCAGCGCCCGGAGCCATTCGCTCGCCGCGCTCGTGTACCACAGGCGCAGCGGGCCCGCGGCCAGGGGCCGGTCGGCCTCGGCCGAGGCGTCGGCAGGAGAGGCAGCGTGCGCGGTCGTGGCGGAGCCGGCGCCGGTGAGGGCACCAGCGGCCACGCCTGCGGCGGAGAGGGCCAGGAAATGTCTGCGATTCGTGTCAGGAGTCATGGTGTGCTCCTGGGTCGGGACGCCGTAGAACGGCGCCGGGAAGAGGGGGATGACCGGGTCGCCCGAGTTCCGGTCGGCTGCCGTGGACGGGGCGTCGGGGAAGAGGTGTCCGCGAAGAGGCGTGCCCGTCCGTTGCGCGAGAAGCTGTTGTCCAGCGCCGCTCCAGGGCCCGAATCGGAGTGGGGCAACAACTTCTGAGCATGCGTATGACGGATCGCCCGCGGGGGTTCGCGCTCCTCGTCCGCGGTCGGTCAGACGTTGATGAGGTCGAACGACTCGGAGGGGCCGATCGTTGTGCGGTTGGCGATGAGCGGGGCGGTTCCGGCGTTCCCGGCGCTGACGTACAGGTTGTTGGCCTGTGCGCGCAGGCTGGTGGTGCCGTCGGAGTTGTTCACGCGCTGGAAGGTCTCCCAGGGGCCGACGGCGGTGCGGTTGGCGATGAGCGCGTTGGCACCGGCGTTCTCGGCGCAGACGTATCGGCCGTTGACGCGGGCGCGCAGTGCGACGGCGCCTCCGCCGAGGTCGAGCAGGTCGAATCGTTCCCAGTCGCCGATGGCGGTGCGGTTGGCGATGAGTGGGTCGGCTCCGGCGTTCTCCGCGCAGACGTACTGGTTGTTGGCCCGGGAGCGGAGGCTGACGATCCGCCCGGTGGGGAGGGGGGTGAGGACGGCTTCCCAGGTGGTGGTGCTGGTGTTGGAGGTGGCGTCGGCGGGGAGGCGGTCGCGGGCGGCGGTGTCGGCGTAGAGACTCCAGCGCATCCAGTCCACGTAGGTGGCGACGGTCTGGGTGTGGTTGTAGCCGCTCCATATGTACTGGTCGTGGCCCGTGCCGCGGTGGGTGAGGAACGCCTTGGGCGCGGGCAGTTCCCCATAGGCCTGGCGCGCGGAGGAGTACTGGCAGATGGGGTCCTGATCGCCGTGGACGAACAGGACGTTGGCCGTGACCGTGGTGCTGGGGTTGCCCATGTCGACACAGGCGAAGGGCGCGGCGGCGGCTATCCGGCTGTCCGGCCAGGCGGTCAGCAGCCCGTGGGTGGTCATGCCGCCCAGCGAGTGACCCGCGACGCCGACGCCGGTGGTGGTGTCGAGGTGCCCGGCGAACGGGTCGCCGGCCGTGGTGTTGAGGGCGAGGGTGTTGGTGATGACCTGGGAGACATCCATGGACTGGTTTCCGTTGTAGACGTCCTGGATGTTGCCCGAGGTGCCGCTGGAGGTGGTGGGGAAGACGGGTGCGGGGACGACGAATCCGGCCTCGGCCAGGGGCCGGACCAGCGGTGCGTAGCTCTCCGGGTTGCCGCCGAGGCCGTGGCTGAACTCGCAGATGGGGAAGACGCCGCCCGCGACGGGGGCGTTGACGACGGGATTGCCGCCCGGGGTGCCGGTGGCGGGGTAGAAGATCCGGGTGGTCAGCCGACGGCTGCCGCGGCTCCAGGCGTACTCTCTCACCCCGATGGCGAAGCGCTGGGTCGGCGCGGCTGCCGGGGCGAGCGAGGATGCCGTTGCCGCGGTGGTGCCGTACGCATGGACGGCGGCCACGGCTCCGGCTGCGCCCAGTCCCAGGAAGGTACGCCTGTTCATGGTCATGTTGTGCTCCTTGTCGGATGGTGCGGGTGGACAGGGGAGTTCCGGGGCTGCGGGTCTGCCAGGAGGCGAGCGGGCCCGCGGGCCCGCGGTTAAAGCCCCCGTCGGTGGGAATTCGCCGGCTTCCACCAACGGAGAGCGGAGCCGCCCGGCCGATCGCGTCTGCTCTCACAAGCGGGCAGCCGTATCGGGCGACCGTTTCCAGCAGGGAGAGCAGGTGGTGGCGAGGCCGGGACGGCAGGGGAGTCGGGCGTAGTCGCCGCCGTCCGGGTTTCAGACCCTGGTAAAGGAGCTGGACGTTTCAGGGGCCGATGGTCATGGTCCGGTCGGTGAAGCCGGTGTACGCCGGACTCCGTGCGCCGGCGGCGCCGACGAGGTGGAGAGCGCCATGACGCGCCGCGTTGGCCGCGTGCACGGTCCGGGCGGCGATGACATCGTGTGACGGCGTGTGATGCTACCCATGGGATTCCTCTTCTGTGTTCGCGCTGGCGCTGAAGTGCGGAAGGCGTCGATCAGTGGAGGTGTACGGGCGGGCGACGCGTGCTGGTGGACCACGGTCCGGAGTCCAGCCGTGCCGGGGGCGTCTCTTGACCGACGCTGGAACCGATGTGAGCAATTGTCTCTTGGGACGTCCCACCGGCCCGCCTGACGATTGTTCGATATATCGTTCAATGTTCGTCGACCTGAACGGAGAGTAGGTTGGGGCTGACGGGGTGTCAATCGCGGGATGTGGCGTCTTACGGTCACATTTTGCGCGGCTCTGAGGCGACGTTCGAATAGGCCGCTCTTGAGTGGAGCGTGAGGAGCTACGAAATACCAACGAAATCCGAAGCGGGTGCCGACGATGCGGGAGATGGTTACCGGTTTATCGGCGCTCCCGCAGGGTGTCACTTCCAAAACTCAACGAAATCGACCTTCCCGCTCGCTGTCCGAAACTGTTCCACGCCAGGAAGGGGAGGCTCCGGACCGCTCTGCGGTCGGCTGCGGCGATCGGCTGATCCAGAACGAGGGATTGCGCCTGCCGCCTGCTGCGGCTGCCCACCATACGAGCCCGGGCCGCCGACACGATCGCCCGGGCCGAACGCGAGGGCCTTGTCCTACACGGGTTTCTCGCCGAGTTGCTGATGGCCGAGTGCGAGGACCGGGATCGGCGTCGGGCCGAACACCGCATCCGGGCGGCTCACTTCCCCCGCGAGAAGTCGCTGCGGGAGTTCGACTACAGCGTCAATCCGAACGTTGATCCTGCGGTCATCCACGATCTCGCCACCTGCGAGTGGATCGCCAAGGGTCACCCGCTGTGTCTGATCGGGGACTCCGGCACGGGCAAGTCGCACCTGTTGATCGCGCTGGGCACCGCAGCCGCCATGGCTGGCTACCGCGTCCGCTACACCACCGCCGCAGCCCTGGTGAACGAGCTGGTCGAAGCGGCCGACGACAAGCAGGTCGACCTTCTCGAAATCGACGAGCTGGGCTACCTCGAGCTCGACCAACGCGGCGCGGAGATGCTCTTCCAGGCCCTCACTGAGCGTGAGGAAAAGAACAGCATCGCGATCGCTTCCAACGAGGCGTTCACTGGCTGGAGCCACCGCCTCACGTTCAACGCCACCATTATCGAGACCGGAATCGAGTCCTACCGCCTGGCCCGCACCAAGGCGCAGAAGATCGACGCCGCGAAGCACACCATCACGATGCCACGGAGTAGCTGAGGTCCGTCGCGGTGAGCGAGGCAGGCACCAAACGCAACCACATCGTGCCTCGTTCGCCTGGATCATCATGCAGGTAGTGCACGAAACGCTCGTCCCACAAAGCCTCGTCCGCACCCAAAAATCTGATGCGCGGAGCTCACCGGTTCCGGAAGTCACGGCCGAGCGCCAAGCCGCTCCAGCTGTTCACCCGCGGCAACGGGTGTAGCGAGCATGTGGAGGCGGCAAAGTTCGTGGCCTGGGCGCTCGCGGTGGCCGGACGCCTTCAGACAACGTCATATGAGCAGAACAGGACAACCTGTCGTACGTGCTCTGATCAGGTTGAATGGCACTCAACAGCGCTATGCGGCACCAGCCGACATGATGGCTCACGGTCTCGTAATGCGCACGTCTCGCTACCTGACCACGTGCACCGACGCACTCCACGCCCTGAGGTGTCCCAAGGGCCTGGTCTTCCGGCAGGCGGCCAAGC
This sequence comes from Streptomyces viridosporus, assembly GCF_002078235.1. GTDB lineage: Bacteria > Actinomycetota > Actinomycetes > Streptomycetales > Streptomycetaceae > Streptomyces > Streptomyces viridosporus. The sequence goes on from NZ_MSGP01000278.1 coordinate 18,856, forward strand.
CCAACCCCCAAGAGTGAGGCGTGGCAGGGACATCTTTTCAAGCCTGTTCCAGGGGCATTCCGTCGCGTAAGCAGGGAGGGCCCTGGCAGCGCTGAAAGTTACGAGCTCGCTGGTCAGGGCCCACTTTCCTAGTGCTCGATGATGTTGACCGCGAGCCCGCCGCGTTTGGTCTCCTTGTACTTGACCCTCATGTCAGCGTGGTCCATGCCGTTCGAGTGAGAGGGCGCAGGTATCGCTCTCACGGCAATGGTCAAACGGGTCCGTCATCACCGCATGTGACCGCTGCGCTGAGTCCGGCTTCACTGATGGGGCATCAGGTCTTCAAGATCATCTTGCACGTGCGTTGCGCAAGGCGCTGAAAGGCAACAGTGATCAATGGAGGGGCGTGAAGGTGAGTATTCGCAGGTCAGCTTGCATGTTGAGGTGTCGTGCCCCTTGCCTCCGAGGGGCACGACACCACGACGATCAGATGTCCCGGAAGGTCTCGATCTGCGCCCCGATCGAGTTCAGGCGTTCCGCCAGGTCCTCGTAACCGCGGTTGATGACGTACACGTTGCGCAGGACGGACGTGCCCTCCGCCGCCATCATCGCCAGCAGGACGACCACCGCGGGGCGCAGGGCCGGCGGGCACATCATCTCGGCGGCGCGCCAGCGGGTCGGGCCCTCGACCAGGACGCGGTGGGGGTCCAGCAACTGCAGGCGCCCGCCGAGGCGGTTGAGGTCGGTCAGGTAGATCGCGCGGTTGTCGTAGACCCAGTCGTGGATGAGGGTCTTGCCCTGGGCCGCCGCCGCGATCGCCGCGAAGAACGGGACGTTGTCGATGTTCAGGCCGGGGAACGGCATCGGGTGGATCTTGTCGATCGGCGCCTCCAGCTTGGAGGGGCGCACGGTGAGGTCCACCAGCCGGGTGCGGCCGTTGTCGGCGAAGTACTCGGGGGAGCGGTCGTGGTCGAGGCCCATCTCCTCCAGGACCGCCAGCTCGATCTCCAGGAACTCGATGGGCACCCGGCGCACCGTCAGTTCCGACTCGGTGACGACGGCGGCGGCCACCAGGCTCATCGCCTCGACCGGGTCCTCGGAGGGGGAGTAGTCCACGTCGACGTCGATGGTGGGCACGCCGTGCACGGTGAGCGTGGTGGTGCCGATGCCGTCGACCTTGACGCCCAGGGCCTCCAGGAAGAAGCACAGGTCCTGGACCATGTAGTTGGAGGAGGCGTTGCGGATGACGGTGGTGCCGTCGTGCCGGGCGGCGGCGAGCAGCGCGTTCTCGGTGACGGTGTCCCCGCGCTCGGTCAGCACGATCGGGCGGTCGGGGCGGACGGCGCGGTCCACCACCGCGTGGTACTGGCCCTCGGTCGCGGCGATGTCCAGGCCGAACCGGCGCAGCGCGATCATGTGCGGCTCGACGGTGCGCGTGCCGAGGTCGCAGCCGCCGGCGTAGGGCAGCATGAAGCGGTCCGTGCGGTGCAGCAGCGGGCCGAGGAACATGATGATGGAGCGGGTGCGGCGGGCGGCGTCCGCGTCGATGGCCGCGAGGTCCAGCTCGGCCGGGGGGACGATCTCCAGGTCGACGCCGTCGTTGATCCACCGGGTGCGCACGCCGATGGAGTGCAGCACCTCGAGGAGGCGGTACACCTCCTCGATGCGGGCCACGCGCCGCAGCACCGTGCGCCCCTTGTTGAGCAGCGAGGCGCACAGCAGTGCCACGCACGCGTTCTTGCTCGTCTTCACGTCGATGGCCCCGGAGAGCCGGCGGCCGCCCACCACGCGCAGGTGCATCGGCCCGGCGTAGCCCAGGGAGACGATCTCGCTGTCGAGTGCCTCTCCTATACGGGCGATCATCTCAAGGCTGATGTTCTGGTTCCCGCGCTCGATGCGGTTGACGGCGCTCTGACTGGTGCCGAGTGCCTCGGCGAGCTGCGCCTGCGTCCAGCCACGGTGCTGCCGGGCGTCACGGATGAGCCTGCCGATGCGTACGAGGTAGTCGTCTGCCATGGGGTTGAGGCTATCTCAGATATGAGATGGCACCTCTTGGGGGGTCCATTCGGGTGACGTGATGTCAGTATCCCCTGCCGCGCCCCTTGCTGTGGCGGGTGCGACGCCATCCGAAAGGTCCGGGCAAATCCATCGATGTCGTACGACGTCCGGTGCTGCTCCGGGTGTAGCGCGGCCCGTTCCTGCTGCCCGTGGTGATGGACCACGAGCGCTTGTTGATGTTCAGCCGCACTCCCGGGAGGATCCGAAAGCTCTTGCGAAAAGTGAGCGGCATCCTGCCTCCCTCCGTATTCCGTGCCGTGGGAAGTGACCCTGTCTCAGCTCGGTTACCCCGCCGGGGCGGGGTCATGGGGGTGCGCGGCCGAGTCTCGTGGGCGGATCGGGCGGTCCGGCCGGGTGGGTCGGACCGTCCGGCTGGACGGGTCGGAGCGTCCGGCGCTCCGGAGGGCGGCCGGCGCGCTGCGCCGGGTCGGGCCGGTCCGCCCGCGGTGGCGCCGGCGGGGTGGATCGGCGGCGCGGCGGGGCGTGAGGTGGCCGGACCGGGGCCGTGGTGCGGCCGGGTCGGGGCGGCGGGAGCGGGTGGATGAGGC
>NZ_MSGP01000279.1 GCF_002078235.1 Streptomyces viridosporus
GCTGGAATGGAGCTGCCGGGAGGCGGCGGTGCACATCGCGAACGATCTCATCGCGTACGCGGGGCGGCTCGCCGGACGTGCGCGGGACGCGCGCATCCCCTTCACGATCACCCTCGACGGCACCGACGACGGCCGGGACCCCGCCGACAACGCCGGTGCCCTGGAGACGATCAAGGCGACCGGCGCCCTGCTCGCCGCCGCCGTCCGCACCACCCCGCGCGCGGTCCGCGCCTTCCACCCCTACCCCTTCCGGCACGCGAACCGCGAGGGCTTCGCCGCGATGGGCGTGGCCGAAGTCCTGCTGCACACGCACGACATCACCGAGGGCCTGGGCGTGCCGTACGAACCGCCCGCCGAGCTGGCGTCCTTCGTCCTCACCCGGATCTTCCCGCGGGTCCGCCCCGGCCCCACCCCGTGGCGGACCCTGCTGTGGGCCACCGGCCGCGGCGACCTGCCGGGCCGGGAGCCCGTCACCGAGTGGCACTGGAGCAACAACCCGGTGCTCGGGACCGAGCGGCTCACCCTGGAGGGGGTCACCCCCGCGGCCGCCGCCGGTCTGTCCGTGGGCGCGGACGGCGGGTTCGACTGGCTCGGCCCGGGCCCCGCCGACGGCACCCGGGAGGGCGCCGGGATCGCGGTCAAGCAGTACGAGGACGGGGTCTTCCACCCGGAGTGGGCCATGTACGTGCTGGTCCGGCGCGAGGACGACCGCGCGGTGGGCGCGATGGGGTTCCACGGGCCCCCGGACGGGGACGGCCGGGTGGAGGTCGGCTACGACCTCGTCGAGGACGCCCGCGGCCGGGGCTACGCGACCGAGGCCCTGCGCGCGCTGGCCGCCTGGGCCCTCCGGCAGGACGGCGTGCGGACCGTGACCGCCGTCGTCGACCGGGAGAACGTGCCCTCGCAGAACGTCGTCACCCGCGCCGGGTTCACCCGCGCGTCCGGGGACGACGCCCCGTACGTCTACGAACTGCGCGACTGAACCGCGCCCTTCCGGCGCCGCAGCCCCGCCCCGTGCAGCAGCCGCACCACCTCGCGGCTGTCCACCTCGACCGCCCCGGCGCGCACGGCGTCGGCGTACCGGTGCCGGGGGAGGTCGTAGTGGTCGCGTTCGAAGGCGCGGCGGGGGACGCCCAGGCGGTCGGCGAAGGCGTGCAGTTCGGCGTAGGAGACGTCGCTGATCAGGTGGGACCACATCCGGCCGTGCCCCGGCCAGGTGGGCGGGTCGATGTACACCGTCACGACGAGGCCGCTCCGCCCCCGGCCCCGCCCAGCGCGCCCACCGCCGCGACCTTCACGCCCGCCTTGTGGCACACCCAGTGCGGATCGGGGCCGAGTTCGGGTTCGACGTCCAGCGCGTGCGGGTCGCCGGAGCCGCACACCGGGCACAGCGGCCAGCGGCCGTAGCGCTCCAGCAGGGCGTCCTGGACGTCCTGGGCGACCAGTCCGGCGATGAACTCGACGCCTTCCGGCCACTGTTGGACCCACCAGCGGCGCTGGGCGACGGACTCCTCGACCAGGGAGACCACGTCCGCGTCGGCGACCTCGCGTGCGACCAGGTCGGCGAGCACGAGGGCGCGAGCCGCGTGCAACGCCTGCTCCAGGGGGTTGACGGGGTTGACCCGGGGGCCGCCGTGGGGGTTCATGCTCCTATTGTGCGCACTCTTGACCGCACCACCGAGCCGAAAATATCTTTCATGGTGTGACCCGGCCTGTGAAGGAAATTTTCGCGAGCGGGCGCGGTCCGGGCGAGCCCGGTATCCTGCCGCCCGCGCCCGCCGCCCTGGCGGCCAAGGTGCGCACGCTGGCTCCGTCGATGACCCGTTCCATGCAGCGGGTCGCCGAGGCCGTCGCCGACGACCCGGCCGGCTGCGCGGCCCTCACGGTCACCGGACTCGCCGAGCTCACCGGCACCAGCGAGGCCACCGTCGTGCGCACCGCCCGGCTGCTCGGCTACCCGGGCTACCGTGACCTGCGCCTGGCACTGGCCGGTCTCGCCGCCCAGCAGCAGTCGGGCCGCGCCCCGGCCATCACCACCGACATCGCGGTGGACGACCCCATCGCCGACGTCGTAGCCAAGCTCGCCTACGACGAGCAGCAGACCCTCGCCGACACCGCGGCCGGCCTGGACACCGTCCAGCTCGGCGCGGCCGTGGCCGCCCTGGCCGCCGCCCGCCGCACCGACGTGTACGGCGTCGGCGCGTCGGGACTGGTGGCCCAGGACCTCACCCAGAAACTCCTGCGCATAGGACTGATGGCGCACGCCCACAGCGACCCCCACCTCGCCGTCACCAACGCGGTGCAACTGCGCGCGGGGGACGTGGCGATCGCCATCACGCACTCCGGGACGACCGGGGACGTCATCGAACCGCTCCGGGTGGCGTTCGACCACGGGGCGACGACGGTGGCGGTCACCGGCCGGCCCGACAGCCCCGTCACGCAGTACGCCGACCACGTCCTGACCACGTCCACGGCCCGCGAGAGCGAGCTGCGTCCGGCCGCGATGTCCTCCCGGACCAGTCAACTGCTGGTGGTGGACTGCTTGTTCGTGGGCGTCGCCCAGCGCACCTACGAGTCGGCGGCCCCGGCGCTGTCGGCCTCGTACGAGGCACTGGCGCACCGGCACCGGAGCGTCGCGCGGTAGACGCGGCACCGGCACACGGGGCGCGGGCGCGGCACGGGGGAAGCGGCGGCCGTGGAAAGCTGGAGGACGCGGGAGCGCGGCCGGTCGCGCCCGGCGGCGGAACCGCACAACGAGACGCCGGACCGACCGACCGGAGAGAACGTTCCATGACCCACACGCCCGAGTCCTCCGCCCTCCGTACCGAGCTGGCGGCCCTGGCCACCGAGGCGTTCCGCCCGGAACTGGCGGACATCGACCGGCTGCCCACCCTCGACATCGCCCGGCTGATGAACGGCGAGGACGCCACCGTGGCCGGCGCCGTGGCCGAGCGGCTGCCCGAGATCGCCGCCGCGATCGACGCCGTCGCCGACCGGATGGCCCGGGGCGGCCGGCTGGTCTACGCGGGCGCGGGCACCGCGGGCCGTCTCGGCGTCCTGGACGCCTCGGAGTGCCCGCCCACCTTCAACACCGACCCGGCGCGGGTCGTCGGCCTGATCGCGGGCGGCCCCGACGCGATGGTCACCTCGGTCGAGGGCGCCGAGGACTCCCGGGAACTGGCCGAGTCCGACCTGGCCGCGCTGGCGCTGACCGCCGACGACACGGTGGTCGGCGTCTCCGCCTCCGGCCGTACCCCCTACGCCGTCGGCGCCGTCGCGTACGCCCGGGCGCGCGGCGCGCTGACCGTGGGCCTGGCCTGCAACCCGGGCAGCGCGCTGGCGGCGGCGGCCGAGCACGGCATCGAGGTGGTCGTCGGCCCGGAACTGCTCACCGGCTCCACCCGCCTCAAGGCCGGCACGGCCCAGAAGCTGGTCCTCAACATGCTGTCGACGATCACGATGATCCGGCTGGGCAAGACGTACGGGAACCTGATGGTCGACGTCCGCGCCTCCAACGACAAGCTCCGCGCCCGCTCCCACCGCATCGTCGCCCTCGCGACCGGAGCGGAGGACGACGCCGTCGCCCGCGCCCTGGCCGCCGCGGACGGCGAGGTGAAGCACGCGATCCTGGTCCTGCTGGCCGACGTGGACGGCCCGACGGCCGCCCGCCTGCTGAAGGAGTCCGGCGGCCACCTGCGCGCGGCACTGGCCGAGGCGGGCGGCCCGGCCTAGCGGCCCGGGGAACCCGCGGCGGGCGGGCCGGTGCGGCCGCCCTGCCGGGTCCCGGCGGCGTCCGAAGGCGCCGGACGCCGGAGGGCGGACGCGACGCGAGGCCGGATCCGCACCCCGCCCGGGGTCCGCCGGCGCCGCGGGCCGCCGTGGTCGGCCGCGCCGCGGGACGACGCCCGTACCCCGCGAGCGCCCGGGGCCCGTGGATGACCGCCGGCCGTGCGCACTGGGATACTGGAGCCACCCGACCCGGAGACGAATCATGAACCACGCGCAGCTCGCCGCCCTGGGCCGCGCTCTTCGCGTCCTCGGCGAGCACGGCGAGGCGCTCGGCGCCGACACCCCGGACGCCGAGCTGCACGAGGTGAAGGCGGACCTGCGGCGGGCCCTCGATCTGCTGGAGGAGGGCGTCACCACGGCCGCGCCCAGCACGCGCTGCCCCGAGCACCCCACCGGCCCGGTCGACAAGAGCGCCCCCGACCTGTGCCTGCTGTGCGAGACCCGGCGCCGCGCCGCCCGCCGCGCCGAGTTCAACGGGCCGCCCCCGCCGCCGGGGGCCACCGAGCCGGTCCCCTCCCGGTACGGGGTCCGCGGTGACCGTCCCCAGCCGCAGCAGCGCTGGCTGCCGGAGCTGTGGAACGGCCAGGCCTGGCAACTGTGCGGCACCCCGCGCCGGGACCGGCGCGAGGCCGAGCTGTACATCGCGGCGCAGCGGCGCGGGCCCCGGCCCGCCATGGCGTACCGGATCGTGCACGAGTTCACCGACTACGAGGTGCTGCGCGTGTGGGGCACGCCGGTCAGGACCGACATCGAGCCCATGGGCAACTTCTAGCCCGGGACCGGCAGGTTCCCGCAGGCCCCCGCAGATGCCGGCCGGTTCCGGCCGGGACGCCGCACGGCCGCCGCCCCGGGAACCCCGGGACGGCGGCCGTGGGACGCGGTGGCCGTCCTACGCCCTGGAGGACGCCGTGGCCTCAGCGGGCGCGTCCCCGGCGACGGCGGACGCGGTCGCCGCCGCGGCGCGCCGGCGCGGGATGAAGGCGGCGACGGCGAAGCCGAGGAGCGCCGCTCCGGCCCCGAGCGCCAGGACCGTGCGGAAGCCGCTCTCGGAGGGCAGCGCGTGCGGACCGAAACGCGTGGTCATCTGGGCCAGGACGACACCGGCGACGGCGCTGGCGACGGACGTGCCGATGGAGCGCATGAGGGTGTTGAGGCTGTTGGCGGCGCCCGTCTCGGAGGCGGGCACGGCGCCCATGATCAGCGCGGGCATCGCACCGTAGGTGAAGCCGATGCCGGCACCGATGACGCAGGACGCCAGCACGAAGTGCCAGACCTGGTCCATCAGCAGGACGTTCAGTCCGTAGCCGGCGGCCACGACCAGGGCGCCGATCATCAGCGTCACCTTCGGGCCCTTGGCGCGGGAGACCAGCGCGGACACCGGGGCCAGCGCCATCATCACCAGGCCGGACGGCGCCATGACCAGACCGGCGGCCAGCAGCGACTGGCCCAGGCCGTAGCCGGTCTCCTCGGGGAGCTGCAGCAGCTGCGGGATGACCAGGGACATCGAGAACATCGAGAAGCCGATCGCCACCGAGGCGAGGTTGGTGACCAGCACCTGGGGACGGGCCGTGCTGCGCAGGTCCACCAGCGGCTGGTCGACCCGCAGCTCGAAGAAGCCCCAGGCCGACAGGATGACGACGGCCGCCGTGAACAGGCCGAGGGTGGTGCCGCTCGACCAGCCCCAGTCGCCGCCCTTGGAGATCGCCAGCAGCAGGCAGATCAGCCCGGCCGCCATGCCGGCCGCGCCGGCCAGGTCGAACCGGCCGCCGGTGCGCACCTTCGACTCCGGCACCACGGACACCACCGCGACCAGCGCGACGACGCCCAGCGCGGCCGAGGTCCAGAACAGCGCGTGCCAGTCGAAGTTGTCGGCGATGAGCGCGGCGGCGGGCAGACCGAGGGCGCCGCCGACGCCGAGCGAGGCGCTGATCATCGCGGTCGCCGAGCCCAGCCGCTCCTCGGGCAGCTCGTCGCGCAGGATGCTGATGCCGAGCGGGATCACACCGGACGACAGGCCCTGCAGGGCCCGGCCGACGATCATCGGGACCAGGGAGTCGCTCAGTCCGGCGACCACCGAGCCGGTCACCAGCATGGCGATGCTGAACAGCAGCATGCGGCGCTTGCCGTACATGTCGCCGAGGCGGCCCATGACCGGGGTGGCGACGGCCGCGGCGAGCAGGGTGGCGGTGACGGCCCAGGCGGTGTCCGACGCCGAGGCGTTCAGATACCGCGGCAGCTTCCCCACGATCGGGATCACCAGGGTCTGCATCAGCGAGACCACGATGCCGCTGAAGGCCAGCACGGCCACCACGGCGCCGGGTCGGGGCGGCGCGGAGGTGCCGGCCGCGGCGGGTCGGGCGGGTGCGTCGGACATGGGGGATGTCTCCGGAGGATCGGAACCACTTGTCTCGGGCAACTTTATTCATATTGCTTGACTTAAGCAAGTTAATACCGTGTGACGTGCACCCGTACGGACGCACGCGACACGGCCCGGCGGCTCAGCGCAGGAACGTGAGCGCCGAGGCGTCGTAGGACCCGAGTTCGTCGAAGCGGCCGTCGAGCACCCTGGCCGCCCAGTGCGGGTCCTGGAGCAGGGCCCGGCCCACGGCCACGATGTCGAACTCGTCCCGCTCCATCCGGTCGAGCAGGTCGTCGAGGCCGCTCACACCGACTCCCTCCCCCCGGAACGTCCTGGTGAAGTCGCCGTCGTCGAGGCCGACCGACCCGACGGTGAGGGCGGGCCCGCCGGTCACTTCCTCGTCCAGCCGGCCAGGTCGAGGTCGGCGCCCTCGAACTCGGGGAGCCGGTAGCGGCGCGTGGAGGCGTGGAAGGCGTCGACGCCGGCCGCGGCGAGCGGGGCGAGGACGGCCTCCAGCTCCTGCGGGGTCTCGGCGAGGCGGGCGCCGTAGGCGTCCTGCTTCCACTGCGAGTAGCGGAAGACGACCGGGAACCCGGGGGACACGGCCTCCCGCCCGGCGGGAGCAGTACGACACGACGCCCTCCCCCGGGACGCCGCCCGGCGAGAACTGCCGGGTCATCGGCGCCATGGCGATGCGGTTCGGGACGGTCAGGCCGTTGATCACGGCCGGGCGGGAAAGGATCCGGGCCGCGCGGGAGGCCGCTTCGGAAACGGTGACGGTCACTGGATCTCCCCAGGGAGATACCGGTCAGTATGTGCACGTGCATGAAATCCGTGCCGTACGGGCAACCGGCCCGCCCGTCGCGGGCATTCCCGCCCCCCGCCCCCGTGGCGTGCGTCACACCGGGCCGTGACCCGCCGTCAACCGCCCTCGCACAGAATGAGGTTCATGGGAGAGCCCGTGTTCACCAGAAGCAGATGGGGAACGAACCGGTATGTCTACAACCCCCATAGCCCCGTCGGCCTGGCGCTGATCCTGCTCCCCTTCCTCGTCGCCGCGGGCGTGTTCCTCCGGCTCCACGACGACGGCGGGTGGAGCGACGACGAGCTGCGCACCGCCGTCCACGAGGCCGCCGCGCGCCTGGAGGCCGGCCCGCGCATCGTCGACGCGTCGCGGGGCCTCGCCCCGGCGATCGGCGACGCGATCGAACGGACCGGCGAGGGACCCTCGTTCGGGGCTCGGGTGAGCCGCGAGGGCCGCTCCGACCACTACACCGTCACCGGCGAGGGCACGGACGCCGCCTTCTGCCTGCGCGTCACCACCGTGCCGGTCGACGAGAGCTACGCGCACCTCACGGTGGACGTCACCGACGGCGCCTGCTCGCGCTACTGACGCCACCGGCCCGGAAACGCCCGAGGGCGGCACCCCCCGGTGTACGGGGAGTGCCGCCCTCGGTCACGCGTCGGACGGTTCCGATCCTCGGGAGGATCAGAAGTCCATGTCACCGCCCGGCATGCCGCCGCCGGCCGGGGCCGCGGCCTTCTCCGGCTTGTCGGCGATGACGGCCTCGGTGGTGAGGAACAGCGCGGCGATCGACGCGGCGTTCTGCAGCGCGGAGCGCGTCACCTTGGCCGGGTCGATGATGCCTTCCTTGACCAGGTCGACGTAGTCGCCGGTCGCGGCGTTCAGGCCGTGGCCCGGGGTCAGGTTGCGCACCTTCTCCACCACGACGCCGCCCTCGAGGCCGGCGTTGACGGCGATCTGCTTCAGCGGGGCCTCCAGGGCGATGCGCACGGCGTTGGCGCCGGTCGCCTCGTCACCCTCCAGCTCCAGCTTCTCGAAGACCTGGGAGGCCTGCAGCAGGGCCACGCCACCACCGGCGACGATGCCCTCCTCGACGGCCGCCTTGGCGTTGCGGACGGCGTCCTCGATGCGGTGCTTGCGCTCCTTGAGCTCCACCTCGGTGGCGGCACCGGCCTTGATGACCGCGACACCGCCGGCGAGCTTCGCCAGGCGCTCCTGCAGCTTCTCGCGGTCGTAGTCGGAGTCGCTGTTCTCGATCTCGGCGCGGATCTGGTTCACCCGGCCCTGGACCTGGTCGGTGGAGCCGGCACCGTCGACGATGGTGGTCTCGTCCTTGGTGATGACGACCTTGCGGGCCTTGCCCAGGAGGTCGAGCGTGGCGTTCTCCAGCTTGAGGCCGACCTCCTCGGAGATGACCTCGCCGCCCGTGAGGATGGCGATGTCGCCGAGCATGGCCTTGCGGCGGTCGCCGAAGCCGGGGGCCTTGACGGCGACGGACTTGAAGGTGCCGCGGATCTTGTTGACGACCAGGGTCGACAGGGCCTCGCCCTCGACGTCCTCGGCGATGATCAGCAGCGGCTTGCCCGACTGCATGACCTTCTCCAGGAGCGGGAGCAGGTCCTTGACGTTGGAGACCTTGGAGTTCGCGATCAGGATGTACGGGTCGTCGAGGACGGCCTCCATACGCTCCATGTCGGTGGCGAAGTACGCCGAGATGTAGCCCTTGTCGAAGCGCATACCCTCGGTGAGCTCCAGCTCCAGACCGAAGGTCTGGGACTCCTCGACGGTGATGACGCCTTCCTTGCCGACCTTGTCCATGGCCTCGGCGATGAGCTCGCCGATCTGGGTGTCGGCGGCGGAGATGGAGGCCGTGGAGGCGATCTGCTCCTTGGTCTCGACGTCCTTCGCCTGCTCGAGCAGGGCGGCGGAGACGGCCTCGACGGCCTTCTCGATGCCACGCTTCAGGGCCATCGGGTTGGCGCCGGCGGCCACGTTGCGCAGGCCTTCCTTGACCAGGGCCTGGGCGAGGACGGTCGCGGTGGTCGTACCGTCACCGGCGACGTCGTCCGTCTTCTTGGCGACTTCCTTGACCAGCTCGGCGCCGATCTTCTCGTACGGGTCCTCGAGCTCGATCTCCTTGGCGATGGAGACACCATCGTTGGTGATCGTGGGGGCGCCCCACTTCTTCTCGAGGACGACGTTGCGGCCCTTGGGGCCGAGCGTCACCTTGACGGCGTCCGCGAGCTGGTTCATGCCGCGCTCGAGGCCGCGCCGCGCCTCCTCGTCGAACGCGATGATCTTGGCCATGTGAAGTGGTCCCTCCAGGACTGGGGGTGATTCCTTCGGACCGCGCCCGCGCCCGCGACGGACGGCTCGCCGGCCTCGTGGTTCCTTGCCCCACCCGGCCTGCGGGCCTCACCGACCCGGTCCTTACGTTGTCACTCTCACCTTCAGAGTGCTAACGCAATGATTAGCACTCGCCCCTGTCGAGTGCAAGCGCCTCCGGCGATCGGGGGGCGCGCTCAGCCGCCCGCGAACACGGACGCGCCGCGCGCTCCCCGCCCCGGGGCACGGCGAAGGGCCCGTGCCCCGGGAGGCACGGGCCCTTCGTCAGCAGAAGATTCTTGCGGCTGGTAGCGCGTTCAGGCGGTGACGCGAACCATGTCGGCCTGCGGGCCTTTCTGGCCCTGCGAGATCTCGAACTCGACCCGCTGGCCCTCTTCCAGGGTGCGGTAGCCGTCCATCTGGATCGCGCTGTAGTGGACGAAAACATCCGCACCACCGTCGACCGCGATGAAGCCGTACCCCTTCTCCGCGTTGAACCACTTGACGGTGCCCTGAGCCATGCCTAACTCCCCTATTACTGGCCCTTGCACAGATCCGCACTTCGCGAACCCGGGTCAGACCTCACCCCCCAACGGTTGGGGGCGTGCGCCGGAACGCGTCGACCGCGGCTGAATGTATCTGCCCAACTGCCGTCTGCAACAGGTCAATCGGACGAGAAATCCGGACGCCCCCGGCCCGGAATGTGGCGAGGATTCACCTGATTTCAGGGCAAGTCGGGTCACATAGAAGGGGCAAATGCCGCGAAAGGGGCCCGCACTTTGGCTACTTCCAGTCGGGCGTACGGCAGGAATCAAAGGCTTCCGATCGAAGGATCGGGGGCGCGTTCCCCAACTCTACCGTGCTCAATCCCATGGAATTGCCCCCTCCGCATCTCTCACGGAGGGGGCCATGCGATGAACGCTCGGTAACCGGGATTACCGACGGTAATGATCAGCCGCCGGCGACCGCCGGAATGATGGAGACGCCCGCGCCGTCCGGAGTGGGGGTCCCGAGGCCCTGCTCGAAGCGCACGTCGTCGTCGTTGACGTAGACGTTGACGAAGCGGTGCAGCTTGCCCTGGTCGTCCAGGACCCGGGCGGCGATCCCGGTGTGGTTCTTCTCCAGGTCCTCGATGACCTCGGCGAGGGTCGCGCCCTCGGCGCTCACCTCGGTCCGGCCGCCGGTGTAGGTGCGCAGGATGGTCGGGATGCGAACGGTCACGCTCATGCGAGGCCTGCCTCTCGGAACGACTCCAGGTTGGGGCGGATGGTCGCGGTGAGCCCGGTGCCGGCCACCGCGTCCAGCGTCTTCAGACCGTCGCCGGTGTTGAGCACGACGGTGGTCAGGGCCGGGTCGAGCACGCCGCCGTCGATGAGCTTCTTCGTCACGCCGACCGTCACCCCGCCCGCCGTCTCGGCGAAGATGCCCTCGGTGCGGGCGAGCAGCTTGATGGCGTCCACGACCTGCTCGTCCGTCACGTCCTCCACCGCGCCGCCCGTACGGCGCGCGATGTCCAGGACGTACGGGCCGTCGGCGGGGTTGCCGATGGCGAGCGACTTGGCGATGGTGTTCGGCTTCTGCGGACGCACGACCTCGTGGCCCGCCTTGTAGGCGGCCGACACCGGCGAGCAGCCCTCGGCCTGCGCACCGAAGATCTTGTACGGCCGGTCCTCGACCAGCCCGAGCTCGATCAGCTCCCGCAGGCCCTTGTCGATCTTCGTGAGCTGCGAGCCGGAGGCGATGGGGACGACGATCTGGTCGGGCAGCCGCCAGCCGAGCTGCTCGCAGATCTCGTACGCCAGGGTCTTGGAGCCCTCCGCGTAGTACGGCCGCAGGTTGACGTTGACGAAGCCCCAGCCCTCGCCGACCGGGTCGCCGATCAGCTCGGAGCAGAAGCGGTTCACGTCGTCGTAGTTGCCCTCGATGCCGACGAGCTCTCCGCCGTAGACGGCGGCCATGACGACCTTGCCCTGTTCCAGGTCGTGCGGGATGAACACGCAGGAGCGGAAGCCGGCCCGCGCGGCGGCGGCGCCGACGGCGCCGGCCAGGTTGCCGGTGGAGGAGCAGGACAGGGTGGTGAAGCCGAAGGCGCGGGCGGCCTCCAGGGCCTGGGCGACGACGCGGTCCTTGAAGGAGTGCGTCGGGTTGCCGGAGTCGTCCTTGACGTACAGGCCGCCGGTGACGCCGAGTTCACGGGCGAGGTTGTCGGCCTTGACCAGCGCGGTCCAGCCGGGGTTGAGGTTCGGCTTGCTCGCCACGTCCGCCGGGACGGGCAGCAGCGGCGCGTAGCGCCAGATGTTCGCGGGGCCCGCTTCGATCCTCTTGCGGAGCTCCTCGGTGTCGAGGGCCGAGAAGTCGTAGGCGATCTCCAGCGGGCCGAAACACTCCTCGCAGGCGAAGACCGGGCCGAGCGGCACGCGGTGACCGCATTCGCGGCAGGAGAGCGCGGCGGCGGGGCCCAGGTCGACGGAGGCGGCACCGGCGGGAGAAGCGGCGGCGGGATCGGTGGTGCTTGCGACAGTCTGCGCAGCCATGAGAGGCGAGGCCCTTTCTCCTCATCTTCCTCACGACGCATCTCGCCGTGAGACGGATTTGGCACCTTCCCTAGCCGGGAGCCTCGCGGGTGCGATCGGCTGTGCGCGCACAACGATCGACACGAGAACCGGCTGGAGGGTTGCCGGGGCTTCATCGGGCCGTGTCCCTCTGCCCCTCTGGATGAGCTGTATGTGGTTGTGAACACCGGCGACCCCGGCATGCGGCGGTCACCTGCGTTGTTCAAGACTGTAACCGACGTCCGGGACTCTTGAGATAGTCGTCCGAACCGCGAGATGGATCACAGAAGTGAGGAGCCGCCGACCGTGCTGGAAGAAGTCGAGCGCTGGCTGAGCGAACGCTCCTGGTCCGTGACCGACCGACCGCTGCACCAGGTCCTGGCGGCCAAACGCGCCACGGGCCGGACGGTGAGCGTGGTGCTGCCCGCGCTCAACGAGGAGGCCACGGTCGGCGACATCGTCGCGGTCATCCGGCGCGACCTGATGCTCCGGGTCCCCCTGGTCGACGAGGTCGTGGTGATCGACTCGGGCTCGACCGACCGCACGGCCGAGGCGGCGGCGGCAGCGGGCGCGACCGTGGTGCACCGGGACGCGATCCTGCCCCGCATCCCGGCCGTGCCCGGCAAGGGCGAGGTGCTGTGGCGCTCCCTGCTCGTCACCCGCGGCGACATCGTCTGCTTCGTCGACGCCGACCTGCGCGAGTTCTCCTCCGACTTCGTCTCCGGCATCGTCGGCCCGCTGCTCACCGAACCCGGCGTGCAGCTGGTCAAGGCCATGTACGACCGCCCGCTCGGGACGGCGGCCGGCCAGGGCGGCCGGGTCACGGAGCTGATGGCCCGCCCGCTGCTCAACATGCACTGGCCGCAGCTGGCCGGCTTCGTGCAGCCCCTCGGCGGCGAGTACGCGGCCCGCCGCTCCCTGCTGGAACGGCTGCCCTTCCCGGTCGGCTACGGCGTGGAGCTCGGCATGCTGGTCGACGCCCTGCACCTGGTCGGCCTGGACGCCCTCGCCCAGGTCGACGTCGGTGTCCGCCTCCACCGCCACCAGGACGGCCAGGCCCTCGGCCGCATGGCCGCCACGATCTACCGCACCGCCCAGCTCCGGCTGGCCCGCGGCCATCTGGTCCGCCCCGCGCTCACCCAGTTCGAGCGGGCCGGGGGCGCCTTCGAGCCCCGTACGTACGCGGTGGACACCGAGGAACGGCCGCCCATGGCGGAGATCGCGGAGTACCGGGCGCGGAGGGTGGCCTGACCCTCCCTCAGGGGCCGCGGACGTCCCGCGTCGGCCGGGAACGTCCCGCGTCGGCCGGGGACGTCCCGGGTCAGCCGGGGACGCCGTCCGACCAGCGCCAGCGGCCGGCGGAGTCCTGAGCACACGTCAGGTACTCGCCGCCGCGGCCGTGGGTGCTCAGGCCCCGGTGCGCGGCGGCGCAGAACTGGCCGTCGGCGTAGCAGTTGCCCGCGGGACTGGTCAGCTCGCAGACGCCCGCGCCCGTGCCCGCGCCCGTGCCGCCGGAGCCCTCCGTCCGCGCCGGTTTCGGGGTCGGGGTCGGAGTCGGCTTCGGGGTGTGCAGCAGGCGCCCGGCGCAGTCGCGGCCGTCCCGGGGGACGGTGAACGTCACGCCGTCGGAACCGTCGGTCTGCTCGCAGACCTTCTCCGTCGCGCCCCAGGCGGAGGCCGCCCGTCCGGTGCCCTGGAGCCGGACGGTGTGGTCGACGTCGGCCTTCTCGGCCGCGCGCACGGCCGTTCCGATGCCGCGGCCGAGAAGGCCGACGT
>NZ_MSGP01000028.1 GCF_002078235.1 Streptomyces viridosporus
CCGCTCCGCGTGAGCGCTGGCAGGATGCTGCGCATCCTGCTCACCCGCCCTGCTGCGCAAGGCGGGTGCCGTCCCGTCCGCTGCGCTCCCGGGATTGCGCGGAGCCTGCGGCCTCGTGGGGCGGCTTCCGCTATGCGGGGCCGGTAACGGGCCTTCGGTCCGAGCAGCAGTGGGGGGCTCACTCAATCGCTACGCGCTGCGGCTTTCCTCTTTGCCCGGCTCGCCACCCACTGTGCCACCGCGTTGACCACAGCCACGATGCCAGCGAAGACAAGCGCGTCGAGCCACGTCTTACCTGTAAGAGCGCGCCACACCACCGCGGCCGCCCCGTAGGCAACAAGCCACACGACTACAACAGCCGTCCAGCGCACCCATCGTCGAGACCACCACTTGGCCAACCACTCCCGTCCCTGCATGCCAACCGGCTACCCCAGAACAAGCCAGCGAGCGCCGCACTGAAGCCCGAGTAGCTACGGGATGGGGTGCTCGAAGGCAGGATATTGCCGGTTGGTACCGGCTTGGGCTGGGGTTACTACCAGACTCCCAGAGTCGCTATCTGCCATGGCCGGTGCAGCCCTTGTCATGTCTGTGAGTCTTTGTGCTGAGCGGACCGGTTGGCGAGCAGAAGACACACCCATACCAGAACATGGCAGGAGGACAAGGCAATGCTCGCCCCGTCGGCGCCGTCGAGCACCCGCCAAGCCAGGAATCCGAGGGCTATACACAGCATCGGCCAGTAGAGCCAGGTCCTCCATCGTGCGCCCGGCATGGTCCATGACGGCGGGGTACGCGAACTTGAACGCCGCTGCATTAGGGCTCCCTTCTCGGATCCCGCCCGCTTGTGCGGGCTCCTGGCCCAAGAGGGGGTTTTGGTCCAGGTACCGGAAGGCGGCAGGAGACAGGAAGCGGGCCGGCCGAGGTGGTCAGGCAGACGGGCGGCCGGTGATGGCCGGCAGGGTTGTTGTCCTGATCCGGCGGTAGGTCCTGAAGCCGTACACGGTCAACGCTGTCCAGATGACGGTACTGACCAGAGGCCACCACAGGTCCCAGCCCTGCTCGCCCTGGATGAGATTGATGACCCAGTTCACCGCCCAGCTGACCGCAAGCACAAGTGCCGCCCACCTGGCCCACCGCCAGATCCGCATCGTTCCTCGAGCACGGGTTTCCTGTGAGCTCTGCTCATCCTGTCGAAGTCGTGTGCCATCCATACCTACCCGCCTACCCCCTGTCCGTGCCTTGCCTCCTGGCTCCTGGGAGAGGGCCGACAACGGACGGCCTCACCGGCTCCAGAGATGCTCAGAGGTGGCCCAGGAAGGAACTGGCTTGCAGCCAGATGTCGAGGAACAGAAACACGATGAGACCCGGGTCGGCCGGTGGTGCTGCCTTGCCGGCAGTGGGTCAGGCATGCGCGTGACGTGGTGCAGTCGCCTTCGGTGATGCGGCGTGGTGCGCAGGACGTTGCGAGCCCGCGGCCTGCAGGCGCTGCAGCCACAGGGAGGCTGTGAGCAGGAGGCCGCTGAAGACGGCCAGGAGGAGGGCGGACATCCACATCTGCCGGCTCCCGGGCAACTGCCAGCCTGTCCAGGCGGTCAGTACCGCCCACAGCAGGACGCCTCCCGCGTAGAAGGCGCGGACCCGGCGCAGCTGCCGCACGGCCCGCAGGGACAAGACGCGATCAGTTGTGGATGCCATGCCGGCCCGTGTACCCCGAGTGCACGCTGTTCAACGGAGCGGGGTGATCGGGTTCGTCCTCCGGCCGCCCTCATTGGGGGGTGTGCAAGCTGAAGTTGCTGGTCACAAGGCTGGTGTGCGTGAGCATCGGGATGCTCGTGCTGGTCGCTGGCAGGTAGTTTTAGTGAAGATCGCCGGTCATCGGGTGACCTCGCGGTTTGTGAGAACGAGCAAGGTCCTGACCAGGTGGGTCGCCCAGGCGGGGTCGGTGCGCACCTTGCCGAGGACGCGCCAGTTCTTGAGGTGGGCAAAGCCGTGCTCGACGGGTGCCCGGACGGCCGCCAGTGCCGTGTTGGACAGCTCCTGACCTCGCGTCAGGGACCGATTCCAGGCGGTCTTGTACATCGCAGGCGTGACGCCCCGGAATCGGACCAGGTCGGCGACACAGCAGCCATGACGCAGGGATGTCTTGCCCCTCCTGCCAAAATCCTTAACAGCAGACCTGGTCCGAAAACGCCAGCGGGATCCTCGCCCGCAAGAACGGGAAGCCCCACCTGCCTGCCTGCGCCGGTCAACCGGCCATGGCCGCCACGACCAGCGCAACAGCCGCACCGCACAGCAGCACCACAAGCGGCCATGCCAGCCGGCCGCGCCCGGTACGCCTGCGCCACAGCACCAGCCACAGCGCACACGCCGCCACGAACACGACCGTCACACCGCTCAGCTCGCCCTTCCGCCACGCCATCCGCACGGCGTCAGGGTTAGCGCCCCATACAAGGAGCGCAACGAGGACGCCCACGGTCAGCGCACACACCGCTTCCAGCAGCCTGCTCATACGGTGCCCTTCTGCTCCGGCGTGTCCGTCAGGTCAGTGCGCGGGCGGAACGGACGGCTTGACCTCGACGGTCTCCGTCTTGTGGCCTTCTGCGTCCGTGCTGGTGGACCGCCTGCTGACGGATCGTAGGCGGGGGCCGGTCGTGGGCGCAGCTGAACCTGGCATCCCGCCGGAGCCGGACCCGCCCGATGATTTACGTCATGGTCATCGGCCGTCGACCGGCACGAGTATCCGACTCGCCCTTCACACCAGGCCTGTAGCCTGTGACTTCACGATGCACACCGCTCATTCTTACTGCTGGGTGCGTCCTTCGAAGTCGCGTCGTACTGCTGCGCCTTGGTCTTCGACCAGCCCTGCACTGTCGGGGAGGTCCAGGGCGGCGCCGCAGTGGTTGCACAGTTCCCCGTCTTCGGCCGGCGTGCCGCATGCCTTGCAGAACCGGTTCCCTTCGTCGTTTCCAGTCCTGTGTGTCATGGCTCTCTCCTGCAGGGTGGGCAGTGATGGACGAGGAGTCCCCCTGGTGTCTGTGCCGATTTCTTACACGTCTGCTTCATTCTGCGCTTTCGATAGACTCTGGAGTTGATTGACTCCATCTTTACTTGAATGGCTCCATCGTTATGAGTTCTGCGGCCCGCTTGATGGTGGTCATCTGTGCCCGGCATCGGGGCGTGGGGCCGGTGCCGCGGTGTAGACGTTGTGGGACCAGAGGCCCTTCTCACGTAGCCAGTTGGTTGTGTCTTGGTGTGGGCGTGCTGTCGTCCGGCTTGCGGGAGAGGGTGGACTGAAATGGCGGTGAAGGAACTCCGTCCGCATCAGCGAGAAGCCGTTGATGCGGTACTTCGGGCGCTCGAATTTCCTGCAAGATCTACTGTGCCGGAGCGGGGGCTGCGCACTCAGGTAGTCATGGCGACCGGATCGGGCAAGACCCTGGTGGCCGCCCGAAGCGCTGAGGAGCTCCGTGCGGGCCGCGTGCTGGTCCTCGCGCCCTCCCTGGATCTGCTCGCCCAGACCGAAGCCGCGTGGCGCACGGGTGGCCGCACGGGCCCGATGGTCGGGATTTCGTCCCTGCGGGGTGAGGAGACGTCCTTCCCGAACACTACGGACGTGGGCGAGCTGATCGGCTGGGTGCGGCCGTTCGACAAGGTGACGGTATTCGCCACCTACGCCTCGCTGGGACTGGGCACGCTGGAGCGCGCGCACACCGCGGGCCTGCCGGGCTGGGACCTGATCGTGGTCGACGAGGCGCACCGGACGTCGGGGCGGCTGGGTAAGCCGTGGGCGGTCGTCCACGACAACACCCGCATCCCCGCCCTGCGGCGCCTGTACATGACCGCCACACCCCGGCTCTGGCAGCTCGACGAGGAGGCCGGGCAGGGCGCGCCGGGTGAGCTGGTGGCCTCCATGGAGGATGATCCGGGCGGACCGTTCGGCAGAAGGTGTTACACGCTGACGCTGTCGGAGGCGATCGACCGGGGGATCTGCGCGCCGTACCGGGTGGTGTGTGTGGACATCACCGACACCCAGCTCCAGGCCGCCCAGCTCCTGGGCGTGGAAGGCCGCTTGGACCAGGTACGTGGGGCGCGCCTCGCGGCCTTGCAGACGGCGCTGGTGAAGGCTTCGGCCGAGGAAGGCTTCCATAGGACGCTCGTCTTCCACCACGTCGTCAAGGAGGCCGAGGCGTTCGCGGCCGGCCTGCCCGACATCGTCAAGCGGCTGCACGCCGCCGGGCCGGAGTTGTACCCGAAGACGATCTGGGCCGACTGGCTGTGCGGGGAGCACAAGCCGGGCCACCGGCGTCGGGTCCTCGGGGAGTTCGCGTCCGGGACCGCCCCGGACGGCACCGTCGTGGAGAAGGGCTACCTGGGCTCGGTGAAGGTCCTGGGCGAGGGCGTCGACACCAAGAACTGCGACTCGGTCTACTTCGCCGACGTCCGCGGCTCCATGCCCGACCTCGTCCAAGCCGTTGGCCGCGCCCTGCGCATGCAGCCCGGTGAGGGGAAGGTCGCCAGCCTCGTCGTGCCCGTCCTGCTCGGGCCCGGGGAGACGGCGGACACCATGCTGACCTCGCGGGCGTACGGCGGGCTCGCGAAGCTGCTCGAGGCGCTCAGAGCGCATGATGCCCGTGTTGTGGAGCAGCTCGCCGAGCAGCAGGCGCGCAGCAGTGTCCGGGGCGTCCAGACCCGCTCGAGCAGCGCGGAGGACGAGGGAGTCGATGGCGGCCGAAGCGACCGCGGGCTGTCGGTGCCGGCCCGGGAATTGCTGAAGTTCTCCACACCGCGCGACCCGGCGCAGTTGGCCGCGTTCATCAACCTGCGCGTGATCAACCCCGAGCACGCCCACTGGCGGCGCGGCGTGGAGGCCGCCGTCATCTACCACCGGCTGCACGGCGACCTGCGCGTGCCGTTCACGCACCGCGTCCCCGACCGCGACGCCCAGGAGGCCGAAGCCGAAGGGTGGCCGGCCACGCTCGCCGCATTTCCCCTCGGGCAGTGGATCGCCGACGCCCGCCGCTTCTACACCCGCGGGGACATGGACGAAGAGCGCGTCGTCCAGCTGGAGAAGCTCGGCATGATCTGGTCCCACTACGACATCGCGTGGGAAGAGGGCGTGGCCGCCGCCCGCGGGTGGGCCGAGGAGAACGGGCACCTGCTGGCACCGACCGATGCCACTTATCAGGGCTACCGGGTGGGCATCTGGCTGAAGAACGCGCGGGCCGCCGCCCGCAAGGCGCAGGAGATCGAGCAGCGGCGCGCCGAGGGCCTGCCTGTTGCGTCGGCAGCCGGCGCGCTGCCGGAGGAACGGCGCGAGCAGCTCGAGAACATCGACCCCTCCTGGTGCCCGGCCTGGCCGGTGGAATGGCAGCGCGCCTTCCACCTCACCCGGCTCCACCTCGAAGCCGGCGGCACGCTGCCCACGTCACCGGGCGCCGTCGTGCACCAGGGCGAAGACCTCGGACGATGGGTACGGGCGCAGCGACTCGGCTGGGACAAACTCACCACCGTCCAGCAGTGGATGTGCGAACACGTCCTCGGCATCGAGCCCGCGGCCGAGGACGAAAAGCCCAAACCACGGACCAGCCAGGCCGACAAATGGGCCATGAACTACCAGGCCGCCCGCCAGTTCTTCGAGCGCGAGGGGCACCTGCGAGTGCCGAGGAAGCACGTCGAACGGATCGTCTTCAGCGGCGACAGGGGCAACGGGGGCGCCGAGGAGCAGGAAGTCCGGGAGCTGAAGCTGGGCGCGTGGATCAGCAACCAGCGCAGCCGGGCCACCACCCTGGCCCCGGAACAGATCGAGCAGCTCTCCAACATCGGCATGCGGTGGGTGTGAAGGTGGTGGGGCCAGGCCGCACTAGCCGATAGCCCTTGTCCGCCGCATCGTGCGCTAACCGTACACACTCCGTACGGAGGGCGTGCGCCGAGCTCATGATCTCGTGCCTCTGGGGCGAAGGACGCCCGCCGTGCAGGATGGCCCCGGCGCGGATGCTCGCCCGATGGGTCAGGCTGGCCGGGCACCCGAGCGCGGTGGCGGCCTACGCGGTCACCACACCACGCTGGCTCCATCACGTCGGCCGTCCGCGCCATGGCGGGTTGTCAGTACGGCCTGGGCGGTGTTGTGGTGCACGCCGAGCCGTTCATGATCCCGGCCAGGGTGAGTGCGGCGTCGTGGTCCAGGAGCTGCCTGACGCACGCAGGGAGCTGGGTGTGCCTGCAAAGAACATCAAGGCCATGCCGTTACGCGTGAGTTGCACGCTCTGAGATGGGACACTTGCCCACATGAAAGAGGTGCGCTGCGAGCGATGCGACAACATCACCGGCATGGGGTGCGCCTGCCCTCCTGATGGCAGCGCCCCCAAGGCACACCCGGAGGAAAGGCGTGTTCGACAGGAGTGGCGGCGATTTCCCGGCAACGCCATCTTGATCAAACGGAATGGTAAGGCGCATGTTCCAGGTGCCTGCGATCACATGACAGAAGACGAGGTGCGGTCCCCGAAGTGGGGCTGGATTCTCGATCCATCCCCTGGGGATTGGGACCGTATCAGCGAAGGCAACCCAGCCATCGCCACTGGAGGGAACACACAGCTGCGGGCGACGAGCCGGTGCATGACGTGCATGGATACTCTCGGCAGCCGATGATTCGCAGGGAATGCTGGGCTGAGGGGTAGCTGACCAGAGGGCCGACGCCTCTCCTTGAGCCTTTTCAGCGCTGACGCTCCAGGGTGAGGACGGCTGCGGCGATTGACGACAGGCGGTTCGGGCTGCAGCGTGCCCTGCGGAAGATCCGCCAGGACTTCAGCCGTGCGACACCCCGCTCGACCGGTGCTCGTGCCGCTGACAGGGCCCGGTTCGTCGTGCGCCGGGTCGGTGTGAGTTCTCGGCGGGGCGGGCGTCGGACCGGTGTGGTCACCCAGGGGCCGGCCCCGATGTAGGCGCGGTCGGCGAGGACGGGGACGCCCTGGCGTTCGCAGATCCGGATGATCTGGTGGGTGCGGGCCGCGGTGAGGTCGTGGGCGCGGCCGGGCAGCGCGGGTGAGATCCACAGCAGTCTGCCCGTGGGATCGGTCACGACCTGCACGTTCACGCCGTGGCGGCGGTGCTTGTGGGAGTAGTCGGCCCGGCTGTCGCCGCCCCGGTCGCACTCGGCGAGTGTGCCGTTGAGGAGGACGTGCCCGGGACCGGTCTCCCGCAGCACCCGCAACAGGCCGGGCGCACGCTTGGACAGGTGGTGGATGACGGCGGTGGTGTAGGGATGGGCGGTGCCGACCGGGATCCCGAAGCCGGCCGCGATCTGCGCCAGGGTGTCGTGCCGGCGCAGGTACACCAGGCCGACCAGGGCACGCTGGTGCGGCGGGAGCTTGCAGCGGCGGTCACCCTAGCGGGTGACGATGAGCATCGTCACACACTCGACCAGGGCGTGAGGCAGGTCGAGTGTGATGCCCCTATGGACGGCAAGTGGCCGCTGACAGGGCACAGCTGACGCCCTGAATCGTAACGGCGACTGTGACGGGGGCGGCGCCGATGGGTTCGATGAGGTCGTTCTGTGCCAGGTGGACAAGCGCCTGCTGAAGGTCGGCCTGGGGAATCTCGGCTCCGGCGAAGAACGCTCCGGGAGTGTCGAGGAACAGGCCCAGGTTAGTGGGCGACCGGTCGCCCACGGTGTCGTACAGCCACCGGAGGAAGGTGTCCGTCGTGTGACGGAGACGAGCAGCGCGATCCTTCTGCAGGTTCTTCAGGTCGTGCACGGCACCGCGGCCTTCGTCCGTAAGGTGAACGTGCGGCGCACCGCTTCCGAAGGTCCGGGCGAGGTCTGCCAGGCCGCGCTGCTCCAGCTGGAAGGCAAGCACGGAGACGTCTTCGGTCAGCTCGTGTTCTTCGACGAAGCGGGCGTTGTCCACGTACTCCCCGGAGTGCTGCTGGCGTAGGCGTCCAGCCACATCAGCAGCCGTGCCAGGTGGGCACTGCTCCCGATCGCACCGCCGCCGCTCAGTGCGCCGCCTCCTGCCGTGGTGGCCTCGAACTGGACGGGCACGCGCGCGATTGCAGCGTACCGCTCGTTCCAAACTCTTGTTCGCTTCCCTGACCAGGCCCTTGGCCCACAAGCGTCCCGGACGCTGATGTAGGTCGTCTCGTCGCACTGCTCCAAGCACATGAGCAAGTAGGGCAGGTTGAGGGCCGCTGAGCGCTCAATCTCCCCGCCGCTCGTTCCCTTTCAGGTGCACTCACTCAGCCCCGCACTGTCAGAACTTGTCGAAACGAATCTGGAAGCAATTACCACAAATGTCCTCATAGGTCGGGACGATGTCGTCGGTGGCCTGCTCGCAGAAGGTGCAAACGCCCTCGAAGGTCGATCCACAGGCGAAGCAGATCCAGGCATCCACTTCTGGTGAGTTGGCCAGAGGTGCGCTGATCACGGCGTAGTCTCCGCATGAGCCGCAGCCATTGAGAGCGCTACCTCCGTCCTTGATGCTGACGTGCTCGCTGGAACCGATGAGCTCCCATGCTGCGTCCTTGCCTGTCCCGTATTGCTTGCCGCACAGGAGACAGGCAAGGTCGTGGGCTCCGCCGTCGATTACGACGGTGAACTGACCGCAGGACCGGCATGCCGCCGTCGCGTGCTCGTAGTCGGCCAACTCGCCGCGCAGAGCCCGCATGCGGTGCGTGATGAAGTCCGTAAGGTGCTTAAAGCTGGTCCGAACCTGTTCCATCTGGCGTTCGGCTGACACCGCTTCGGTGGCCTCCTCGGCGTGAGGCAAGACGTCAGTGTTGACGAAGCCGACCAGTAGGTCGAGCACAGGGATGGTTCGTGCCTGCACGGCGACGACAGTGTCCTTCCACCCGAAGTGCATGATGCGGTTCCGCAGCTTGCCCAGCTCCGTGAGGCTGTCTTCCTCCGGGTCGATGGCACTCGCGATCTGCACGGTGTCGCGGAGGCGTTCGAGGGCTACCTTGACGCTACAGCTGTTGAAGTCGCCAGCCTCGTGCTTGCGCATGTCGAAGGCCGCGATCTTCGTCCACACAAGCTCGGGGTCATGCATCTCCAGCCGGGCCTTCAGCAGCGTCTCGACCGCGGCCTGGAGATGGAGGACCCCGTACTTCACGTCTCGGGGCTCTGGCTGCCCGTTGTCACCGGACAGGAAGTCGACGGCGCTCACCAGAAAGTCGAGGCCGTTGGTGAGAGCCGGGAAGTGGAAGTCCTTCGGCTGCCGTCCGACGCTGCTCACAGGTGCCCCTCGCATGCCTCATCGCCCGTCAGCCCCTTCAACATGCTCCCCTCCGGCGGTGGCGGCTACTCCAGGCGAATAGCCGCCAAGGCCAACCTAAGCGCTGTCCCGTAACTGCTGGTCACGGGTGAGATGATCATGGTGTGTCTGGTGTGATCACGGCGGCGGAGCCGTCCTGGATAGCCCCGTTCACCGGGCTGAGCCCACGTCAGTCCGGCAAACTGATCACCGCGCTGCGGCGCGAGGGCGCCGACCCGGTCCGCAGGGGCCGGCCGTGGAGCCTGCCGCTGGAGGACCGGGTCCTGCTGGTCGCGGCGTACTGGCGGACCAACCTCACCCTGCGCCAACTGGCCCCGCTGTTCGGGGTGTCGAAGTCCGCGGCTGACCGCATCATCGACCACCTCGGGCCCGCGCTCGCCCTGCAGCAGCGC
>NZ_MSGP01000280.1 GCF_002078235.1 Streptomyces viridosporus
TTGGGGGCGTGGCCGGCCCTGCGCGAGACCGCCCCGCCCCGCTGGCACGGCACGGCCGCCGCCACCCTCGCCTACGCCAGGGCCGGCCACGCCCCCAAGGGCGCCCTCACCCAGGTCGCGGGGAGCATCGCCGTCGCCGCGACCCACACCGCGCACGCGGTGATGGCGGCGCGGGGGGAGTGGGTGACCAATGAGAAGGGACTCGTCGCACGGGCCGGGCTCGGGGACGTGGACACCTTGCTGGAGGGCCTGGAGAGCAGCCCGGACGTCCTCGCGCGGGTGGTCGAGGCCGCGGAGGAGCGGTTCGACCGAGCCGTGGAGGCGGCCCGGCGGTGATTCGGCCGACCGGCGCCGCGGCCCCGTTCGGCGGGACGGCCGGACGGAGCCCGGGCGGGGACCACCGGTTCCTCACCGCGCGACGCCGCGGTGAGCACCGGGTGCCGTCACCCCGCGGTGCGGGCTTGCTGCCCACGCGGGTGAGGTCGGGTGAGCGGCCGGGACCCCCACGGTCGGTCATCGTGGGTGCCGTCGTCATCGGTACGGGCGCCCGGGCCCGTCCGGTCCTGCCGCGCAGGTCGGAGGGGGAGCGTCCTCCGCCGACCGTCACCGGGCCGCAGGGACGCGATCACGCTTCCCGGGGCTCGGGGCCCTTGTCCGCCGGGGGAGGGACCGGGGGCGACGCGGGAGGCACGACGAGGAAAGCGGCCGCGGGGTCGACGTCGTCGGCGTGGAACAGGGTGGGCAGGTCGTGGTCGAGGAGCCCCGCCATCTCGATCGCCACCCGCCCCTGGCCACACCTCGGTTCCGTGACCGAGGCGGCTCCCGGAAGCGGCACCCTGCACGTCCGCGACTCGAAGTACCGGGCGGGCCCCGTGGTCAGCCTGACGCCGGAGGCGTGGGCGGGGTTCGTCGGGTTCGCCGCCCGGCGGACCGCATGGGGCGAAGAGCATCGCGGTGCTCCGTGGCCGTCGATCCGGGCCACGGGGCACCGGCGTGCCCGCAGGACCACGGTGGTGATCGCGTCCCGGCGGCTCGTCCGGGAAGGGATGCGCCGGACGTGCCGAATCCGAGAAGGCGCCCCGGAGGGAAGCCGGCTGACGCGGCGTCGAGCGGACGGCGGACCCGTACCGGGCGGAGCGGAAAACCACGAGCCCTTCGGGCGCCGTCCGGTCATGATGATCCGGTGGATCATGTGCTGTGCGGGCTCGCCGTGAACACGGCCCTGCCGTCCGACCTCGTCGACCGGCTGATCGGGATCGCGGACGACGACCTCGCCGCGGAACTCGCCACGCGTGCCGACCTCGGCGGAACGCAGACGGCCGCGCTGGCGGCGCGCGGCGACGAGGCCGCCGTGCGACTCGCGTACGCGGGGCGGCTGACCGCCTCCGACATCGATCCCCTCGCGCGGCCCCGTGCCGCGCTCGCCCTGCTCGCGGAGGGCACCGGTCGGCCCGAGTGGGCGCGCCTGCTCGCGTCGGATCCGGACGCGGAGCGCCGGGAGAGGCTGGCCGCCTGCCCGGATCTGCCGCCGGACGTGACGGCGACACTGGCCGCCGATCCGGAGATACGCGTCGTGGCGGAACTCGCCCGGTGGACGACGCCCGACACGGCCGCCCGGCTCGCGGAGCATCCGCACGCCGAGGTCCGGTGCGCGGTGGCCGCCAACGAGAGGACCCCGCCGGCCGTGCTGGCCGAGTTGGCCGGGCCGGTCGGCGGCGAAGGACTGCCTCCGGCGCGACGGTGCTCGGTCTGCGACCGGGAGCAGACGCCGTTCGTCCATGATCCGTCTTGCCCGCGGACCGACTGCGACCTGCCTCCGGGCGCCTCCTGCTACGGCTCCCACGAATCCACCGTGCGGGACACGTGGCAGAGGGCGGTGCGGAATCCGGCCGCACCGGTCGCCGCCCTCCTCCACTTCGCCGAGCATCCTTCGCCGGTGCTGCGCGGCGCGCTCGCGGCCCGCCCCGACCTGCCGGTGCACGTCTGCAGGCGTCTCGCCGAGGACCCCGTCCCCGGTGTCCGAGCCGACCTCGCCGAGAACCCGGCGATCGACGAGGCGCTGATCCGCGCCCTGGCCACCGACCCCGAGCACGGCGTGCGGCGCGGACTGGCGCACCACCCGGACGTCCCGCTCGACGTGCTCACGCAGTTGGCCGGCGCCACGAGGATCGGCCCGGTCCTGCTGCCCCGCATCGCCGGCGCCTCCCCGGCGGAGGTCGCGAGCCTGGCGGCGTCACCGGTCCCCGGGGCGCGGATGCTCGTGGCGGCGCGACGCGACCTGCCGCCCGAGATCCGGGACGCGTTGGCCGCCGACCCCGACGCGAAGGTGGTCGCCTCCGTCGCGCCCCATCCGGGCCTGTCCGACGTGCGGTTGCGCGCCATGGCCGACCGGCACGGCGGCCGGGTCGTCGCCGGTGTGGCGGCCAACCCGGATGCTCCGCCTGCGCTGTTGGAGGACCTGGCCCTCCGGCGACGAGCGGTGCGGAGAGCCTTGCACGAGATCGCCGGACACCGGAACGCGACGGCCCGGGCCCTGCTGCCCTGCCTCGCGGACGCAC
Organism: Streptomyces viridosporus; assembly: GCF_002078235.1. GTDB lineage: Bacteria > Actinomycetota > Actinomycetes > Streptomycetales > Streptomycetaceae > Streptomyces > Streptomyces viridosporus. The sequence goes on from NZ_MSGP01000280.1 coordinate 2,559, forward strand.
GGGCCAGGCGGGTGGCCGCCGGTCACCCGGCGCTGCCGGAGCGGACGATCGTCGAGCTGCTGGAGGACGCTGACTGGCAGGTCGTGGAGGCGGCGGCCGCCAACCCGTCGCTGCCGAGTGCGGTGATGTCCCGGCTGACGTCGCGAGCGGTGGCCGGAGTCCCGTGAGGGCATGCCGGGTCCGGCCCTCACGGTCCTACCGGGGTCAGACCGCCGTCGCTTCGGCAGGGCGTCTCAGGCCGCGTGCGGCGCAGCGGACAGGCCCTGCTTGACGTACCGGGTGGTCTCGTCGGCGAGGATCTCGGGCAGGCCCTTCTCGACGCCGTCCAGGGCCTGCGCGGCGACGTCGGCCGGGTCGGTCTTCCGGTCGGCGGGCACGGCCGCGGCCATGTCGGTGTCCATGTAGCCGACGTGCAGCGCCGAGACGGCGATGCCGTGGGGCGCCAGTTCCTCCCGGGCCGCGTCGGTCAGCGCCCAGGCGGCGGCCTTGGCCGCGGCATAGCCTCCGACGCCGGCCGGGTGCAGCCAGGACAGGACGGACAGGACGTTGAGCACGGCACCGCCGCCGTTGTCCCGGATGACGGGGGTGAAGGCCCGGGTCACGGCGAGGGGGCCGAAGAAGTTCGTCTCCATCTCCGCGCGCACCGCGTCCGGGTCGCCCGCGATCAGCCGTGCGCCGGTGGAGATGCCCGCGTTGTTCACCAGCAGGGTCGCGTCGGAGGCGGTGCGGGCCGCGGCCCGGATCGATTCCTCGTCCGTCACGTCCAGCCGCAGCGGGACGACGTCCGGCAGGTCCACCGTCTCGGGGCGGCGGGCCGCCGCGTACACCTTCGCTCCGCGTTCCACGAGCTGAGCGGCCAGATGTCGGCCGAGCCCCCGGTTGGCACCGGTGACCACGGCGACCGCGTCCTTCAGTTCCACGTCTGCTCCCAGCGTCGAGGGCGTTCGACGGCCCACGTGAATTAGATGACGCTCATAATCTAAAACCCGGCCTAGGATAGATGTCAACCGACATCCAAGGGGAGGTGGCCCATGGGCCGCGTATCGCAGGCGCAGGCGGAGGAGAACCGTCGACGGGTGGTGGAAACCGCCTCCCGGCTGTTCCGGGAGCAGGGGACGCACGTCAGCGTCGCCGACCTCATGAAGGCGGCCGGGCTGACCCACGGCGGCTTCTACAAGCAGTTCGCCTCCAAGGAGGCGCTCATCGACGAAGCCACCGCCCACGCGTTCGGCGAACTCGTCCGGCGCCGGGACGCCGGACCCGGGCAGCGGGCCGGGGGACGCGACGACGCCCGGCGGGCGCTGGTCGACACCTATCTCTCCGTCGAGCACCGGGACGGCGCGGCGGACGGGTGCCCCGTCGCCGCGCTCGCCACCGACATGGCGCGCGGCCACGCGGACCTGGAGGCCCGGCGCGTCTACGCCGAGGGGGTGCGCGGCTTCGCCGAGTGGCTCGGCGACGAGGACGCCGCGGGTGCCGAGGAGGCCGCGGGCGCCGAGGACCAGGACGGCATCGTCCGGCTGTGCACCCTGTTCGGCGCACTCGTCCTGGCGCGGGCCACCAAGGACTTCCCGATCTCCGAGGAGATCCTCGCGGCCGCGCGCGCGGCCCTGACGGCGGCCGACTGACCGGACGGACGGCGCGCGCGGTGGACACGGCGGCGGATCGGGGCGGCGGCCCCGCTACGGATCCGCGGCGGGGATGTCGCGGTTCGGCCCACCCCGGACCGGGACGGCGCCGTACGTTGACGGGATGGACAGGGCGGACGGGATGGGCAGGGGCGGCGGGGTGGAC
>NZ_MSGP01000281.1 GCF_002078235.1 Streptomyces viridosporus
CCACGCGGTGCCGGCGGCGGTCGTGGCCGGGCTGCGGGGGAAACGGAAGCAAAGGGTGCGGGCCCGCACCGCCGGGCGGGCCGGCAGGGGTCCGGCGGCGGTCCGGCGGCCCGGGGCAGCGGTCCGGGACGGCGGCCCGGGGGTGCGGGTCCCGGGGCGGCGGCGCGGGCACGGGGCCGAGTGTCGGTGGAGCGTGGCAGGATCGGGGGCGTGGCAGAGACAGCATCGAAGAAGACCGACCAGACCTCCGGCGGGACCCGTCCGCGACTGATGCTCATGGACGGGCACTCGCTGGCCTACCGCGCGTTCTTCGCGCTGCCCGTGGAGAACTTCACCACCGCGACGGGCCAGCCGACGAACGCCATCTACGGCTTCGCGTCGATGCTGGCCAACACACTGCGCGACGAGGCGCCCACGCACTTCGCGGTCGCCTTCGACGTCTCCCGCAAGACCTGGCGGTCCGAGGAGTTCACCGAGTACAAGGCGAACCGCTCCAAGACCCCGGACGAGTTCAAGGGCCAGGTCGAGCTGATCGGCGAGCTGCTCGACGCGATGCACGCCCCCCGCTTCGCCGTCGAGGGGTACGAGGCGGACGACGTCATCGCCACCCTCGCCACCCAGGCCGAGGCCGAGGGCTTCGATGTGCTGATCGTCACCGGCGACCGGGACTCCTTCCAGCTGGTCTCCGAGCACACCACGGTGCTGTACCCGACGAAGGGCGTCTCCGAGCTGACCCGGTTCACCCCGGAGAAGGTGGTCGAGAAGTACGGGCTGACCCCCGCGCAGTACCCCGACTTCGCGGCGCTGCGCGGCGACCCGTCCGACAACCTGCCGGGCATCCCCGGCGTCGGTGAGAAGACGGCCGCGAAGTGGATCAACCAGTTCGGTTCGTTCGCCGAGCTCGTCGAGCGCGTCGACGAGGTCAAGGGCAAGGCCGGGCAGAACCTGCGCGACCACCTGGAGGCGGTCAAGCTCAACCGCCGGCTCACCGAGCTGGAGCGCCGGGTGGAGCTGTCCAAGGGCGTTCTCGACCTGGAGCGGACCGCTTACGACCGCAAGGCCGTGACGATGATCCTGGACACCCTGGAGATCAGGAACCCGTCGCTGCGCGAGCGGCTCTTCGCCGTCGACCCCGGCGCCGGGGAGGCCGAGGCCGCCCCGGTCGTCGCGGACGGCGTGGAGCTGGAGGGCACCGTGCTGGGCACGGGCGAGCTGGCCGGCTGGCTCGCCGAGCACGGCACCGGGCCCCTCGGTGTCGCCACCGTCGCCGCCTGGGCGCTGGGCACCGGTTCGGTCGCCGAGGTCGCGCTGGCCACGTCCGCGGGGCCGGCCGCCTGGTTCGACCCGGCCGAGCTGGACGAGGCCGACGAGCGGGCGTTCGCCGCCTGGCTCGCCGACGCGGGCCGGCCCAAGGTGTTCCACGACGCCAAGAGCGCGATGCGGGTCTTCGCCGAGCACGGCTGGGGCATCGAGGGCGTCACCATGGACACCGCCCTCGCCGCGTACCTGGTCAAGCCCGGCCGCCGCTCCTTCGACCTGGACGCGTTGTCCCTGGAGTACCTGCACCGCGAGCTGGCGCCCGCCGCCGTGGCCGACGGGCAGCTCGCCTTCGGCGCGGACGAGGGCGCCGAGGCCGAGGCGCTGATGGTGCAGGCCCGCGCGATCCTCGACCTGGGGGAGGCCTTCGGGTCCCGCCTCGAGGAGGTGGGCGCGGCGGACCTGCTCCGTGACATGGAGCTGCCGACGTCGGCGCTGCTGGCCCGCATGGAGCGGCACGGCATCGCCGCCGACCGGGCCCACCTGGAGGCCATGGAGCAGATGTTCGCGGGCGCCGTGCAGCAGGCGGTGAAGGAGGCGCACGCGGCGGCGGGACACGAGTTCAACCTGGGCTCGCCCAAGCAGCTCCAGGAGGTCCTCTTCGGCGAGCTGGCCCTGCCGAAGACGAAGCGGACGAAGACCGGCTACACCACGGACGCCGACGCGCTGGCCTGGCTCGCCACGCAGACCGACAACGAACTGCCGGTGATCATGCTCCGCCACCGTGAGCAGGCGAAGCTGCGCGTCACCGTCGAGGGCCTGATCAAGACGATCGCCGCGGACGGCCGCATCCACACCACGTTCAACCAGACGGTCGCCGCCACCGGCCGCCTGTCGTCGACCGACCCGAACCTGCAGAACATCCCGGTCCGCACGGACGAGGGCCGCGCCATCCGCCGCGGCTTCGTGGTCGGCGAGGGCTTCGAGTCGCTGCTGACCGCCGACTACAGCCAGATCGAACTGCGCGTGATGGCCCACCTGTCCGAGGACGAGGGCCTGATCGAGGCGTTCACCTCCGGCGAGGACCTGCACACCACGGCGGCCGCCCAGGTGTTCGCGGTCGAGCGGTCCGCGGTGGACGCGGAGATGCGCCGCAAGATCAAGGCCATGTCGTACGGCTTGGCGTACGGGCTGTCGGCCTTCGGCCTCTCCCAGCAGCTGAACATCGAGGCGGCCGAGGCGCGCGCCCTGATGGACGCGTACTTCGAGCGGTACGGCGGGGTGCGGGACTACCTGCGCCGGGTCGTGGACGAGGCACGGGCGACCGGCTACACGGCGACCCTCTTCGGCCGCCGCCGCTACCTGCCCGACCTCAGCAGCGACAACCGCCAGCGCCGCGAGGCGGCCGAGCGCATGGCCCTGAACGCGCCGATCCAGGGCACGGCCGCAGACATCGTCAAGATCGCCATGCTGAAGGTGGACGGCGCACTGCGGGAGGCGGACCTGGCCTCCCGGATGCTCCTGCAGGTCCACGACGAAATCGTCCTGGAGGTCGCTCCCGGCGAGCGGCCGGCCGTGGAGGAACTGGTCCGCCGCGAAATGGCGGACGCGGTCCGGCTCCGCGTCCCGCTGGGCGTCTCGGTGGGCGCGGGCCCGAACTGGGAGTCGGCCGCGCACTGACCCCGCCGGAGCGGGGGCCACAGGGGGGCGGGAGCAGGCGTTGCCCGCCCCCCTGTGGCCCCCG
>NZ_MSGP01000282.1 GCF_002078235.1 Streptomyces viridosporus
GCCGTCAGCCTCAGGGAGAAGAGCTTCTGGCTGACGGCGTCGTGGAGTTCGTGGGCGAGGCGGGAGCGTTCCTCGGCGATGGTCAGCTCGCGGCTGCGTTCGTAGAGCCGGGCGTTGGTGAGGGCGATCGCGGCGTGCTGGGCGAGGATGCCGAGCAGTTCCTCGTCGTCCTCGGTGAAGCCGCAGGCGCCCTCGGATTTGGGGCAGCTCTTGTTGGCCAGGAACAGGGCGCCGATGACCTCGTCGCCGGCGCGGATGGGCAGGCCGAGGAAGTCGGCCAGTTCGGGGTGGGCGCTGGGCCAGCCCTCGAAGCGGGGGTCCCGGCGCACGTCGGCGAGGCGCTGCGGCGCGGCCTCGCGCAGCATCGCGGCGAGGATGCCGTGCTGGCGCGGAAGGGGGCCGATGGCCTTCCACTGCTCTTCGCTGACGCCGTCGACCACGAACTGGGCGAACCCGCCGTGGTCGTCGGGCACGCCGAGCGCGGCGTACTGCGCGTCGAGCAGTTCGCGGGCGGAGACGACGATCGTCTTGAGGACGTCGCGCACCTCGAGGTGCCTGCTCATGGCCAGCAGCGCGGAACTCACCGCGGCGAGGCCGGACCGGGGGCCGTGGCTCATGTCCTCACGGTACCGGCGGGCGGTGGCGACCGGATCGGGCCTGCGGCGGCCGTGCCCCGGGTCGCGGGTCCTAGGACCCGCG
>NZ_MSGP01000283.1 GCF_002078235.1 Streptomyces viridosporus
CGCGGGTCCTAGGACCCGCGGGGCCTCCTGGAGCCCCGGGGAGCGGGGTCCTCGGGTCGGCGGCGTAGGGCGAAGGGACCCGGCCGCCTGCGTCCGGCGTCCGAGGCGGTGCGGGCGGCGGCGTCCCTACGGTGTGATCACGCCGATCGGACGGCGTTCACGACAAGGGGGCATGTCATGCCGGTGGCGATCATCACGGGGGCCTCGAAAGGACTGGGAGAGGCGCTGGCCGGGGCGCTGGCCGCGCGCGGCTGGGACCTGGTGCTCGACGCGCGGGGGGCGGTCCCCCTGGCGGAGGCGGCCGGGGCGGTGTCCGCGCACGGCACGCGCGTGGTCGCGCTGCCCGGGGACGTCACGGACGCCGGGCACCGCGCGGAGCTGGTGGCCGCGGCGGAGCGGCTGGGCGGGGTCGACCTGCTGGTGCACAACGCGAGCGCGCTGGGCGCCGAGCCGCTGGTGCGCCTGGAGGAGCTGTCCCTGGACGGTTTGCGGCGGGCGCTGGAGGTGAACCTGGTGGCGGCGCTGGGCCTGGTGCAGGAGGCGCTTCCGCGGCTGCGGGCCTCGCGGGCGGGCACGGTGGTCGCGGTGAGCTCGGACGCCGGCGCCGAGGCCTACGAGACCTGGGGCGGGTACGGGGCGTCCAAGGCGGCGCTGGACCACCTGGCGGCGGTGCTGGCCGTGGAGGAGCCGGGGCTGCGGGTGTGGGCGGTCGACCCCGGGGACATGGCGACGGACCTGTACGCGGCGGCCGTGCCGGACGACGACGCGCCGCGGCCGGAGCCGGCCCGTGTGGTGCCGGCCTTCCTGCGGCTGCTGGACGAGCGGCCGGCGAGCGGTCGCTACGCGGCTCCGGCGCTGCTGGAGGAGGGTCGGTGACGCTGGCCGTCCGGGTGCCGGAGGAGTTGTCGGCACGGGTGCCGGTCGAGCAGCGGGGGCCCGGGCTCGACCGGGACTCGGTGCGGCTGCTGGTGTCCCGGGGCACGGCGGTGTCGCACCACGCCTTCGTGGAGCTGCCGTGGCTGCTGCGGGCCGGGGACCTGCTGGTGGTGAACACCTCGCC
>NZ_MSGP01000284.1 GCF_002078235.1 Streptomyces viridosporus
GCCGTACCGCTCGTCGAGGGGGAGACGGGGAGGCGAGGGGGACATCGCAGGGGGAGGAGCGACGCACAGCCATGGGTGAGGTCTTCGCCGGCCGGTACGAACTGGTCGACCCGATCGGGCGCGGGGGCGTCGGTGCCGTCTGGCGCACCTGGGACCACCGCCGCCGCCGTTATGTGGCCGCCAAGGTCCTGCTGCAGAGCGACGCCCACTCCCTGCTCCGCTTCGTACGCGAACAGGCCCTGCGGATCGACCACCCCCACGTACTCGCTCCCACCAGCTGGGCCGCCGACGACGACAAGGTCCTGTTCACCATGGACCTGGTCGCCGGCGGTTCGCTGGCCCACCTGGTCGGCGACTACGGCCCTCTGCCGCCGGCCTTCGTCTGCACCCTGCTCGACCAGCTGCTGTCCGGGCTCGCCGCGGTGCACGCGGAGGACGTGGTGCACCGCGACATCAAGCCCGCCAACGTGCTCCTGGAGGCCACCGGTACGGGCAGGCCGCGGTTACGGCTGTCCGACTTCGGTATCGCGATGCGGCTGGGCGAGCCCCGGCTGACCGAGACCAACCTGGTGGTGGGCACGCCCGGTTATCTGGCGCCGGAGCAGATGATGGGCTCCGACCCGGACTTCCCCGCCGACCTGTTCGCCGTGGGCCTGGTCGCGCTGTATCTGCTGGAGGGCGCCAAACCGGACGCCAAGGCACTCGTCCAGCACTTCGCCGACCACGGGACGCCGGGCGCTCCCCGGGGGATCCCCGAGCCGCTCTGGCAGGTCGTGGCCACGCTGCTGCAGCCGGATCCGCAGGCGCGGTTCCGCACGGCCACGGGGGCGCGCAAGGCGCTCGCCGCAGCCGCGGAACTCCTGCCGGAGCCCGGCCCCGACGACGAACTGATCGAGGTCTTCGACCAGCTCGGCCCGCTCCCCCCGGGGTTCGCCGCGGACGGCCCGCTGAAGAGGGCTCCGGGCCTGGCGTCCGGGCCCGCCGGGAAAGACGACTCCTCCGGAACCGGCTCGACGCCGTCCGTCCCGGGCAGAGAACGAGGCACGAGCACGAGCACGGACGGGGGCACAGGCGGGGGCATCGCACCCGTGGATCCGCGCCGGAGCACCACCTCCGCGACGCCACCGGCCGCCTCCTCCCCCACACCGTCCGGCGCCCAGGCGGCACCGTCCGTCCCTCCGCAGCCGCCCAGCATGTCGGACACCGGCAGCTTCCACCTGCCGTCGCCCCGGGCCACGGTCACCTCCTCCCCCGCGCCCGCTCCACCGCCTCCCGCGCACGGCCCTCAGGCACCGGACCAGTCCCTGCTCCATGCTCAGCACGGCGCTCAGCACGGCGCTCAGCACGGCGCACCGCACCAGCCGGCCCACGCCGCCGGCCACGGCTCCCCCCACGACCCCACTCACCCGCTGCGCTCCCCCCTGCCGCACCCGACCGCGTATCCCGGCTCGGCACCGCCACCGCCCCGGGGCG
>NZ_MSGP01000285.1 GCF_002078235.1 Streptomyces viridosporus
GCCCACCGGCTCGGCTGGTCCGCCTGACGACGCCGCCATCAGGCCCGAGCTCGGGCCAGCCACTACCGCCGACAAGCCGCGGATCAGACATGAAGATCACAATCTACGGCTGGAGTATTAGCCACCGACACAGGAAGCCCGCGACTTCAGTCACGGGTGGAGTCACCGGAATACCTCATACCTTCCGGCCTACACCCGACCGCGAACCCCCGCACCCGACGCGAAAACCTCAGAAGCTCACCTCACAGCACGTGGTGGTCCGTGATCCCTGGGCCGACGCCGTGGCGGATCCGGCCGAGAACCACCGCGGCGAGCCGGTCGAACGGCACGGGCCCGGTATGGCGGGAGTCGTAACTGGCCTCATGGTTGTCACCGAGGACGTACACATGCCGGGCCGGCACGAGGTCCGTCGAGGAAGGTGGGCCGGGCATCCGGTCTCCGGGAAGGGCGGCAACGCGTTTGATCATGGCGGTGGGCAGGGGTTCCCCGGGCGTGACGTCCTTCCCGTCCGCACCCTCCGCCAGTCGCATCCGGATCGCGACGACCGCCCCTCTGCGCACGAGGCGTGCTGGTATCTTGAGCGCCAGCAGCCGGTCCCCGTCACGGTAGGTGGGGACCATGCTGGAGCCGCTGACATCGAGAAGGGCGCAGTGACGCCGGAGCAGGAACGCCACCGCGCACCCCAAGGCCGCCAGCCCGGTGGCGCTCCCCACCGCCACGTACACGGAACGCCTCCTCACGAACTCAGGCCAGGCAAGGAAAGGGGGTGGGCCACGTATGCCTCCTCGTCCGCGGAGTCGCCCGTCCGTTCGCGGTAGCCACGGGACTGCAGCGTGAACAGCCGGTGGTAGGTCCCTTGGCGGCCCATGAGAGCGGTGTGGTCGCCTAGTTCGCTGATCCGCCCATCCTGAAGGACCGCGATGGTGTCGGCGTCCTTGACCGCGCCGAGCCGGTGCGAGATTAGAACGCTGGTGCGGTCAGAGCGGCGGGCCCGCAGCCGGGTGTGGATCTCGTACTCGGCGGCCGGGTCCAGACCGGAGCTGGGCTCGTCCAGGATCAGCAGGTCCGCGTCGGCACGCAGGAACGAGCGGGCAAGGCCCATCCGTTGCCACTGTCCTCCGGACAACTGCACGCCGGACGCGTGGTCATCCTCGCCCCAGAAAGTGCGGCTGAGAAGGGTGGAGTACCCGTGGGGCAGCCGCGCGACGTCCTCGTGCACACCTGCCAGCCGGGCCGCCTTCTCACACCGGCCAGGTATGTCGAGGGCGCTCAGGTCACCGACGGCGATGTTCTCCTGGGCCGTGAGCTCGTAACGCATCGGATCCTGGAAGGTGGCGGCGACCCGTCGCCGCAGCTCCACCGGGTCCATGTCGTGCAGGCCGACGCCATCCCAGAGGATACGACCGCGGGTGGGGTCGTAGAACCGGCACAGCAGCTTGACCAGCGTCGACTTCCCCGAGCCGTTGACCCCCACGAGTGCCAGTGCCTTCCCGGCCTCGATGCGCAGATCGACGCCGCGCAGCACCCAGGGCGTGCCCTCGTCGTAGCGAAACCACACGTCCCGCAGTTCGATGGCGTCCCGCAGGGGCGGGACCGCAGTGGCGCGCCGGGGGGAGGGAAGGTCGGGGCCGAGTCTCACCACGGTGACGTAGTGATCGAACATCATCAGGGAGTGGTGCACCTGCCCGGTCTCACTGGCCAGTCCCGCGATACCGCTCTGCACGGCGGGGATGGCGGCCAGCACCAAGGAGACGCCGCCGACCGTCATGGTTCCCCGTGCGGCGGACTCGACCGCCCACAGCAGTGCGGCCCCCGCCAGGACGGAGGCAGCCACCTGCAAGGAGGTCTGCACGCGCAGTTCCCTGCGGTCCATCAGCTCCCGAAGACCGTCGGCCTTGCGTCGCTCGGCCAGCAGACGTTCCCGGAAGAAGCGTCCAGCGGCGTAGAGCCGGATCTCCTTGGCGGCCTCCACACTCGACAGCAGCGTCGCGTAGAAGAGTTCCCGGCGCTCGGTGGGGCTGATCTCCCAGAAGGTGGCGGCACGCCGACGGCTGAGCATGATCTCTGCCCAGAGCACGGGGACACCGGACAGCGACACGACGACGGCGAGCAGAGGATGCAGGACCGCGAGGGAACCGACGAAACCGACGAGGAGGACGCAGCTGCGGACGATGCCCGCCACCGCCTGCACTATCTGGAAGGGGGCGAGCCCGCCGGCATGCTGCGCCATCCTGAGTCGGTCCAGGAATTCTGGGTTCTCGAAACGGCCTAGCCCCACGAAGCCGTCGACGGTGGTGTGCAGCCGTTCTTGGACGAGAAGACTGGTCGCACGGGTCATCCTGGCCTGGAGGTAGCCGGTGAGCTGAGGGGTGCTGGCCATCACCGCGCCGACGATGGCCAGCGCGACGGCGGTGCCGAAGGTCTCGTGTACACCGCTGCCTGCCGCGAGCCCGTCCAGGATGTCCTTGACCAGCCACGTGACCACCACGGGCGCCGCGGCGGACACAACGGTCACCGCCAGAAATCCGGCCATCGCGATGGGAGTGGCACGTAGGCCGAGCCCGAGAGCCGACATCACGGCGCGGTGAAGCGGCACCGCACGGGGTGGCGCGGTGGTACCCGGGGCGGGGCTCATATCCGCCCGGCCGGAACGGCGGTGAGGACCGAGTCCCCGACCGCAGCCACGCTGGGCGGCTCCCCGTCTAATGCCGAGATGGCGAACTGGGAAGGGAAGGCATTGACTTCGAACGCGCTCACGCAGGGCCCCTCTGGTGTCTCTCGTACGACCCGTGCCACGGAGGAGAGCTGCTCGGCTATCGCCTGAGCCTCGTCCTCGTATCGCTGTTCGCCGCTCCCCGCCACCACGACGGCGACCACCTGGCGCCGCCCCTGGAGTGCGCCGGCCTGCTCGACGAAGCGAGGCAGCTTGTCCCGGCACGGCTTGCAGCCCGGGGTGAAGAACGACACCACGGCGCCGTCAGTGAGATCACGTTCCGTCAGTGGCATGCCCTCGAGACACCGGCTGCTGAAGGGTGCCACGATCGCGCCCACGGAGATGCCGCCCTCCTCGGTGAGGGCCGGGGCGGCGGAGGACCGGTTCCGGAGTCGGCGGAGAACCGCGAGCGTCAGCATGAGGTCCAGCGCGCAGAGCGCGCCAACGACCACCAGGGCTATGGCCAGGTAGATCATGGTCGGCCTCTTCTCGGTAGAGGGATCAGATGCTCGTACGGGTCGGGGCGGCGGGTGTGGGCCGCAGCAGCGTCACCAGTTCGTCTCCGACCACCAGGACGAGAGCGGCCGTCGCCCCGCACAGCCAGGCGGCGAACCGGGCCTGCCAGGAGAGATGCCCGCTCTCCCACACACCGGGGGCGGCCGTCACCGCGACCGCGAGGAGCACGGCGTTGCGTACGAGTTGGGGCGGGCCGACAGGGCCGGCCGAGGTACCGAAACATCGGCAGACCACCTGCTTCCCGGCGCGCAGGGCGCGGACGACGGCGTAGGTGAACGAGGCCAACAGACCGATCACCATCAGAAGACCGATCAACGCGGGAAGTCGGCCGCCATACGCCGCGGGCCAGACCAGGAGCAGGGCGCCTGCCGCTTCCGCGAGGACGACGCCCGCCGCGAGAACAGGCGCCCGGGCGGCGGACATCCGCCCCAGTGTCTCCACGGAGTACGTGAAGGCGTGGAACGCCTCCGTGTTCCTGATTTTTCCGAGGACAGCCGCCGCGAAGACCAGGACGAGCGCGATCTGGCTCACGGCCGAGACGAATTCCACTGGGTCTCCCGGGGAGAGATCAGTGGCCCGGCCCTGGTACAGGCCGGGCCACGAGACGGGTTGTACGGTGTCCGAAGGAAGGCGGCCCCCATGGCGGTGACGGGTCACGGCGCCGAAGGGAGAGCTACCGCCCTACGCCCCGCAGAGGGTCACGGAGCCGGACGGGTCAGGGCCGGTTCAGCAACCGCAGCTCATGAACTCGCGCCTGTTGAGGTCACAAGACCAGACGCGCTGCGTGTAGTTGCTGAAGCTGCCGCACGAGCTGTTGATGCACCGGTAGATCCAGTAGCCGGTGCACGCGCTCGCCGTCTCCTGCGGCACCAGGCGCTCCAGCATGCGGTCGGCCAACCCACGTACGGTCTTCATGTGATGTCCCTTCAGCCGGTTCTTCTCTGGTCTGGCGATCGCGTCGGGGCGCCGGGCCGCACGCGGAGGTCCTCCCCGTGGTACGGGATGCGCCCCGCCGGTCGATCGGTCAGGTGTCCACCGTGGCCGATCGACTTTGGAGAAACCTTAGGAAAACCTTGAATCCGGCTCCGGGCACTGAATCGCGTAGCCGACTCAACCCCCATACCGCGAGGCCCCATCCTCGCCGAGGCGCGCGGTCGCCCCGCGGCCGAGGCCATGGGCCGCCGGATCCCGCAGGCCGCCCTGCGGCAGGCCCTGACCGTGGCGCTGCTCGGTGTGGGCCTGGTCATGATCGGCATGCTTGCCCTGTTGACCATGAGCAGCGCGTCGTTGGAGGCGGTGCTGTTCGAGGTGGTGTCGGCGTTCGCCACGGTGGGGCTGAGCACCGGTATCACCGCCGGCCTGCCCACCGGCGGCCACTTGGTGCTGATCGTTTTGATGTTCGTCGGCCGGGTGGGGCCGGTGGTCCTCGCGTCCGCGCTCGCCCTGCACGAACATGCGCGACGCTACCGACTGCTCGAGGGGCGACCCGTCATTGGCTGACTACTTCGCCCCCTGCGCCGGCGCCTCACGCGCCACCTCCCTGCCCCGGCCGGGCGATCGAGCGGCGACACCCGGATCGCCGTGATCGGTCCGGGCCGCTTCGGCCGCTCTCTCGGGCGGGAACTGATGCGTCACGGCTGGGAGGTCCTCGGCGTGGACACCGATCCGGATCTCGTGCAGCAGCTCAGCGAGGACTTCACCCACGCCGCTGTGGCCGACTGCACCGACCCCCAGGTGCTGGAGCAGCTCGGTGTCATCGAGTACTCCCGCGTGGTCGTGGGCATCGGCACCGACCTGGAGGCCAGCATTCTGATCACCACCAACCTCGTCGACGTCGGCATCCCCACATCTGGACCAAGGTGATCAGCCGCCGGCACGGCCGGATCCTCGAACGCCTCGGCGCCCACCACGTGGTGCTGCCCGAGTACGAGATGGGCGAGCGCGTCGCGCATCTGGTGACCGGCCGGATGCTGGACTTCAGCGAATTCGACGACGACTACGCCCTGATTAAAACCGTCGCCTCACAGGAAGCCGTCGGTAAACCGCTGGGCCAGAGCCAGCTGCGGGCCCGCCACGGCGTGACCGTCGTCGGCGTCCAACGCGCTGGCGAAGCCTTCCCCCATGCCACCGCCGGCACCGTCGTCCAGCCCGGCGACATCCTCGTCGTCACCGGCCGCGCCCAAGCCGTGGAACGCTTCGCCGGGCTCCCCTGAACCACTCCCAGGGCGCGGTGGCCTGCCGCCTCTGCTTCCGTGACTGGGTCAACCTCGGTGGTGAAGGTGGCCAGCCCGCAGGTGGTCCGGCACGAGGATGTAGGCGGCGCCGGCCGCGGCGTCGAGCTCGCCCGGGCGACAGGTGCGGGACGCGGTGGTGTCGATCACCACGGCCGGCTCGCGGGCGATGCCGGGGTGCCAGAACACTGGCATGGTCTGTATGGCGATCACCTGCGGCTTCGCGCGGCGGGCAAGGGCGGCCGCGCTTCCAGACGGAGAGGCCGGCGACCTTTGGGAGGCTGAACCACAGATTGTTCGGTGCCGGGGCGCGGGCCGACCCCGGAACGGTCAGCCCGGCATGCGGCGCAAGCTTCGTGGCGGGTGCTGGGGGCCTCAGTCCTTGTCCTGCTCCGGTCGGGGTCGGTGGGCCCTGAGCGACCCAGCGTGCGCCTTGCTGGTGGGGTCACGGCGGGTCTTGACCAGGCTGGCCACCGTGGCGACGGCGAGCACGACCCCGATGACGACGAGGCTGAGCGGAGTGGAGATTTCCGGAACGTCGTGCGAGATGTCCTCGTGCGCCCAGTGGAGGACGAGCTTCGCCCCGATGAAGGCCAGGATCACCGCGAGGCCCGTCGACAGGTAGATGAGCCGGTCCAGCAGGCCCTTGACGAGGAAGAACAGTGCCCTGAGGCCGAGCAGGGCGAACGCGTTGGCCACGAAGACGATGTAGGGCTCCTCGGTCACGCCGAAGACCGCGGGGATGGAGTCGAGCGCAAACAGGAGGTCGACGCTGCCGATCGCGATGAGCACGATCAGCAGCGGCGTCACCATCCGCCGCCCCTCCACCCGGGTGAGGATCCGGCCGTCGTCGTAGCCCTCGGTGACCGGGAGCAGTCGCCGGGCCGCCCTCACCACGCCGTTGTCCTCGACGTCCGGATCCTCGTCCCGGTGCCGGTAGAGCTGTACGGCCGTGTAGATCAGCAGCAGGCCGAACAGCAGGAACATGAAGGAGAACGCGGAGATCAGCGCGGCTCCGAGTGCAATGAAGACGGCACGCATGGCGAGCGCGAGCACGATGCCGAAGGAGAGCACCTTCTGCTGGTGCTCCTCCGGCACAGTGAACGTCGTCATGATGATGACGAACACGAACAGGTTGTCGACCGAGAGGCTCTTCTCCACCAGATAACCGGCGAAGTACTCGGTGCCGTAGGTGCCCCCGTAGGCGCTCATGAACCACACGCCGAAGACGACAGCGGCCGCGACGTAGAACACGGACCAGGCGGCGGCCTCCCGGAAGCCGACGCGATGCGGTTTCACCCACCCCATCGTCAGGTCCAGGGCCAGCAGTCCCACGATGACCGCGATCGTCACCGCCCAGGTGACCCCGCTGATCTCGAGCATTCCCGCCCCTGCCTCTCCAGCCGCTCCTTGCAGCGACTGTACTGGCAGAGGCCGCGGACACACGCACCATCAGGACGGTCCACCTTCCGGTGTTGTGGGGAAGGCGCCGGCTGGCCCGCCGAGGACCGGCTCGGCCTCGAGACCCTGCGCCGGCTGGTCGCCTCGATCAACCACTACCTCGGCGAGGACGACGAGGTCACCGCGCCTCTGGGTGCCAAGGCCGGTCCGCTGCAGGTGGAATTCTCCCGTCCGATGGGCGGGGTCTGGCTGCTGGATCAGCTGTGGAAGCTGCCCGGCGTCGACACTGCACTCGCCCAGGTTTTGAACGGGCGCCGGTTGTGCAGTCGAGTGAGTGCTGTTCGCGCTGGTCGCCAACCGCGCCATCGCGCCGGGTTCCAAACTCGCCGCGGGCGAGTGGCCAGTCGCGACGTGGTCGTGACCGATCTGCCCGGACTCGACGGCAACAGCCAGGCCCTGCGTGCGATGGGCCTGCTTGTCGAGAGCGAGGCGGAAGGCGCCGCGCAGGAGTGCGTGTTCTTCGCCGCCGCCCACTTGCTCAACCTCGAAGGCGACCTGCTCTTCTTCGACACCACCAGCACCTGCTTCGAGCGTGACGGCGAGGACGGAGAGGCGGGCGATGAGGCGTTTCGCCGGTTCGGGCACTCCCAGGACCTGCCGTAGATCGTCATCGGGCTCGCGGTCACCCGCGAAGGTATCCCGGTCCGTTATTGGGGCTGGCCCGGCGACACCTCCGACACCACCGCGATCGAGCAGGTCAGAGACGATCTACGCTCCTGGCGGCTGGGCTGGGGGTCACCGTCGCCGACTCCGGCTTCTCCTCCGAGGCCGACCTCGCCTACCTCACCCGCGCCGACGGCCACTGCATCACCGGCGTGAAGATGCGCGAGACCGGCAAGAAGGCCGCTACCGCACTCGCCGGCAGGGCCGCTACCAGGGCGTGCGCGACAACCTCCGGGTCAACAGACCACCCCACGAATCTGCCGACTACGTGTGCCTGCCTACTGATGAAGTCGGGTTTCACCGGCCGTAATTACGCCCCCGTCCGTGTGTGCTCGGACGGCGGCATCCACCGGCGGCATCCACGCCCTGCCCGCCTGGGCGGGGCAGGCTGCGGTCAGTCTTCGCGCCAGGCGAGCTTGATCAGCAGGTTCTTGGCTTCGTCGGCGACCTCGGTGTCGGCGACCACGTCGTAGCGGGCGGCCACGATCTGGCTGCGGGAGGCGAAGTCGCGGCGGCCGCCGCTGAGGGCGTGGCCGGCGAAGCCGAAGACCGCGCCGAAGAGGGCGCCGTAGGCCAGTCCGCTCAGCATCAGGACGAGGACGTGGTGGTTACCGGCGGCGAACACCGACAGCAGCAGCCCGATCAGCAGTCCGAACCAGGCTCCGCTGCCCGCCCCGGCCAGGGCGGCCCGGCCGCGGGTGAGCCGACCGAGCACGGTCTCGACCATGCGCAGGTCGGAGCCGATGATCGCGGTGCGTTCCACCGGGAACCTGTTGTCGGACAGATGATCGACCGCGCGCTGTGCGCCGTCGTATGACGAATACGAGCCGACAATCGGACGGTCGACCTGCGGGGTGGGCGGGTGCTGGCTCATCGAAGGACTCCTTTCGTCTTTCAGCAGCCTGCACCCGCGCTACGTGCCGGGCAACAGGCACAGCCAGTGAACGGCCAGGCGGCACAGGAGCAGCGGCATGGCCACCCTCGTAGCGTGGAGACACCGTGGCGGAAGGGGAAGTTGGGAGTCATGACGTCGGGGAAGCGGAGGTTCGATGCTGAGTTCCGTAAGGGGCTGTACGCATCGTGACCGAGGCCGGGAAGCCGATCCCGGAGGTCACACGGGGGTCGGGGACGCTGCACAGCTGGGTGTCGAGGGCTCGCCGGACGGGTTAGCCGGCCCCGGATCGGGTCCCGGCCGGTGCTGCCGGTCCGGTCGCCTCCGGCACGGGCCGGTTGCGGGAGACGGAGCGGGGCGAGCTGGAGCGCCTGCGGGCGCAGGCGCGGGAGAAGGGCAAGCGCATCCGGAAGCTGGAGATGGAGCGTGATGTCTGCAAGCGATGGCCGTGGGCGTACACCTGCCCGAACTTTCGCACACCAGGGGCGGGCGGTCTCGTGGAAGACGAGCACGCCGCGCTCGGGCAGCAGCTCCCCGGCCTTGCGGAAGCCGAGTGGGAAGCGGGAGTACCGCCACCCGCCGTGCGCGATGATCTCCGCCGGGTGCCGGTGCCCCTGGCAGGGCGGCGGCGCGGACGGCACGGGCGAACCCCTCCCGGCACGATCAACTCCAAGATCGTCCCAGGCCGGTCGGCCGACGTGACAGCGCTGTCGGCGGGCAGGGAGTGCGACGCTGCTGCCGAGCCGGTCAGGGACGAGGCCGTCGAGCCGTCGCCGGGGGACGGCTGGTCAGCCAGACGTGCCCGCCGGACGGCAGCGCCACTGTGTGGGTGCCTCGAAAGCCGAACGCCTCCAGCCGACCGGCCTCGGGGATGGAAGCGGTCCACGCGACCACCGTGCCGTTCTGCCGGTCCACGGTCCGAAGACCCGGTGCCAGGACGCGGTCGAGCAGCCCGTGCGAGCAGTCGCCCTCGCGACTCGCCACCAGCAGGACCCAGTCCCGCGTACCTGCCCGAGCGGCCTCCAGCGCTTCACCGTCTGCCCTGCCCAGGGCCAGCAGGTCGGGCGGAACCTCCAGCTCCCGGGCGATCAGGCCGTGGAAGCGGCTGAAGTCCCGGTCGGCTTCCGGCGGCAGCCACACGGCGGCGGCGATGAGCTCCCCGGAGTGCTGCTCTGCCACCCAGACGTGACCCTCTTCAAGGGCATGGTGGGCCAGCAGCAGCCGCAGGACGGCCCGAACCTGCTCGGCAGCGCGGTCGATGGCCGGTGGCGTGCCGGCGGCGCGCGAGGCGATCAGGCGCACCAGGGCCGGGACGTCCACCAGGCCGGCGGGGCGCACACGATCGAGTACCCGGTCGCCCCGGTCACCCTCGCCCATCGTCGGCTCCTCTCGCGGTCTGCCGCACCACCGCAGATCCGGCACCGGCCTCATCGGCTTGCACCCGCTGCGGGCCTGCCCGCGCCGGTCCGGTCGCTAGCGGTGGAACAGGGCTCCGAGCTTGTCCGAGAACTCTCGCCGCCGCTCGGCGCGGTGCTGCCGCCGAGCCTGGGCCACGGCCTCTTCCGCGGCCTTCTGCGCCGAGCGGACCTCAGCCTCGACCTCCCCGGCGGGCACCCGCACGATCGTCCCGCCCAGCCGCTCGGCGCAGAAGGCCGC
>NZ_MSGP01000286.1 GCF_002078235.1 Streptomyces viridosporus
ACGCGGGCGCCCGCTTCGGCGCCTTCCACCGCGGCCGCCGGTCCGCGGGCGCGGCCGCCGCCGGGCCGGACGCCGGCCCGGCGACCGCTCCGTAGGCCCGTCCCATCGCGTACCCGCAGGGCGTCCGGGGCACCGGCGCCCGCCCCCGCTCGAGTTCGTGAGATTGGAGAAACGGGCGGTGACCGGCCGGTCCGGCGCCACCGTCCCGACAGCCACCATGCAGACCACCGACAACAGCCTCACCTGGCTTCTGCAGAATCTCCTGGAGCGCACCCCCGGCACCCGGCACGCGCTGGTGCTGTCCCGGGACGGTCTCAAGCTGTGCTGGACCGAGCACCTGACGCTCGACCAGGCCGACCAACTGGCGGCGATCTGCTCGGGGATCCAGGCACTCGCCCAGGGCGCCTCCGTCGAGTTCGGCGACGGGACCGGCGGGGTGCGCCACTCCATGACCGAGTTCCACGGCGGCCTGCTGTTCGTCGTGGAGGCCGGTGAGGGGGCGCACCTGGCGGCCCTCGCGAACGAGAACGCCGACCCCGGTGTGGTGGGGCACCAGATGACGGAGCTGGTCGAGCAGATCGGGGAGCACCTGCGGGCCGAGCCCCGACGGCCCGCCCGGGAAAGCGCCGCGTCGTGACGCGCGGGCCCGTGGACACCGGCGCCCCCGACCGGCTCTACCTGGTCACCAACGGGCGCAGCCGTGCCGACGACTCGTTCGACCTGGTCACCCTCGTGGTCAGCGAGTGCGAGCCCGCCTCCGGGATGCAGTCGGAGCACGCCCGGATCCTCGATCTGTGCCGCCGTCCGACGGCCGTGGTCGAGATCGCCGCGGAGCTGGGCCTGCCGATCACGGTGGTGCGGATCCTGCTCGGCGACCTGCTCGCCACGGGCCGCATCACCGCCCGTCACCCGCGCGCGGCGGAGTCCGTCGCCTCGCTGCCCGATTCCGTCCTTCTCCAGGAGGTGCTCCATGGGCTCCGCAACCTCTGAGCTCCCCTCCCACCGCACGCCCCTGTCCGACACCGCCGAGACCGGCCTGAAGATCGTGGTCGTGGGCGGTTTCGGAGTCGGCAAGACCACTCTGGTCCGCTCGGTCAGCGAGATCCGGCCGCTGAACACCGAGGAGGTGATGACGCAGGCCGGAGTGGGCGTGGACGAGCCGGGCGGGGTGACGACGAAGACCACCACGACGGTGGCGTTCGACTTCGGGCGGATCAGCCTCGACGAACGCATGGTGCTCTACCTGTTCGGCGCTCCGGGGCAGGGGCGTTTCTGGTTCCTGTGGGACCGGCTGTTCTCCGGCACGCTCGGCGCGGTCGTCCTCGTCGACACCCGGCGGATGGACGACTCCTGGTACGCGATCGACCGGCTCGAACACCACCGGACACCGTTCGTGGTCGCCGTGAACCGGTTCGAGGACGACACGAGCCGCCACTCCCTGGACGAGATACGGCAGGCGCTCGCGCTGCCCGGGCACGTGCCGCTGATCGACTGCGACGCGCGGCTGCGGCGGTCCGGCAAGAACGTACTGATCACCCTCGTGGACCACCTCCGCGCACTGGCCATGGCCCGGGAGACGACACCGTGACCGACACCGGATCCTTCGCCCGTCCGGCCCCGCCGGGCTGCCCCGCCCCCACGGACGCGGTGCGCCTGGCCGGGCTGGAGTACCAGCGGACGCCGTCGCAGCTGTACCGCGCGCTGCGCCGGGAGCACGGCCCGGTCGCCCCCGTGCTGCTCGACGGGGACGTTCCGGCCTGGCTGGTGCTGGGCTACCCGGAGGTCACCTACGTGACCCGGCACGACGAACTGTTCGCGCGGGACTCGCGGCGCTGGAACCAGTGGCCGAACATCCCACCGGACTGGCCGCTGCTGCCGTACGTGGGGTACCAGCCGTCGGTCCTGTTCACGGAGGGCGACGAGCACCGGCGGCGGGCCGGGGTGATCACGCTGGCGCTGGACGGCGTCGACCAGTTCGAGCTGGGCCGGGACTGCCGGCGGATCGCCGACCGGCTCATCTCTGGGTTCGCGGGGAGCGGGCAGGCGGAACTGATGGGCCAGTACGCGCACGCCGTGCCGGCGCGTGCCGCCGTGCAGATGTGCGGGATGCCGCTCGACGCCGCCGACACCCAGCGGCTCGTGGACGACCTGCGCATCTCGCTGGACGCGGCGGAGGGCGACGACCCGGTCGCCGCGTACGGGCGGGTGGGTGAGCGTCTGACGCGGCTGGTGAAGGAGAAGCGGGAGCTGCCGGGCCCGGACGTCACCTCGCGGATGCTGCTGCACCCGGCGGAACTCACCGACGAGGAGGTCGTCCAGGACCTGATCTCGGTGATCGCCGCCGCCCAGCAGCCCACGGCGAACTGGATCTGCAACACGCTGAGGCTGCTGCTCACCGACGAGCGGTTCGCGCTGAGCGTCTCGGGCGGGCGGCTCAGCGTGGCCGAGGCGCTGAACGAGGTGCTGTGGCTGGCCACGCCGACGCAGAACTTCATCGGCCGGTGGGCGGTGCGGGACACGCAGCTCGGCGGGCGGCGGATCCGGGCGGGCGACTGCCTGGTGCTGGGGCTGGCGGCGGCCAACACGGATCCGCAGATCTGGCCCGAGGGGCACGTCGGTGCCGAGAACTCCGCGCACCTGTCGTTCAGCAACGGGGAGCACCGCTGCCCCTATCCGGCCCCGCTGCTGGCCGACGTGATGGCGCGCACCGCCGTCGAGACACTGCTGGAGCGGCTGCCGGACCTGGTGCTGGCGGTGGAGCCGGACGAACTGACCTGGCGTCCGTCGATCTGGATGCGCGGACTGACGGCGCTGCCGGTGGAGTTCACCCCGGTGGTGCAGTAGCGGGCGCACGGGCCCCGTGGGCCGGGGCCCGTGCCCGTCGCTCCCGGGGGCTCAGTCCGTGACCGGGGTGAACCGCACCGGCAGGGACTGCGGTCCCCGGGTGAAGACGCCCTTCTCGACGGGGTCGAAGCCCTCGGCGAGCCGTAGGTCGGGCATGGCGTCGAGGAGTTGGTTCACGCCGGTCTCGACCTCGGCCTTGGCGAGCAGGGCCCCCACGCAGAAGTGCCGACCGAGCGCGAAGGCGAGGTGGTCGGCGGCGGCCGAGAAGGCGGTCGTGGTGGTGAGGTCGTCGCGGAAGACGTCGAAGCGGTCCGGGTCGCGGTAGCGGCTCCCGTCGCGGTTGGCGGCGCCGATCAGGCAGGTGACGGTGGCACCGGCGGGTACGGTGCCACCGCTGAGGGTGACCTCGGTGGCCGACTGGCGCATGATCATGTGGACGGGCGGGGTGTAGCGCAGCGTCTCGGCGAACGCGGCGGGTATGAGGCCGCGGTCCTCGCGGACGGCGGCGAGCTGCTCGGGGTGCAGCAGCAGGTTGGCGAAGATGCCGGCGATGGCCTTGTCGGTGGTCTCGCCGCCGGCGGCGAGCAGCAGACTGCAGAACGCCTTGACGTCCTCGTCGCTCATCGACACGCCGTCGATCTCGGCGGCGCACAGCGTGGACAGCAGGTCGTCACCGGGGTGTTCGCGGCGGTGCCGGATGACCGGCAGCATGTACTCGGCGAACTCCACCCGGGTCCGCTCCCCCGCCGCGGCCACCTCCGGGTCTGCGGAGAGGTTGCCGAGGAAGGCGATGACGGAGGTGTACCAGCGGTGGAAGCGGGGGTGGTCGGTCTTGTCCAGGCCCAGCATGTCGGCGATCACGTTCACCGGGAACCGGGTCGCGTAGTCGGTGACCAGGTCGGCGGAGCCGGTGTGCCGGAAGGCGTCGATGAGTTCCCGGGAGTTGCGCTCGATGAGGGGCAGGAACTTCTCCCGCAGGTCGCTGCCGCGGAAGGCGGGGGCGACGAGGGCGCGGCGCACGGCGTGTTCGCGCCCGCTGAGCTGGAGGATCGTCCTGCCGTGCACCGGCTCGAGCTGCCAGTCGTAGTTGTCGGTGGTGAACTGGTCGTCCTTGTCCTTGAAGACGCGCTCCACGTCCTCGTAGCGCGAGACGATGTAGCTCCGGGTGGCCTCGTGCCAGAGGAGGGGCGCGCTGTCGCGCATCACGCGGTAGGCGGGATAGGGGTCCGCGGCGAACTCGGGCGAGAGGATGTCGGTCACCTGCTGCGCGGTGGGCATGAGGCTCCCTCGGTTCATCAAATGATGTACCGGGCAAGGGTATTGACCCTTCACCGGCCGGAACAGACCTGCTCCGGCACCGGCCGGGTGCGGGGCGGTCGTTGGCCGGAAAGCGTCGGGCGGGAGCCCTGCCCGACGCTCCCCCTGGTGCGGTGGCGCCGCCCGGGCGGGCGGCGCCACCGCACCGGGGATCAGACCGCGGAGCGGAAGGCGGGCAGGTAGCCGCCCGATTGGCCGGTGGCCTTCGGGTGGTAGGAGTTGCTGATGTTGAGCCAGTCCACGCTGTGCAGCCACGCGTCGCCCGAGCAGATCTCGTGCCCGGTGAACTCGTCCACCACGCTGGAGAAGGTGAACCCGGCGTTGGCCGCCCGCTTCGCGAGCACCCCGTTCAGCACGTCCGAGGCGTTGTTGATCGCGCCGCGCTCGGTCTCGGTGAGTCCGGCGATGCAGTTGCCCGAGAGCTTGTAGAAGCGCGGGTACCCCAGCACCACCACACGCGCCTGCGGGGAGCGGGAGCGGATGCCGGCGTACAGCGAGTCGAGCTTGCCCGGGAGGGAGTTCTGCATCTGCGAGACGGCGGTGTTGACGCGGCTGACGCAGGTGGCCTCGCTCTGCAGCACACAGGTCTGCATGACGTCCGCGAAGCCGACGTCGTTCCCGCCCGCCGTGACGCTGACGAGCGTGGTCGACGAGGAGAGCGCGCCCAGTTGGCCGCTGGCCACGCTCGCCGTCGTCGCGCCCGAGCAGGCGACGAATCTGAACGAGGACGGGGAGTTGGCGGTGGCCCAGAGCGACGGGTACGCCTTGGTGCTGCGCTTGCAGGTGCCGCTCTCGGAGGTGTAGCTCCCCGCGCCCACTCCGGAGGAGTAGGAGTCGCCGAGAGCCACGTAGTTGTCGCCGGCGGCCGAAGCCGGCTGTGCCAGACCGAACACGGCTGCGGCGCCCATGGCGAGGGTCGCCATGGTTGCCCGAACAGAACGCACTGACACGACGGTCCGCCCTTCGAAGGTGGGGATCGCGGGAGTGGTTAAACGTGCAACCATGCTTGTAGCAGGCCCTGATACCCCTCGGTAACTCCCTGGAGAAAAGCCGCCCGTAATGCCCGAATGATCGTTCGGTGAAGTGAGCTCCGCGCGTAGACAAACCTTCAATCGGCGCTCGGGGAAGTGAGATTCAAGACTCCTCCGCGCCCCCGTCCCCCGCGCCGGGCGGGCACCCCGCTCGCCCTCCCGGCGTCCGGAACGAGGGCGCCGTGGCCCCCCTCAGCCCTCGTCGTCCCGCCCGGTCCCCGGGCCCTCCCCCGGTGCCGATTGCGGTGCCGATTGCGGAACGTGACGGTCCGTCGGGCCGACCAGGAGGCGGCGGGGGTCGGCCGCCCGGGTGATGGCCGACTCGACGGCGGCGATGCGGTCGCCGAGGAGGGCGAGGGCGGCCACCGCGCGGGCCAGGGCGTCCTGGCCCGCGCCGCCCGGGGCCCGGGTGCGGACGTGGGCGGCCTTCACCTCGGCCCACCGGTCGGCCCGGTCGCCGGTGAGCGTGCCGCGCAGCTCGGCGAGCTTCAGCAGGCTCGCCTCGGCGCCGGTGGTGAGGGTCTGCGCCTCGGCCGCGTAGTGGTCCTCGACGACGGCGGCGAGTTCGGCGTCGTTCATCACGGGCTGGATCCGCTGGGCGATCTTGTTCATGTTGCGGTAGGAGCCCTGGAGCCGGAACGGCGGCTCGGCGCGCGCGTCGTCGGACTGGGCGGCGGAGGCGATGTAGGCCGCGTTGACCGCGAGGACCGTCCGGCGGGCGGTGAGCAGATGGCGCAGCACGGCCAGGATCCGGTCCA
This sequence comes from Streptomyces viridosporus, assembly GCF_002078235.1. Lineage (GTDB taxonomy): Bacteria > Actinomycetota > Actinomycetes > Streptomycetales > Streptomycetaceae > Streptomyces > Streptomyces viridosporus. The sequence continues at coordinate 5,951 of NZ_MSGP01000286.1, forward strand.
GCTCGGTGGGGGCGTAGGGGTGGACGAGCCGGTCGGGGCGGGCCGTGGGGTCGCCCTCGGCGAGGCGGATCAGCAGGTCGAGGTCGGCGCGGTCGCGGCCGGCGAGCGGGGCGAGCACCGGGTTGGCGGTGAGCGCGTTCTCCAGGAAGCTGAGCGCGAAGACGTCCTCCTTGCCGGTGAGGACGTCGCCGAGGTTCCACACGTCGGCGCGGTTGGCCAGCATGTCGGGCACCCGGAACGCCTCGCCCGACTCGGTGTAGGGGTTGCCGGCCATGCAGACGGCGAACCGCTTGCCCCGCAGGTCGTAGGTGCGCGGCTCGCCCTCCCACACGCCCTCCACCCGGCGTGTGGCGTCGCACAGCGGGATGAACTTCTGCAGCAGTTCGGGCGAGGTGTGCTGGATGTCGTCGAGGTACAGGAGGGTGTTGCTGCCGGCGGCCAGCGCGAAGTTGATCTTCTCGATCTCCTGGCGCGCGGTGGCGTTCGGCGCCTCGGCGGGGTCCAGCGAGGTGACGGTGTGACCGAGCGCCGGGCCGCTGATCTTCACCAGGATCAGGCCGAGCCGGTGGGCCACGTACTCCATCAGGGTCGTCTTGCCGTAGCCGGGCGGGGAGACGAGCAGCAGCAGGCCGCCGGTGCCGGTGCGGCCGGACTCGCCCGTGGTGCCGAGCTGCTTGGCGAGGCTGTCGCCGATCAGCGGCAGGTAGACCTCGTCGACCAGGCGGTTGCGGACGAACGACGACATCACCCGCGGCCGGTGGTCGTCCAGCCGCAGCCGCGTCCGCTCGGCGGTCACGAGGGCGGCGCGCCGGCGCTGGAAGGCGCGGAACGCGGGGACGTCCCGCTCCCTGAACTCCGCGGTGCGGGCGAGGAACTCGTCCAGCCGGAGGGTGAGGCGGCGGTCGGTGATCCGGGGGTGGGTGCCGAGCAGCCCCTCCGCGGTGGCGGTCAGCGGCGCGTCGGACGTGTGGCGGGGCAGGTCCGGGCAGAGCTCGGCGGCCACGGCCTCGGCGAGGTCGCCGTCGGTGACGGGGGCGCCGGTGGCGGCGGTGTACGCGGACAGCCAGGCCTCGACCAGCTGCCGGCGGGCCGCCAGGCCGTCGAGGGCGGGGAGGTCCTCGTCGTAGGCCCCGGTCGTGACCGCGCCGTGGAACGCGTCGAGCAGGGAGCGGACCCGGGCGCCGATGACGAAGCCCTCGGGGCCGGTGGTCAGCTCCTCGAAGAGGTACGCGGCGCAGGCCCGCGGCCGTACGGCGGTGGCGCCGTCCCACCGCTCGACGGCCTCGGCGAGTTCCGTCCGCAGCGCGTCGAGCGCGGGCGGCGGACCGAAGGCGTCGCGGACCCGGGCCAGGGAGCGGGCGCGGCGGGTGAGGTCGGCGCGTTCCTCGGCCGTGGTGCCGTGCGCCCAGTACAGCAGGGCGTGGGCGCGGGCGGCGGGCTCGTGGCGCAGGGGCCCGGCGCCGTCGTACAGGGGCAGCAGGGCCTGGAGGATCACGGTGGCGTCGTGGTCGTGGACGCCCCGCTCGTGCCCCTCGTCGTACGCCTCCTCGGCGGCCCGGCGGACCAGCGCGGCGAGGTCGTCGGCGCCGGCCAGGGCGTCGGCGCCGTGCTCGTGCAGCAGCCGGGCGGCGAGGTGCTCGGCGCGGTAGACCTCGGGCGACTCGGACGGCAGGTGCCGGCTGCCCAGGGGGCGGTCGGCGAGGAGGGCGGGGTCGGTGACGGGGGCGCGGTAGTCCGTGCCGGTGAGGGCGAGGGCGAGGCCGTCGCCGTGCGGGACGACGGTGAGGTCGACGGGCTGGGTGCTGACGGCGAAGCGGTGGCCGCCGAGGCGGATGGTGCGGCCGCCGTCCGCGTAGAGGTCGGTGCGGTCGCGCAGAGCGCGGGTGGCTTCCTGCCGGGCGGAGCGCAGCCGCCCATCGAGTTCCTCGGCCCGCACGCGGTCGCCGAGTCCGCGCAGTTCGTCCGCGGTGCGGCGGACCTTGGTGACGAGCGGGTCGGAGGCGAAGTAGGTGCTCACCGCGTCGGTGTCGGCGAGCGCGGCACAGCGCCGGGTGATCGTCTCCAGCACGCGGTCGGCGGCGGACGCGAGCTGTTCGGCGCGACGGGCGCGGGCGTCGGTGAGGCTCTGCTTGCGCGCGGAGAACGCCTCGTAGATCTCGGTGCGCCGGTCCGCGAGTTCGCCGAGGACGTCGTCGAACTCGGCGAACCGGGACTCCAGCGTCTCCAGCTGGGTGAGCACGTGCGTCAGCCGCTCGTCGCAGGCCTCGGGGTCGTCCGCCGCCGCGAGCGCGCCGGTGACCGTCTGGCCGAGCAGGGCGAGTTCGGCGGCGAACCCGGCACGCGCCTCCCGGTCGAGGAGTCCGCGGCGGCGGGCGTCGAGGGTGGCGCGGGCGCGGTTGACGCCGCCCAGGGCCTCGGCGACCCGTTCCAGGACCGCGGTGCGGACGGTGGCGTCGCCGATGTCGAGGCCGGCGACGACCTCGGTCACCGTGCGCAGTCCGTCGGCGAGTTCCTCCAGGCGGGCGGTGACCGGGCCGGCCTCGGCGGCGGTGGTGATCGACTCGGCGTCGGCGACGAGCCGTTCCACGTCGGCGTGGTGCCGGGCGAAGGCGTCCTCCCGGGCCAGGAAGGCGACCGCGCGCTGGCCGAAGGAGGCGAGGTCCGTCTCGGCCCGGGCGGCCAGGTCGTCGATGCGGGCGCGGTCCGCGTACCGCATGTCCTTCAGGGTCAGCAAGTGGCCCTGGGCGTGGCGCAGTTCGGTCAGGCCCGTGACCCAGGCGGTGGCCTCGCGGGGCTGCTCGCCGCGCAGCCGGCGCACCACCGAGGCGATCCGGTCCGCCGCCTCCTCCAGCGCGTCGGCGGCCCGACGGGTGAGGTCCCGCACGGTCGCGAACTCGGCCAGCACCTGCTCGGCGGTGTCCCGCACCTGCTCCAAGGGGGTGCGCAGGTCGCCGAGTTCGTCCTCGCCCAGCCAGTGGTGGGTGTCCAGGGCGCGAACGCAGGCGGCCACCAGGGCCGCGTACACCTCGGCGGTGGGGGTGGTCTCGGTGACGGAGCGGGCCAGCGACAGGCAGTCGGAGACGCCCCGTACGAGGTCGGCGTTGCCGACCCGGGCCAGCGCGCTCCCGTCGGCGGGCAGGGCGGCGGCGTGGGTGTCGGAGACGTAGGGCGAGCGCCACAGCTGGAGGGGGTGGACGCGGGCGGGTTCGTCGCCGTCGGGCCGCAGCAGGGCGAGCAGTCCGTCGTCGAACAGCGCCCAGCCGTGGCAGGTCAGCGGAGTGGCGACCGCCTCGCGGATCAGGTTGTACGACAGCAGCAGTCCGCGTCCGCGCTCGGGCGCGTGGAACGCGTACAGCACGTCCTCGCCGTACGGCGAGCGCACCTCGCGCTCGAACTCCATGCCGTCCGTGTCGAGTTCGTACGTCTTGTGGGGGCCGGCGGCCAGGCAGTAGCCGCCGGGGAACACGATGCCCTGGTCCTCGGGGAGCCGGCGGCAGCCCTGTCCGATGCCGTCGAGGCGGACGACGGACCGGGTGAGGGTGTGGAAGACCAGGTAGCGGTGGGCGGTCTCCTTGTAGGGCAGGATCCGCAGCAGGATCAGGGGGCCGACGCGCGCGTGGGCGATCTCGGCGTCGGCGAGGGACTGCAGGGGCTCGTCGACCGGTTCGGTGTGGATGCCCTCGGCGGTGCCGGTGTCGTTCTCGGTCTTGACGGTGAGGGTGCCGCCGAGGGTGTCGACGAAGACCTCGCCCTGGACCGAGACGTGCGGGTGGCGGCCGAGGACGTGGTCCTCGCGGGTGGTGGGCGTCCAGTCGATGTCGTCCGGCGGGGTGGCCGCGTGATCGCGGTCGCCGCGCGCGTCCAGGAACGCGGCCCGGCCGTCCTCGGACACCGACCAGCGCAGGACGCGGATGTCGCCGGCCTTCTCGCCGGTCTGGAAGACGGCGAGCAGCTTGCCGTCGACCCGGCGCAGCCGCAGCAGGCGTGCCTGGCGGTAGTAGCGGTGCAGGGCGGCGAACTCGCGCAGGAAGGCGGGGTCGTCGAGCAGTCCGGGCACGGCGTCGTCGGGCAGCCGGTTCAGGTCGCGGTCGTGCGGCACGAGGACGTCGCCGACCGCGGTCTCCCCCTCCGGCCGGGGCCGGGCGCCGTAGCCGAAGAGGAGCACGTCGCCCACGGCCACGACGTCGCGGGGCACCCCGGTGCGGTCGGTGCGCAGCCGCTCGGTGCCGGTGAGGCGCAGTTCCGGGGCACCGAACTCATCGGCCCGGCGGCGGTTCAGCGCCTCGGCGCGGCGGGCGAGTTCCGCGGCCCGGTCGGCGAGGCGGTCGCGCAGCACCTGGTAGGTGCCGGCGTCGACCGTCCCATGGCCGCCGCCGGCGTCGGACGTGCCGTGGAGGTCGCCGGCGCCGGGCGTCTCGCGCGGGGCCGTGTCGGCGGTCTCGTGGATGCCGGTGGTCATGGCTGCCTCTCGGGAAGGAGCGGCCGGGAGCCGCCGTCCCCTGCGCGACGGCTCCCGACCAGGAGGTGGTCAGTCGTGGGCACCCGTGGCCATGGCGGCCGCTCGGGAAGGAACGGCCGGGAGCCGCCGTCCCCTGCGCGACGGCTCCCGACCAGGAGGTGGTCAGGTCCTGGGGTGGCCGTTCAACGCGGCCAGCGGAGTATCCGCGAGACCCAACTCACCGGCCTTCTCGATCAGTTGCTGCAACCGATCGCTGTTGTCGGCGCCCGTGTTCATCAGCTTCATCAGCAGGGCGGACACCGTGAGGTTCTGCAGGTCGGCCGTGGAGACGGAGCCCAGGATCCGGCTCAGGTCGTCGGTGAAGCTCGCCGAGCCGTCCAGCCAGGGACCGGCGAGGGCCCGGGCGGTCTCGGAGCTCTGGACGAAGCCGTCCACGCCCTTGCCGAGCGCGATCGAGGACACCAGCCGGTCGAGGAAGACGGACTCCCCGCCGACGATGTTGATGTCCGCGTTCTCCAGCCCGGTCGCCAGGACCGTGGCCTGCGCCTCGGCGACCTGCCGCTGCACCTCCAGTCCGGCGAGCCGGACGTCCTTCTCCGCCTCCAGGCGCAGCCGGTACTCCTCGTGGCCGCGGGACGCCTCGTCGAGGGCGGCCATCGCCGCCGCCTTCTCGGTGAGGCCGGCCGCCTCCGCCCGGAGCCTTCCGCCGATCGCCTCGGCCTCGGCCAGCGCCTTGGCCCGCGCCCCCTCGGCCTCGGCGCGCATCCGGGCCTCGGCGGCCTCGGCCTCGGCACGGCCCGCCTTCTCGATGACGTCGGCCTCCTTGTCGCGGACCTGGACGGCGGCCAGCCCTTCGGCCGCGGCCTCCGCCTGGACGCCCTCGGCCATCCGCAGCTTGGCCCGTGCCTCCAGGTCGGCGGTCTTCAACCGGGCCTCGGCGAGGGTGAGTTCCTCGGCCGCGCGGTGCGCGGCGGCCTGCTCGGCGGCCTCGGCGGCCTTGATGTCCTTGACGAGCTTCTCCTGCGCCTCGGCCTCCGCGGCGATGACCACGGCCTGGCGCTGCCGCTCCGCCTCCTCCACGGCCCGCAGCTTCAGGATCGACTCCTCCTGCTCGGCGACCGTGCGGTCCACCGCGACCCGCTCCCGGATGACCTCGGCGATCTCCCGCCGCTCCACCTCGAGTTCCTTCTCGGCGGCGATCCGGGTCAGTTCGGTCTCCCGGTCCCGGGCGATGACCTCCAGCAGGCGGTCCTTCTCGATGCGCTCGCTCTCGACGGCGATGACCCGCTCGCGGTTCTTGGCGGCGACGGCGACCTCACGGGCCTGGTTCTCCCGCTGCACGCCGAGCTGCTCCTCGGTGCGCAGGAAGGCGCTCTGCGCGCGCAGCCGCTCCTCCTCCACCACCCGCGCGGTCTCGGCCTCCTCGCGGGCCCGCACGGTCTCGATCTCCCGGCGCTGCTTGATCTCGGCGTCGGCCTGCCGGCGCTCCAGCTCCAGGATCGCCTCGCGCGCGTCGACGTTCTGCCGGGTGATCTCCTTCTCCTCGCCGCGCTGGGCCTCGTTGGTGCGGATGTGCTCCACGGCCGTCAGCTCGGTGATCTTGCGGATGCCCTGCGCGTCCAGGACGTTGCCCGGGTCGAGCTGGGTCAGCGGCGTCTGCTCCAGGTAGTCGATCGCGGCGTCCTCGAGGTGGTAGCCGTTCAGGTCGACGCCGATGACCTCGATGATCCGGTACCGCAGTTCCTCGCGCTTGGTGTACAGGTCGGTGAAGTCCATCTGCTTGCCGACGGTCTTCAGCGCCTCGGAGAACTTGGCGTGGAACAGCTCCTGCAGCGTGTTCCGGTCGCTGGCCCGCGCGGTGCCGACGGCCTGGGCGACCTTGATGACGTCCTCCACGGTCTTGCTGACCTTGACGAAGAACGTGATGCGGATGTCCGCGCGGATGTTGTCCCGGCAGATCAGGCCTTCCTTGCCGGCCCGGGTGATCTCGATGGTCTTCACCGAGATGTCCATCACCTCGGCCTTGTGCAGCACCGGCAGCACGACCTGCCCGGTGAAGGAGACGTCGACCTTCCGCGTCTTGGAGACGATCAGCGCCTTGCCCTGTTCCACCTTGCGGAACAGCTTGGAGAAGGCGAACAGCACGACGAGTACGAGCAGCAGGCAGACGCCGACGAACACGGCGATGCCCACGGTGGCGGCATCCATGGGACACGTCCTTCAGGACTGATGGCTGGTCAGAAGCGGTTGGTGACGAGCCGGAACGGACAAGGACGGAAAAGACCGGAAAGGAACAGGAAGGAAAAGTAAGGAAAGGGACAAAGCAGGAAGGAAGGGGAAGGAACGGGCGGGTGTCGGTGCCGGCGCCCCGGGGCGCACATGGGGGACGAGGACGTCCCGCCGCGGGGTTCCGCCTCAGGCGGCGCGGTCGTGCGGTACGCGCGGGCGGGACCGCTCGGCCCCGTCACGGAGCGGGCGCGGTGCACCGTCCCGGTCCTCGCCGAGCGCGCGGACGGACCGGGACGGGCCGGGTTCGTCCGGGAAGAGACGGTGCAGCGGCCGTACGAACAGGCAGGTGAGCCGCCAGGAGACGAGCAGCGCGCCGCACGCGACGAGGGGGCGCAGCAGTCCGGCGGGTCCCTCCGGGACGGCCGCGGCCAGCAGGACGCCCGTGCCGGTGGCGAGGAGCCAGGCGAAGACCGTCAGCAGCGAGAACGCGACCGCGACCGGGACCCCGCCCATCCCGAGGGCGTCGAGATCCGCGTCGGAGTCGAAACTGCGGCTGCCGGCGAGACCGGCGGCCACCAGCAGCCAGAAGCAGATCACCACGACGAGGGCGGCGGTGAACAGGAGGGTGGGCAGGCCCGCGGCGGCTTCCACGAACGTACGCATTCCGACCCCCTGTTCCGCCCGCTGCTGACTGCCGGCTTTTCGGCGGCAGCACTGCTCCCCTCCGGTTCCGGCACGGATACCTGCCGGTGCCCGGCACCAAGACCTTGCGCAGTGCTGCCCGCGGTCCATCCTGCCGCATCGGAATCCGTCAGCGCATTGCCGGATTCCGGCAACGTTCCATAGGATCTCCATGCCGACGACGCGCTAAGAGAGCGTCAAAATCGAGGGGGATGGCGTGACAGAACGGGAGATCCCGGAGGAGTATCTGAACGGCTATGCCCACATTCTGACCGAGGTCGCGGCCACGGGCAGACGCCTCACCCGGGACGAGATCGCCTCCCGACGGGCCCTGGGCGAACGGGCCGCGGAGGCGGGCTTCGGCCTGCGCGCCCTGGTCAGGGTGCACCTGTCCGCCGCGCGCGAGGCGTGGCCCCGCGGTTCCGACTCGGCCGACGGTGCGCTCGCGGCCGTACAACAGGTGGTGGACGCCTTCGCCGAGGGCTATGAGCGGGCGCAGCGCCTGGCGGTGCGTCAGGAGGAGGCGGCCCGACGGGAGTTCATCGACGACCTGCTCTACGGCCGCAGCGATCTGGGACGGCTCGCCGAGCGGGCCGAGCGCTTCGGGCTGCGGCTGTCCCACGAGCACGCGGTGGCCGTCGCCCGGGGGGCCGTCCCCTACGAGGAGGGCGACCCGGTGCCCCGGCAGGTGGAGCGCTCCCTCTTCTCCCGGTTCGGCAACCGCAGCATCCTGCTCACCACCAAGGACGGGCGGCTGCTGTGCATCGCCCCCGGGTACCAGGAGGACGTCCTCCTCCACTTCGCCAAGCAGGCGCACGCCGCCACCGACGGCGGACAGGTCGCCGTCGGCCGTCCGCGGTCCGGGCCCGGCGGGGTCGTCCACTCCTACGAGGAGGCGCTGAACATCCTGGAGATCGCCGAGCGGCTGGAGCTGGACGATCCGGTGCTGCGCGCCGCCGATCTGCTCGTCTACCCCGTCCTGGCCCGCGACCGCCAGGCCATGGCCGACCTGGTCCGCAACACCCTGGGCCCGCTCACCACGGCCCGCGGGGGCGCCGAGCCCCTCCTCGACACGCTCACCGCGTACTTCGACTCCGGCTGCGTCTCCGCGGAGGCGGCCCGCCGCCTCTCCCTGAGCGTGCGCGCCCTGACCTACCGCCTGGAGCGCATCCACCGACTCACCGGCGCCAACCCCTCGGACCCGTCCCACCGTTACATGCTCCAGACGGCGGTGATCGGCGCACGCCTGCTGGAGTGGCCGGCGAACGAGCTGTGAGGGAGGGCGTGTCCGGGGCGCGGTGACCGTGCCGCCGGGCAGCGGTCACCGCCCGGCGGTCCGCGCCCGGACGGGGCGGAGCCGGCGTCGAAGACCTTCCGGGCCCGGCGGAACTCCGGCACGGCCGGGCCCGGCGCCGGTCAGTCCTGGACCAGCGTGATGTCCTGGCGCTGCACCGCGTGGAAGGTCGGCACCAGGACGACGCCCGAGGGGGACATCTCCAGGATCGTGGCCTCGACCCGGGCCTCGCCGGCCTTCAGCGCGCCGCCGGGCACGTCGCCGGTGTTCTCCCAGCGGTGCTCCCGGCCGTCGCACACCGCCCGGGTGCCGCCGATGGAGTGGCTCTCCGCGGACGGGCTCTGCTGCACCGCGGAGCTGATGTAGGCCGACCCGGTGGCGTCGGTGCAGCGGTACGTGCCGGAGAGGGTGACGGAGTTGCCGGCGATCCGGCCCACGGAGTCCACCGTCACGGTCTCCGAGGGGGCGGCCGACGCCTCCGGGGGTGCCGCCGCGGCGGAGCCGAGCAGCAGCAGCGCGGCACCGGTCGCCGCGCCGAGGACAGGGGATGCGAACATGGGGAAACCTCCCGAAGTGAGCGGATTGAGGGGTTCCACCAGTACCGGGCGAGCGGGTCCGGGGCCGTCATCCTCACTCCTTCGGTGGCGAGTCCGCACCGGCCGTCGGGGAACCGTCCCGGGACGGTCCGGGATCCGTCACGTTTCCCTGCGGGCCGTTGCGATGAGTTCGCGACGCGGGCACGGTCCTACCTGTACGACCCCTTCGGATCGTCCACACCGATGTGGAGGTGCGCCATGTGTGCCCACCAGCCTTCCTGCCGACGGACCGACTCCCCCGCCCCGCACGTGGTGGCCGCCCACCCCGAGCAGGGCTGGAGCCTGCTCTGCGACGGTTCGATCGTCTTCGACGACACCGGCGAACTGCTCCCCGACGGCCGGGTGGTCGCCCCGCACCGGGCGCCCGCCGACCGCCTCGCGGTCGCCGCCTGACCCCGACCGCACGCCCCTCACCCCTCCGCGACGAACCACCGCAGCAGGGAGGCGAGGCGCTCCGGCCGGTCCTCGGCGATCAGCGTCCGGGTGTTGTTGATCTCCACCAGCCGGCCCCGCGGCAGCAGTTCGGCCAGGAGGCGGCCGTGTTCGCGGGGCATCATCCGGTCCTCGGTCGCCCAGACGACCAGCGCGGGCCGGTCGAAGTACCGCAGCCCCTGGGCAGCCTCGAGCAGTTCGGTCCGCCGGACGTGGGTCCCGTAGTGCCGGAAGTCCCGCCGGATCGCCGGGTCGGTGCGCAGGGGACGCAGCCAGCGGTCGACGATCTCGTCCGGCACGGGGCGCTTGGTGAGCGCCCCGAGGCCGACCGGCAGCCTGCGCAACGGTTTCAGGCCCAGCACGCGGACCATGAGCGGGATGCCGCCGGGCACCCCGCAGGCCGCGGCGATCATCCTGCCGGGCAGGCCCGGCGGGTAGTTGTCGAAGGCCTCGCAGGAGATCAGCACCAGCCGCGCCAGCCGCCGCGGATGCCGGGCCGCGACCGTCTGGGCGCGTCCGCAGTCGCTCTCGACGAGGGTGACGTCCCGCAGGTCCAGCCGTTCCAGGAACTCCGCGACCAGCTCGTTGACCAGGTCGGGCGTGGGCGGCCGGGTCATCGGCCTGCGGTGCGAGCCGTACGGCAGGGTCGGCGCGAGGAGCCGGTGGTCGGTCCGCAGCTCGGCGATCACCTTCCGCCAGACCGAGGCGTCGTGCACCAGCCCGTGCAGCAGGACGACGACCGGGCCCCCGCCCCCCGTGTCCTCGTACTCGACGGTGCCCGCGCTGAGCGTGATCTCCGGCATGGTGACAGGCTAGGGCGGCCCGCCCGTCAGGGCAGCAGCGCGCATCCGTCGAGCTCCACCAGCGCCCGTTCGTCCCACAGTCGGACCACCTCGACGACCGCCATCGCCGGGTAGTCGCGGCCCGCCAGCTCCCGCCACCGCCG
>NZ_MSGP01000287.1 GCF_002078235.1 Streptomyces viridosporus
GTGGGCGGGCGGGAACCGGAAGGTCACTCATCGGACGGCCTCCTTGGACGGGGCGGGAACGGCGGCACCTTCGGTCAGGGCGAAGAAGACGTCGTCGAGGTCGGGGGTGTGCACGGTCAGCTCGTCCGCCTCCACACCGGCGGAGTCGAGCCGGTCCAGGACGGCGCGCAGCTCGCGCTGGCTGCCGCCGCTGGGGATCCGCAGGGTCAGCGACGCGTCGTCCGGGGCGGCCCCGGGCAGGACGGAGGCGGCCGACCGGTAGCCGTCCGGGTCGGTGAAGCGGAGCCGGACGTGTCCGCCGGGGACGAGCCGCTTGAGTTCCTCGGCGGTGCCGTGGGCGGCGATCCTGCCGTCGTGGAGCACGGCGATGCGGTCGGCGAGCTGGTCGGCCTCCTCCAGGTACTGGGTGGTGAGGAAGACGGTCACCCCGCCGGTGACCAGCTCGCGGATGATGCCCCACATGGTGTGGCGGGAGCGGGGGTCGAGGCCGGTGGTCGGCTCGTCCAGGAAGATGATCCGCGGACTGCCGACCAGGGTCATGGCGATGTCGAGGCGGCGCTTCATGCCGCCGGAGTAGGTGGAGGCGGGCTTCCTCGCCGCCTCGGTGAGGTCGAAGCGCTCCAGCAGCTCGGCGGCCACCCGCCGCCCCTGGCGCCGGGGCAGGTGGTGCAGGTCCGCCATCAGGAGCATGTTCTCCTCACCGGTGATCAGACCGTCGACGGCGGAGAACTGGCCGGTGACACCGATCGCGGCCCGCACGGCACGGGGGTCGGCGGCGAGGTCGTGCCCGCCGACCCGCAGGTCGCCCGCGTCCGCGCCGACGAGCGTGGAGAGGATCTTGACGACCGTGGTCTTGCCCGCGCCGTTCGGTCCGAGCAGGGAGAAGATCGTGCCTTCCCGGACGGTCAGGTCGACGCCGTCGAGCACGACCTTGTCGCCGTAGGACTTGCGCAGCCCGTCGGCCGCGATGGCCAGGGGAGTGTCGGACCGCATCACGGGCTCCTTTGCGTTGCAGTTCGTTTCTGACATCGAAAACGCTACGTTGCGTTCATCGAAGCGGCAATGTCTTTGTTGCATTGAAAATACAGAAGCCCAGTTCAGATGGGTCCATTCATTGCAATGAGATGCAAGACAACGCAACAACCCCGAACCAGCTCGTTGCAATGAGAAGGTGATGAACGCTACTCTGAAGCCTCACGCGCGGACAGCGGAGGAGATCACGTGCCGGGAGGCAGGCTCACCCAGCAGGAGCGGCAGCGGATCGCGTCGGGACTGGCCGACGGGCTCGCGTACGCGGAGATCGCCAGGCGCCTGGACCGCCCCACCTCGACGGTCACGCGCGAGGTGATGCGCAACGGCGGACCCACCGCCTACCGCGCGGAGCTGGCCCAGCGCGCCACCGAGCGCCGCGCCCACCGGCGCAGGCGGACCGCCGCCCGGGGGCCGAAGGCGGCACCGGACCGGTACGGACGCGACCCGGAGGCCGTGCGCGCCTACGAGGAGACGCTCACCACCGTCTTCATCGCCTCGGGCACGCCCAGGATGATGGCCAGGGTCATGGCCTGCCTCACCCTCAGCGACTCAGGCAGCCTCACCGCCGCCGAACTCGCGGAGCGGCTCCGGGTCAGCCCGGCGTCCGTCTCGAAGGCGGTCGCGTTCCTGGAGAGCCAGGACCTCGTCCGTCGCTTCCGCGAGGAAGGCCGCCGTGAGCGCTACGGCTTCGACGAGGACATCTGGTACCAGTCGATGATCGCCAGCGCCCGTTCCACCGCGCAGATCGCGGCGACCTCACGGGAGGGCGTCGACGTCATGGGACCCGGTACGCCGGCCGCCACGCGTCTGGAGAACGCCGCGCGTTTCCTCGACTTCGTCGCCGGGACCATGATCCGCGCGGCCGAGGAGGCCCGCGAACTCCTGCTCGCGAAACCCACGACGAGCCCGGACGGCACCGGCGGGCCGCGTCGGGAACAGGGGTAGCCGGCCGGCCGCGGAGACGACGGCCGGGCGGGCGGTCCGGGTCGGGAGGAGGGGCCGGACCTACCTGCGGCGGACGCCCGCCTCCTCGCCGTACTCGCCGAGGACGACCACGTCGAAGGCGGCGCCGAGGAAGACCTTCACGGCGCGCAGGGCGTCGCCGAGGCGGTGCGGGTGGACGCCGCCCCGGACCGGTGTGGCGCCGGTCGGCCGGACCGGCGGCGGGGCGGGATGGAGGGTCGCTGCGCTCATGCCTCCAGGGTGACTCTTCGGGCATACGGCGGGCATCGGTCCAAGGGCCCAATCCGCCCGGCCCCCGGGTACGCCTCGGGGGTGAGCCGGTCCCCCTCGGGCGGGACGGGATGTCCCCTAGGGGTGCCGGGGCCCGCCCGAGGCGCCGAGGGCCGCGACCGGCGGGCCTGCTCGCACCGGGCGGGCAGGCCCGCCGGCCCGGCCCGCACCGGGCGCTCAGCGGCCGATCGTGTCGAGTGCGGCGAGGTCCTCCCCGGACAGGGCGAGGCCCGCGCCGGCGATGTTCTCCCGCAGGTGCGCCACCGACGACGTCCCGGGGATCAGCAGGATGTTCGGCGAGCGGTGCAGCAGCCAGGCGAGGGCGACCGACATCGGGCGGACGCCGTGCCGGGCGGCCACGGCCGAGAGCGTCGAGGACTGCAGGGGGCTGAAGCCGCCGAGGGGGAAGTACGGCACGTAGGCGATGCCCTGCTCGGCGAGCCGGTCGACGAGTTCGTCGTCCTGGCGGTGGGCGAGGTTGTACAGGTTCTGCACGCAGACGAACGGGGCGATGCCCTGCGCCTCGGCGATCTGGTCGGCGGTCACGTTGCTCAGGCCGAGGTGGCGGATCAGTCCCTGCTGCTGGAGCTCGACGAGGGTCCCGTACGCCTTCGCGAGCGAGCCCGGCCGGGGCCCCGTGGCGTCGCCGAGCCGCAGGTTGACCAGGTCCAGCGTCTCGACGCCGAGGTGCTCCAGGTTGTCGTGGACGGCCCGGCGCAGGTCGTCCGGCTCCCGGGCCGGGGGCCAGCCGCCCTGCTCGTCCCGGACCGCGCCGACCTTGGTGGCGATGTGCAGCGCGTCGGGGTAGGGGTGCAGCGCCTCGCGGATCAGCAGGTTGGTGACGTGCGGCCCGTAGGCGTCGGCGGTGTCGATGTGGGTGATGCCGAGGCGCACGGCCTCGCGCAGCACCGCGAGGGCGCCGTCGTGATCGGCCGGCGGCCCCATCACGCCCGGTCCCGCCAGTTGCATGGCCCCGTATCCGAACCGGGTGACGGTCAGGTCGCCCATCGTCCAGGTGCCGCCGGGGAGGGAGGTCGTCGGAGTGTTCAGGGGAGTGCTCATGTCTCCACCGTCCACGCCGGCGGGCGGCCTATCCAGTTCCCCGCCGATCCTGGGAGTGACAGGGCCAGGGACGAAACGCCCCGCACGCCTACGATGGAACGCATGTCTGAGGAGAACCGGCTCGGTGACTACCTCCGGGCGCGCCGGGAGCTGGTGACGCCCGCGGACATGGGGCTGCCGGCCCACGGGACACGCCGGGTGCCGGGGCTGCGCCGGGAGGAGGTGGCCCTGCTCGCCGGCATCAGCTCCGACTACTACCTGCGGCTGGAGCAGGGCCGCGACCGCAACCCGTCGGCGCAGGTCCTCGACGCGCTCGCCCGGGTGCTGCTGCTCGACGACACCGCCACGGCCTACCTCCACCAGCTCGCCGCGCCCCGGCCCCGGGCCCGCCGCCGGCCGTCCCGGCGCCCGTCCGTCCCGCCGGCCACGGCACAGCTCCTGGAGTCGATCGGGCTGCCGGCGTTCGTGACGGACCGGACCCTCGACGTGATCGCGGCCAACCCGCTCGCCACCGCGCTGGTCCCGAGCGTGCGGGTGGGGGAGAACCGGCTCCGCTCGTTCTTCCTCGACCCCGCCGAGCGGGCCCTGCACGCGGACTGGACCCGCACGGCGGCCCAGTGCGTCGCCGTCTTCCGGCGGCGGCTGGGGACGGACGTGGACGACCCGCGGGTGGTGCGGCTCGTCGGCGAACTGTCGCTGGCGAGCGCGGAGTTCCGGAAGGTGTGGGCCCGCCACGACGTGCGGCCGGTCGTCGACAAGCCGATCCGGATGAACCACCCCCAGGTCGGCGAGCTGAGCCTCACCCTGTCCAAGCTGGACGTCGACGGCCCCGACGGCCTGATGCTCGCGCTCTACCACGCCGCGCCGGGCACCGAGGACGCCGAGCGGCTCGCCCTGCTCGCCTCGCTGACCACGGCACCGGTGCGACGGCCGACCGACGCCCCCGGCACGCGGACGGCGGACGGGTCACCCCGTACGGCCTGACCGGCACCGGCACCGGCACGGCTGCGGACGCGCCCGCCGCCCCCGGCCCGCGCGGCGGGCGCGGCGGGCG
>NZ_MSGP01000288.1 GCF_002078235.1 Streptomyces viridosporus
GCAGGCCGCTTCCCGCAACGCCTTCGTGGCCCTGGACGGGACCCTCCTGCCGATCGACCGCATCGCCGCCGGCCGGCCCTTCTGCTCCGGCAGGCACCAGGGGGCACGGCCTGGACGTGCAGGTCCGCGCCGACCCGGCAGGCGGGCTGCGGTGGGCCTCGCCCGCGCCGCCCGGCGCCGTCCACGGCATCCGCGCGGCCCGCGCGCACGGCATCGTCGACGCTCTGGCCGGAGCCGGCATCCGCTGCGGGGTGGACCAGGGATGCCAGGGCGACGGAGGCACGGTCCGGCTGCCCTGCTGCGGCCGGTGGGAGAGGCCGTCCGCAGGGCGGCGGGAAGCCGGCCGCGCCCACGCGAAGACCCGCGCCCTCGGCGAACAGGCCATGGCCACCCTCAGGACCTGGCGGCTCCTGCGCAAGCTGCGATTTCCCACCACCCGTATCACCAGCCTCGGCCAAGCCGTCCTCACCCTCCACTTGACCTGCTCAAACGAAGGTTGAAAACGGCTCATCGGGAGATCTGCCCATCCCTCAACCCGCCAAAGAATTTCGTGAATTCCGAGACAACTCAACTGTCCGGGGATGATAGATTTTCTTGATGGATAAAAGGTCCTGCCAGGATATGGCAGCAGTGCTTGCTTTCCAGATGTGGTTCAATTCGCTCGGAACTCGGTCCGAGCCACCAGAAACCTCCCGATTCATCGGGGAAGACGTCGAACTGCGGTGGCTCGACTCCGGTCTGTGCGTGGAGCGCGGCGCCGAGCATGTCCGAGAAACGCTGGCGAATGCGACGCCGGAGCACCATCTCTCCCTGTGCGCGGTGGAAAGGCGTGACGGGTGCTTATCAGGTCTGTTCCGTCCGGCTACCTTCGGCGGAGAAACGGAACTCCAGGTCATAGCGGAAGGTGGCCGGGTGACTCGAATTCTCGTCGTGATATCCCCGGAGCGGGGTTGGGTCACCCGGTTGGCACGTAGCCGGGTCCGGCAGCTCTCGCCGGAAGGTGGCGGTCTGGCTTCCGGGAGTGGCCGTCGATGAGGGCGCCGGCCGGGACAGGTGTCCCGGCCGGTCGCACTCCCGGGCATCAGCCGTTCGCGGCCGTCTCACGCATGTGGTCGGTGACCGCCTTGCCCAGCTCGGCTGTCGTGACGGACGGCCCTGACCCACTGATGTCCGCGGTGGCGCAGGTCGGGATCGTGGCGAGGACGGCTGCCTCGATGAGCTCCCTGGCGTCGGTCCTGTGGAACGCGTGCTCGCACATCATCGCCACCGACAGGATCGAGCCGAGGGGGTTGGCGATGTTCTTCCCGGCGATCATCGGTGCCGTCCCGCTGACCGGCTCGTAGAGACCGAAGCCCCGGTCGTTCAGACTCGCGGACGGCAGCAGGCCCAGTGAACCGACGAGCCCTCCGGCGAGATCGCTCAGGATGTCTCCGAACAGGTTCGGCGCCAGGATCACGTCGAAGTCCGCCGGCCGCAGGCAGAGCTGGGCAGCCATGTTGTCCACGTAGAAGTCGTCGAAGACGACGTCGCCGTACTGCTCGCGCAGCGGCGTCAGAACCTTCCACCACACGGAGAACACGGGGCCGATCGCGTTGGACTTGTGTGCGAAGGTCAGCCTCTTGCGCCTGCGGCGAGCCTCCTCGAAGGCCACCGTCGCGATGCGCCGGGCCTGGGACTCGTCGTAGTACATCTCCTGTGACGCCCACTCGCCACCGCTTCCGTGGCCCTGCCGCTGCTTGCCGTAGTAGACGTCGGAGGTCAGCTCTCGTACGACCAGCAGGTCCGTTCCGTCGATGACCTCCGGCCTGAGCGGGGAGACGCTGCTCAGGCTCGGGTACGACCGCACCGGGCGAAGGTTGGCGTACAGGTCGTAGCGTTCCCTGAGCAGACCGATCGGCTCGGACGGGACCGCCCCGAACAGGATCGCCGTGTTTCCCTCGGCCTGCCCCTCGTCGCAGGCCCGTAACGCCTCCGCAGAGATGTAATCCCCGCTTTCCTGGAACGCGCCCTCGCCCACGTCGAATTGCCGCAGCTCCAGCTCGAAGCCACATATTTCGGCCGCGGCGGTGAGGACACGCACGCCCTCACGTGTCACCTCCGGCCCGATGCCGTCGCCCGGCATCACGATCACGTTCATGGGCATGCCGTCATTTCCCGTCCGTGATGTAGCCGTGCAGCGCGGTGTGCCCGGCCGTCATGGAGGACGCCAGATAGACCGAGGCGTTGGGGGAGCCCATCCTGCCCCGGAAGTTCCGGTTGATCGTCGCCAGGCAGACGTCGCCGTCCCCCAGGACGGCGCCGTGGGCGCCGAAGCACGCCTTGCAGCCGGGCGATTCCACATTGACGCCCGCCATCACCAGGTCCTGAGTGATGCCCTGCACCGTCATCGCCCGGTAGACCGACATCGTCGCGGGCACCACGACGACCTGGATCCCCTTCGCGATCCGGTTTCCGCGTACCACGTCGGCGAATATCTTGATGTCCTCGAATTTGCCGCCCGCGCATCCGCCGACGTACACCTGGTCCACCTTGATGCCCTTGCCGACGACTTCGCTCAAGGGCACCCCGTTGTCCGGCTTGTGCGGCAGGGCGATCATCGGCTCGATGTCCTCCGCCTGGTAGGACACGACCCTTTCGTACTCGAAATCCGGGTCCGGCGTCACCGGCTCGTACGGTCGTTGGGCGACCTCGGAAAGGAACTTCTCCACCTCCGGGGTCAAGGTCATGATGCCGTTCATGGCCCCGCCCTCGACCACCATGTTGCAGAGCGAGGTCCGCTGGTCCAGCGTCAGGTCGTCGATGGTCGACCCCGCCCACTCGATCGCCTTTCCGGACGCGCCACCCATTTTGATGTCGCTCAGCAGCCGCAGCATGATGTCCATCGCCTGCACATTCGGCTGCAGCCGGCCGTTGATGCTCACCTGCATCACCTCGGGCACCGAGAACCAGAGCCGACCGGTCTTGAGCACGGCCGCCATGTCCACGATGCCGACGCCGGTGGCGAGCGCGTTGAACGCTCCGCCGGTGACGGTGTGCGAGTCGTTGCCGACCAGGAGTTCGCCGGGCAGCGTGAGGCCCTGCTCGATCAGGACGGTGTGCGAGACGCCGTAGTTCGGACCGTACGGGAAGTAGTGCTGGATTCCCTGGGCCGCGGCGAACTCGTCCATGATCTTGACCAGGTTGCGCGACGCGGGATCCTTCGCGGGCACCAGGTGGTCCTGGAACAGGGCGACGCGGGAGGGGTCCCAGACCTTCGCGTCCTGGCCGAAGCCGTTGTAGAAGGTCTCCGTCAGCACGGCTATCCCCGGGTCATGGGTGAAGCTCATGTTGATGCGGGCCTCGATGAACTCTCCGGACTCGACGTGGTCCCTTCCCGCCTGACGCGCGAAGATCTTGTGGGTCATGCTCTGCGGTGTCATCGCTGATCTCCTTGCTGAAGCGCGTACGGAATCAGGCCTCCGGCGTTCATGATGGAAAGAAGCGGGCCGAAGTCCTTGAACGTGTGGGTCTCGCCGGCCACCGTGCAGCGACGTGCGTCGAGATCGACCTCGACGGTCTCGTCGTGGACCGACTCGTCGAAGTCGTGGTCGATCCGGATCGGGAGCAGAATGCCCATGTTGATGCAGTTGCGGAAGAAGATGTTCCCGAAGGTTTTCGCGATGACGACCTGCACGCCCGCGAGGCTCAGGGCCTGCGGCGCCGTCTCGCGGCTGGAACCGCAGCCGAATTCCCGGCCCGCGACGATCACCTGGTAGTCCGAGCGGCCCGTCTTCTCATTGACGAACGGGACGACGCCCTGGTAGTCGATCAGCGCGATGCGGGCGAGCTGCTCGTCACTCTCTATCGGCTCGAACCTGCCGGGCGCCATGAGGTCCGTGTTGACGTAGTCCCCGCAGTGGTAGGCCTTGCCTGTCAGTAGGTTGCGCACTGGCACTCCTTGCCCTTCATGGATGGGATGGCTTCTTCCGCGGTTGGTCCGTGGTCAGGGGCGAGCCCGGTGCTTCCCGCACCAGTGGCGCGGCCAGCAGGATGGCCGGGAGGGCGAAGACGGCGCCGACCGACACCACCGCCCAGGACACGCCGATCACAGGAGTCAGGAACCCGCCCAGCGATCGGCCCGCCAACTGGCAGGCGTCGCCGACGGAGAGCACCGTCGCGTAGTACCGACCCGTGTACTCCGCGGGCACAAGGTGCTGCACCTCGGTGAAGAAGAGGACCGTGGCGGCCGATTCGAGCGCGCCGGCGATGAACATCAGCAGCACCGCGCCGGTGGCGCTGCCGGTCCAGGGGAGGATGAGCCAGGCCACCCCCTCCAGGACGCTGGCCACCACGTACACGACCCCGCTGCGGTACCTGCCCAGCATCGGTGCCAGCGTGGCACCGGCGATGCCGCCCAGCCCGAGAGCCCCGAACAGGTAGCCGAGCAGGCCGGGCACATCGCGGAACTCGCCCAGCGAATAGGCGGCCAGCAGGACGGTGCCGGCCCCGAACGCGAGGTAGTACGTCAGAACGGTCACGGTCAGCGCGGTGAGCCGCGGACTGCCCCGCAGGAACCCGGCGACGCTCCGGACGCCGCCGACCAGCTCCCCGGCCCAGTTCGCAGGGCGCAGGGCCGCCGCGATGCCCGCCGTGCGGTTCCCCGGGTCGGGCTCGACCGGCGCACGGCTGGAGATCCGGACGAAGAACAGCGTGGCGATCAGCGCCATGACGCCTTCCAGCACGAAGATCCAGGAAAGCCCGACGAGGGCGATGCCGGGCCCGGCGACCGCGGGGCCGATGAAGCGGGCCAGCCTCTGAGCGGTGACGACCAGGCCGTTTCCGCTCATCTCGGAACCGGCGTCCATCACCCGCGGACGCAGCGCGAGCGCCGCGGGCACGACGAACATGTAGCCGATGCCCACGAGCACGGCCAGTACCTGGACCTGCCACAGCGCCGTGGTGAGCGGGAACAGAGCGACCATCAGCCCGCTGAACACCGCACTGGTGACGAGGACGTCACGGGGGTTGTTGCGGTCGACGATGTTCCCCACGGCAACGCCGAGGAAAATGTTCGGGAGGGCCACCAATCCGGTCGTCAGCCCCACGTTGAGACCGAGCCCATGACGTTCGATGACGAAGAGGGGGATGGCGATCCAGGTGGCCCACTGTCCGACCTCCATCAGGAGCACCGAGACCACGAGCCTGCGCAGGTTGGCGTTACGGCGTAAGAGCTGGAAGAGGGCCAGGGCTTCGGCGGGCTTCCCGTCCGATCCGGCTCTCGGCTTCGATTCCTTGGCAGCCATCACCGGACCCGGCGCACCTGCGCCCAGCGCCGGTACGGCCGCACCGCGGCCTCATCGGTCTCGTCGGACACGAAGCAGACCGGCCGCAGCCGGCGCGCGGCACCGGCCAGGTCGCCGGCGGCCGGCGGGGCGTACGGGGCGTCCCCAGCGGCGGGCAGCTGCTCGAAGCGCAGCACGGGCTGCCGCAGGCCGGGCATCTTGTCCGCGACGAGCCCGCAGCCCGGGTCGCCCAGCATGCCCGTCGGCACCGTGCCCCCCTCGAGGCGCAGCTCGACGAATCCCGCATCGCGCAGCCGGTCGGGATCGGGATCGCGCCGGTCGGCGCGTAACACGTGTGCTCCCGCCGTCCGGGCCTGGCGTTCGGCCTCCGTGAGTAACCTCGGGTCGTCGCAGACGCTGAACCCGGCCTCTTCGAGGTCGGTCAGTTCCATGGTTCTTTCTCCCGCATCAGACTCCCTTGTAAGGGCAGGCATCGACTGGGAACTCCGTCAGGTCATCCGGCAGGAAGTACTGCCGCCACTTGGAGTCGACCTGCCGTTCCGCGGAACCCAGATGGGGATGCGGGGGCAGTTCTTCGTACGCGGCCAACCTGTCACGGACGGCTTTCTTCGCCTTCTGGCCCGGCGGGGTGTTGCCGGCCAGGCCCTCGAAGATCCGCCTGGTCTGGAAGACTACGGTCAGGCAGTGGCCGATGGCCCTGCTGCGCCGCGCGACATAGGCCGGGCTGCACATGAAGGTGAACCACGGCTCTCCGGCGAAGCACCAGTCCCATTTCGGATCCGTCGGATCGCGCGGGGAGTCGTCCGGCCAGGGCGACCGGTCATGGGCCCGCAGGTCCTCCAGCAGACGCCAGAACCTCTCTCGGTCGTGGTCGAGGTCCGGGACCTCTGCCGGCGGACCCACGAACACCGCGAGCGACTGGCGCCGCGGCCCGGTCCATGCCTTTTCCCGGAAGGCGCGCAGAGTCTCCGCCAGCCTTTCTACCCCGTGCGCGCGCGGCAGCCGCGCATCCAGTGCGGCGAAGCTGTTGTGGCCGTTGTTCTGCGCGCTGACTCCGAAGATGCACGGGAATTTCGCGGACTCGTCCAGCATCGTCAGGTCGAACGCCCGAAAAGCGGGTACGACCCAACTCCACAG
Organism: Streptomyces viridosporus; assembly: GCF_002078235.1. Classification (GTDB taxonomy): domain Bacteria; phylum Actinomycetota; class Actinomycetes; order Streptomycetales; family Streptomycetaceae; genus Streptomyces; species Streptomyces viridosporus. The sequence goes on from NZ_MSGP01000288.1 coordinate 6,420, forward strand.
CGGATCGGCCGAGTCCGCCTGCTCTATCTGTTCCGCGGTCCACAGCTCTGCCTGGGACACCTGGTTCAGGATCCCTTCGCTGCATGCTGCTTGTACCATGCGATGATCTCATCCTCGTACAGGAGACGATGCTGCTTCTTGGCGTAGGCCAGGAGTTCCTCGGCCGTGCCCTCGGAGGAATCCATGTTCCCCTTCTCCAGTACGTACTTGGCGTTGGCCATGCCGCTCGTCGGGCCCACGCCGATGTCCTGCACCGCACCGAGCTTGCTCGCCGGAATGCTGCTGAAGACGTAGTCCTCGAAATCCGTGCCGATGTCGGCTGCCTTCAGGACCGCGGCCGCATGGGTGCCGGTGCAGGTGGCGAACGCCTGCTTGCCCACGAGCGGCATGTTCACCGGAATCGGGAATTCCGTCGCGGCGGACAGCTTCTTGAGGTAGGGGATCAGGCCCTTGACGTCGAAGTTTCCGACGCCGTTCTGATAGAGGTACATGATGACCTGTTCCAGGGCGGTGTTCCCGCTCCTCTCGCCGATCCCCAGGAACGCCCCGCCGACGATGTCGGCCCCCACCTCGACGGCGGCGATCGAGTTCGCCAGTCCCAGGCCCCGGTCGTTGTGCCCGTGCCACAGGATTTTCACGTCCGAGCCGCGGTCCTTGATGATCGACTTGACGAAACCCACCAGTCGATGGACCCCCGCCGGCGTGCTCTCGCCCACCGTGTCGCACACCGCGATGCTGTAGGCCGAATGCTGCACGGCCAGCTCGACCATCGCCCGGAGCTCTTCGGGTGGGGTCCGGCTCGCGTCCTCGACGCTGAAGGAGAAGGGCAGACCGACCTTTTCCAGGTACTCCATCGTGCCGGTGATGCGCTCCATGATCTGGGACATGTCCCACTTCTCGACGTAGCGCCGTATCGGGCTGGTGCCGATGAAGAAGGCGGCGCCGACGTCCGCGCCGAAGTGGTCACGCAGCCGGAGTATCGGCTCCAGGTCCTCCTGCACCGCGCGACCGAGGAACCAGGGCATGAGGGGCAGGTCGTCGTCCGCTATGACCGACAGCAGGCGCTGGCTGTCCGAGAACTCCGCGGGCGAGCTGGCGGGGAAGCCCAGGACCGCGTGACGCGCTCCGATGCCGGCCGACATCCGGATCAGCTCGGCCTTCTCCTCAACCGTGGGCTTGCGGATGAAGCTCCCCTGCAGGCCGTCCCTCAAGGTGTCGTCCTCGATCTCGACGGACCTCTGGTCGCCAGGAAGCGGCTCGTTCCAGGTGAAGAGAGTCTCCCCGATGTTCGACATACTCACTCCCGCGTTTTTCGGCAACGGCATTGCGCTACTGGCGGCCCATGCATGTCGCCGGACGGTCGATTTCAGGTGCACTGATACGCAGAATCTGGGAACGCAAGGGAACGCACCGCAGTCTCCTCGAGTGTGCCGCCATCGTGCGACGGCATACGAAATCGAGGAGTTATCGCAGGGCAGGCCCCGGAGCTCCGGAAAAAGGTGTGGTTGTCCAGTTCACGATCGTCCGGGGGCGAGTGAAGTTCGCGCCGCGGAGTGCCTGCCTAATGATCCTGTCCCCCACGATGGCGGGTCCCTCTCCGTAGATCACGATGGAACAGACTCACTCATGCTTCATACAAAATTACAACCTGTCAACGACAGGAACCAGACAAGTGGAACAGTGCTGTCGACATGTCTGAGCGGTTAGTCGGGGCTGGTGGGCACCGTGGGAGCGGCGTCGTGGCTCATGTCCGAAAGCTGACTATGGCCGGATCCCGTGGCCAAAAACCCCCGGTCGGCAAGGGCACCTTGCCGATCACGAAACTCCTGTTGCACGATTGACAGAGTCTCACTCGAGATGAAGTATGAGCAGGCCCCTTTCGCTTTGATCTTCGGAGGGATCTCCCATCGTGGGGATAAGGTCACCAGGTATCCAAGTAGAGCAGGGCATTTCGCGGCGCGGCCCCCGTTGCCGCCCGAACCCGCTGTAGCCGACCTTCCGGGCATAACCGGCATCAGAGTTCGACTTCATTTGTCAGCAAGTCCCTGCCCTTTTCCTGCTCAAGAGACCGTACACGCCGACATCAATGTGCCTTGAGTCAGCTGCGTACAAGTGACTCCGGAAGGAAGATGCGGACATGAGCGCTGTGGCTGGAAAGCCGACCGAGCCGGTCGTCAACATACACAACGAGTGGGACCCCCTCGAGGAGATCATCGTCGGTCGGCTCGAAGGATTACTGATTCCCGCCTGGGAACCGGACATGCTTGGCTGCATGTATGAGGACTACTTCGACTTCTACAAGACCCGGGGCGGCGAGGAGTGGCCGGCTGCGGAGATCCGGGCCGCTCAGCGGGAGCTCGACGAGCTGATCTCCATCCTGAAAGGCGAAGGCGTCACCGTACGGCGTCCCGACCTCAGGGACTACGGCGGGGAGCTGCGGACACCGCACTGGCGCGTGCCCAACGAACTGGGTGTGGCCAACCCGCGCGATTCCCTGCTGGTGATCGGCAAGGACATCATCGAGACGCCGATGGCGTGGCGGAGCCGGTACTTCGAGACGTTCGCGTTCCGGTCGCTGATCAAGGAGTACTACGAACGCGGTGCCAACTGGGTCGCCGCCCCCAAGCCGGAGTTGCGAGACGACCTCTACAAGGAGTCGTTCACCGCCGCCGGTCCGGGCGAGCCGCCCCGGTTCGTCCTCAACGAGCAGGAGCCGGTCTTCGACGCCGCGGACGCCATCAAGTGCGGGCGCGACATCTTCATGGGACTGAGCAGCACGTGCAACGAAGCCGGCATCGAGTGGCTGCAGCGCTATCTCGACGCCACGCATCCCGATACCTACCGGGTGCACCGGCTGGTGTTCAACGATCCGCACGCCATGCACATCGACGCGACCTTCTACCCGCTGGCACCCGGGAAGCTGCTGGTGCATCCGGAGCGGGTGACGTCGATACCGCGCATGTTCAAGAACTGGGATGTGCTGAGGACTCCCGATCCGTGCGTCCCGGACTCCTACCCCCTGTACTTCTCCAGTAAATGGATGAACGCCAACGTCCTCATGCTGGACGCCTCGCGGGTGATCGTGGCCGCCGGGGAGGTCAACACGATCAAGGCGTTCAAGGACTGGGGGCTCGAGGTGATCGAGTGCCCGTTCTGGAACTTCAACAACTTCGGTGGCTCGTTCCACTGCGCCACCCTGGACATACGGCGCCGCGGCAGCCTGGAGAGCTACTTCTGACCGGGCGGTACGGAAAAGCGGTACGGAAAAAGAGAGAAGGAATGGACCAGACATCGGTCTTCGACTTCGTCCTGCGCAAGAACGCGGACCTCATCTCCTTCGCGTTGGGCCTGCCCAACCCGGACCTGTTTCCGGTCACCGAGCTGACCGCCGCGGTCGATGCCGTGTTCAAGAACCCGGGTGACGTCTACCAGTACGCCAACCCGCTCGACGAGTTACGCGGGCACATCGTGCGGCTGATGGCCATGCGCGGCGTGACCTGCGCGCCGGAGCAGATCGTGCTGACCAACGGCGCTCAGCACGGGATCGACATGGCCGTGCGGCTGCTGTGCGGCTCCGGCCGCCCGATCGTGCTGGAGGACATCACCTACACCGGCGCGCTGTCGGCCGTGCTGGCGGGGGACACCCCCGTTCACACCATCGGCACGACGGGGAGCTTGGCCGGGGCGGTGGGCGACCTGGTGCGTGCGGGCGTCCGTCCCGGCGCGATGTACGTCATGCTCGAGGGACACAACCCGCTCGGTGTCAGCCTGCCCGAACCGGAGCGCCAGGCGCTGGTCGCGCTGGCGCGGGAGAACGCGTTCACGCTCATCGAGGACGACGCCTACGGCTTCCTGCAGTACGACCACGAGCCGAGACCGGCACTTCGCTCGGTGGAGGACCGATGGGTGTTCTACGTCGGGTCCTTCTCCAAGATCATTAGTCCGGGGCTGCGGGTCGGATGGATCGTGGTGCCCGACGGACTCGTCGACCAGGCCCTCGTCGTCAAGGAGGCGTCCACGCTCGAGGTCGCCACCCCGGGCCAGTACATCGTGAGCCACCTGCTGAACCAGTGCGACCTGGCCGCGCACATCGGCGTCCTGCGACGCGAGTACGCGCTACGACGCGACGCCATGCGGCGCTGCCTCGAGGAGGTCCTGCCGGCCGGGACGCCCTTCTCGCGCCCCGATTCGGGGATGTTCTTCTGGGTGGAGTTGCCGGAAGGCGTGGACACCGGGGAGCTGCTCAAGGTCGCGGTGGCCGAGTACGGGGTGTCCTTCGTACCCGGCGATCTCTACCTCTCCGGCCCGCAGCAGGCGAAGCGGAACTATCTGCGGCTGTCCTTCTCCTGCGTGTCCCCGGCCGAGATCGAGGCCGGAGTCGAACGCCTGGGGCGGCTGTTCCGTGACCGCGGCATCGCTTAGGAGGGACAGAGATGTTCACCGACCCGGACATGTTCTCCGACGTGGAACTGCCGGATCTGTCGGCCACCGAGCTGGACGAGATCGTCGGCCGCTTCCCACACGCCCGTCGGCTACTGGAGGTGGACGGCACGGTCGACGGCTACTACGCGGGACTCACCGTCGACGGCAGCACCTTCCAGGCCGACCGGGCGGACATCTTCCTGGCCGTCCTGCGGCGGCACATCGACGACCTGTTCCCGCCGGGCACGTCCACGGGCGTCATCGACCAACTCACGCGCTCGCCGCTGCTGTCCGCGGCCGAGCACATGGCCAGCATCACCAACCCGGAGAGCCTGAACGTGGTCATCAACCAGGCCCTCTACCGACGGCAACGGGAGCAGGCGTACGTGCTGTCGCTGCCGATCACGGCGATCAGGCTGGACAACATCCTGCTGTCCAGGGATCTGTTCGTCGGCGACCGCAGGGTGCGCCTGCTGCCCTCCAAGTACCGCGACACGCTGGCCACGGACGCCCCGGCAGTCGACGGCGCGTTCGTCGAGCGCAACCTCAAGGCGGTCGTGGCGGACGGGCCTCCCGCCATCCGGGCCCGGGCCGCCGATCTGCGGGACTGGTGGGAGCGGGCCTATCGCGACATCTCCTCGCTGGACGCGCTCTGGAAGCAACTGGTGGTGCTGAACCACTCCTACTGGAAGGAGCTCGTCCGCACGAACCACTGGGACCTGCCCGACGAGTACGTCACCGTCCCGATGTGCGTCCTGGTCCGCGACGCGATGATCGAGGAGTTGGAGGCGGGGCGCGACGGCTGGTTCTACGAGATGATCTTCGATCCCGCGACGCGCGACGCCGTGTACCGCACCTTCGACGGCGTCCGCTCCTGCTGGGACTCGCAGACCAGGTCCGGGACCTTTCTCTTCTGGACGACGAACAGGAAGGGCGAGCCGCGGGCGATGGCCTACGAGGCCGGCACCCTGCAGTCGACCGGGGTCGCCGGCACGCTGCCACTGAGCCGCGAGAGCGTGGTGGAGGCGCTGAGGTCGGGCGCCCTCTATCCCGGCACGTTCCTGGTGATGGCCTACCTGGGTTTCTATCTCGGGCTGCAGTTGTTCGGCGGTATTCTCTGCGCCCAGTTCTATCCCGAGATGTATCGACGAATCACCCAGGGAAACCCGTTGGGATTGTCCGTCGCGGATCTCCAGACCATCGAAGCGGCACGCACCGATCTGTACGTCAACTTCGAAAGGCGCAAGCTGTCCGATGGCGGCTTGCTCAAGTTGTGGTATCCGCAGTCTGCCGACGCCTATGACGAATATCGCGACCGGTCCTTCCGCCGCGAGATCATGGGCTGCATGGGATATCTGCTGGAAATGGCCAGGAAGGGCGAGGGGGATTAGACGGAAATGGCCGAGGTGGATTTCTCGCAGGTTTCGGACATCGAAGAACTGCGCTCGATACTGAACGAGATCGACAACAGTCTGCTCCGGGTGATCGAACGCCGGATCGCCTGCTGCATACGCATCGCGGAGTACAAGAGAGAACACGACGTGCCGATGATGCAGCCTCACCGGATCGAGGCCGCACATCGCAGGGCGGACGACTTCGCCGCCGCCACCGGCCTCGACCCCGACTTCCTGCACAAGTTGTACGACCTGCTCATCGAGGAATCGTGCCGGGTCGAGGACTTGGTGATCGACGGAGACCCGGAACGATGAGAACGCTGCTGATCGACAACTACGATTCGTTCACCTACAACCTCTACCAGATGCTGGCCGAGGTGAACGGACGGCCTCCGGAAGTCGTCCAGAACGATTCGGGCCGCCCGCTGTCCGCGTTCGGAGACGTCGACAACATCGTGATATCCCCCGGCCCGGGGCGGCCGGAACGGCCGCGCGATTTCGGGATGAGTGCGCAAGCGATCCGGGAAAGCGGCGTCCCGGTCCTCGGGGTCTGCCTGGGGCACCAGGGGATCTGCCACTTGTTCGGCGCCGACATCAAGCTCGGTGAGGAGCCGATGCACGGCCGCGTGTCCCGCATCCACCACGTCGGGGAAGACATCTTCAGCGGCATACCGTCGCCTTTCGACGCGGTTCGCTACCACTCGCTCGTCGCGACCCGCATCCCCGAGGAGGAGTTACGCCCGATCGCGTGGACGACCGACGGCGTCAACATGGGCGTGCAGCACCGCACGCTGCCGATCTGGGGAGTGCAGTTCCACCCGGAGTCGATCTGCTCGGAGCACGGTCTGCAACTGCTCCGGAACTTCCGGCGGCTGACCGAGGAGCGCGCGGGCAGCCCCGCGCAGCCGGCCCCCACGACGGTGCCCGGGCGGCGAGAGCCCCAGCGGGCGCCCACACGCCGGTCCGGAGACCGTGGGGGACCGGCACGGTATTCCCTGCGCACCAGGAAGATCGGGCTGTTACCGGATGCGGAGGCCGCGTACAGGAAGCTGTTCGCGGGCGCCGAGCACAGCTTCCTGCTGGACAGCGGCGGGACGGCGACGGGAATGTCGCGCTACTCGTTCATGGGCGACGGGACCGGGCCGCACGCGGAATTCGTCACCTACCGCATCGCAGAGCGCGTCGTGACCGTCGATCGCGCCGGACAGCGCACCCGGCGGCAGGAGTCGATCTTCGACTATCTCGACCGGGAACTCCGGGAGCGGGCGATCGAGCACCCGGGACCGTTCGGGTTCGCCCTGGGGTACGTCGGCTACATGGGATACGAGCTCAAGGCCGAATACGCGGGCCGCGCAGCCCACTCCGCGCCGGAGCCGGACGCGGCCCTGCTCTTCGCCGACCGCGCCCTCGTGCTCGACCACGTGGAACGGGTCAGCCACCTGATGTGCCTGGCGGCACCGGGCGAGGAAGCGGCTGCGGACCAGTGGCTGGACGCCATGGCGCGCCGGGTCGGGGAGCTCGACCCAACGGCCCGGCCCGGAGAGGTCGCCACCCCACCGCTGCTCTCGGCGGGCGACGACGCCTCCGCGCTGCCGGTGACGTTCCGGCACTCGAGGCGGGAGTATCTGGATCTCATCGCCGAATGCCAGCGGGAGATCCGGGCGGGCGAGTCGTACGAGATCTGCCTGACGAACATGGCCACGGCACCGATCTCGATCGACCCCCTGGCCACGTACGCACAGTTGAGGCGGATCAGCCCGGTGCCCTACGGGGCGCTGCTCAGGTTCCCCGGCCTGTCGGTGCTCAGTGCCTCCCCCGAGCAGTTCCTCCGGGTCGGCGCCGACCGTACGATCCAGGCCAAGCCGATCAAGGGCACGCGGCCGCGCGGGGCCACCCCGGAGGAGGACGAGCGGCTCCGTCTCGAGCTGATCAAACTCGAGAAGGAACGCGCCGAGAACCTGATGATCGTCGATCTGCTCCGCAACGACCTGGGCCGGGTGTGCGAGATCGGCAGCGTGCACGTCCCCCACCTGTTCGCGGTGGAGTCCTACGCACCCGTCCACCAGCTCGTGTCCACGGTCCGAGGCTCCCTCCGGTCCGGTTCCTCGACCATCGAGGCGTTCCGCGCCGCGTTCCCCGGCGGGTCGATGACCGGGGCGCCCAAGATACGGACCATGGAGATCATCGACCGGTTGGAGGCAGGGCCGCGGGGCATCTACTCGGGGGCGCTCGGCTACTTCTCGCTCAACGGCGCAGCCGACTTCAGCATCCTCATCCGTACGATCGTCGCGACCGAGGACCAGGTGAGTTTCGGTGTCGGCGGCGCCATCACCGCGCTGTCGGATCCCGCCGAGGAGTTCGAGGAAACCCAGGTGAAGGCCCGAGCCATGCTCAGGGCACTCACGCACAGCCGGCAAGCGACGGCCTCGCCCCCCGCGGGAGGTCACCGTGCCCATGAACGGTGAGCTGCCGCAGCCCCGAGAGGCGGCCGCCGGTCCGCTGGCCCGGGCCGTGGTGGTCGGTGGCAGCGGAGCTGTCGGGCACATGTTCGCGGAGCGGCTCGCGGCCTCCGGGCTCGCCGTGGTCTCGGTCGACATCGCCCCGGTGGGCCGCGCCCCGATCGCCGGGGTGCGGCGGATCGCCGGCGACGTCCTCCGCCCCGAGCCGCCGATCAGGCACGAGGTGGCGGCCGCCGATCTCGTGGTACTGGCCGTACCGGAGAAGGTCGTGCTGGACGCCGTACTCCCGCTGGCGGCGGCGATGCGCCCTGGGGCGGTACTGGCCGACACCACGTCGGTGAAGGGCACCGTCGTCGATCGCACACTGAGCGCCGTGCAGGAGGCGTCGGGCCGGGGCGGCGAGATCGAGGCGGTGAGCCTGAACCCGATGTACGCCCCGTCGCTGGGGCCGCGAGGCCGGCCGGTCGCCGCGGTCCGCCTCAAGGACGGCCCCGGGGTGCGCGCGCTGCTCGGCCTCATGGAGTCGTGGGGCGCGCGGATCGTGCCGGTCGAAGCCCGCGAGCATGACCGGCTCATGGCCGCCGCCCAGGCGGCGACGCACGCGGCCGTGCTCGCTTTCGGGCTCGCCCTGCGGCAACTGGGCGTCGGCGTCGCCGAACTGAGCGCGCTCGCGCCCCCACCGCACACCGCGATGCTCGCGCTGCTGGCACGCATCACCTCCGCCGCGCCCGAGGTGTACTGGGACGTCCAGACCGGCAGCCCGGACGCCGAGCAAGCGAGGGCTGCGCTGAAGAACGGTGTTGAAACGCTCATCGCGCTGGCGAGAGACGGCGACGAGGCCGCGTTCGCCGCGACCGTCGCCGAACTGCACGCCTACCTGGGCGCGGACGCCCCCCGCCTCGCCGACCTGTGCGCGGACATGTTCCGCCGCCACGGTCAGCCGACGTGACGGTGCCGCTCGACAGCCTCCTGCGAAACCACTGATCAGCGTCCACTTCTCGGTGCCGGTGCACCACGCCCCTCTTCACCCGGTCGACGAGCCCGGACGACCACTGACCAGAAATCGAACTGATCTGTCCAGGAACTGATCTGTCCAGGAGGCAGTGAGATGGCAAGCGGCAACCCCGAGGTGTACGAGAAGGAAAACCTCAGGCGAGATCTCAAGAGCCGGCACATCCAGATGATCGCCATCGGCGGCACGATCGGTACCGGCCTGTTCTACGGCTCCGGTTGGGCTGTGGCGACCGCGGGTCCGGCGGTCATCGTGACCTACGTCGTCGGGGCCGTGGCGATCTACTTCGTCATGCGTGCCCTGGGCGAGATGTCGGTCGAGGAGCCCGTCTCCGGCGCCTACGTCTCCTACGCGAACCGGTACATCCACCGCTTCGTCGGCTTCCTGAACGGGTGGAACGCGTTCGTCTTCCTCCTCGCCACCAGCGCGGCCGAACTCAACGCTCTGGGCCGCTTCGCCCAGTACTGGTTCCCCGGTCTGCCGATCTGGGTGACCGGTGCGGTCACCGTCACCGTGATGTTCGCCGTCAACGTCATCGGTGTGAACTTCTACGGCGAGTCGGAGTTCTGGTTCGCGATGATCAAGGTCGTGGCGATCGTGGCCATGATCCTCTTCGGCGCGGGCATGGTCTTCTTGGGAATCGGCCACGGCGGCCAGCCGATCGGCTTCGGCAACCTGGTCGACCACGGCGGCTTCTTCGCCCACGGCTTGACCGGAGTGGTCCTGGCCCTGGTGATGGTCGCCTTCTCGTTCGGCGGTGTGGAAACCCTCGGGATCGCGGCGGGTGAGGCGAAGGACGTCACCAAGACGATGCCCAAGGCGGTCAACGCCACCTTCTGGCGGTTGATGATCTTCTACGTGGGTGCCGTCGCCGTTCTCATCACGATCTTCCCCTGGACCGAACTGGACGGTGAGGGCAGCCCCTTCGTGACGGTGTTCTCCGAGATCGGCATCCCCGCCGCGGCGAGTGTCATGAACCTGGTCGTGATCACAGCCGTGCTGTCGGCAGTGAACGCGAGCGTGTACGCCAACAGCCGCACCTTCTACAACCTGTCGCTGCAGGGCAACGCGCCGTCCTCCCTCGGAACCGTCAACCACAGGAACATCCCGTCCCGGGCGGTCAGCCTGGTTTTCGCCACCATGTTCGCGAGCGTGCTGCTCAACTTCCTGATACCCGACCAGGTCTTCGAGATCTTCTCCTCGGTCACCGTCTTCGGGCTGGTGTGCGCCTGGGCCTCCATCATGGTCAGCCACCTGAGATTCCGCAGGATCAGGATCCGCAACGGCCAGGAGGACCAGATCCGCTACAAGATGCCGTTCCATCCCTACGGCAACTACCTCGCCCTGGTGTTCGTGGCCGCGGTTCTGGTCTGCATCGCCGTCCTGCCGGAGACACGCACCTCGCTGTACGTCTCGGGCGGCTGGGTACTGGTGGTGTTCATCGCCTACAAGCTCCACACGAGGACCGGCAGGAGCCGGCCGGAGCCGTCCTCGGCCGCGACCGAGAACGCACACCTCGGCTGAACGCGGCTCACCCCGGAACGCCGCCGCTGGCTTCGTCGCGGGCCGCGGGCGCCGTGTTCTTCCGCCGGTCGGCAGGCCGGGTGCCGCGCAGGTCGAGGGCGGAGACCGCCGCCCCCAGCA
>NZ_MSGP01000289.1 GCF_002078235.1 Streptomyces viridosporus
CCCAGGTGTGTCAGCGGTGGGAGTTCAGGTACTGCATCGGGTTGATCGCCGAGCCGTAGTTCGGGGTGGTGCGGATCTCGAAGTGCAGGTGCGGACCGCTGGAGTTGCCGGTGTTGCCGGACAGGGCGATCTTCTGGTCGGTCTTGACGATCTGGCCGATCTTGACGTTGACCTGCGAGAGGTGGGCGTACTGGGAGTACACGCCGTTGCCGTGGTTGATCACGACGGCGTTGCCGTACGCGGGGCCGTCACCGGCGCCGTTGGGGCCGGCCTTGACGACGGTGCCGCCGTGGGTGGCGTGGACCGGGGTGCCGGTCGGCACGGCGTAGTCCTGGCCGCTGTGCTTGGAGGCCCACATGCCGCCGTTCTGGGCGAAGCTCGCGGTGAGCTGGTAGTTCTTCACCGGGTCGACCCAGGACGCCTGCTTCGCGGCGGCGGCCTGAGCGGCCTTCTTGGCCTGGGCGGCCTTCGCGGCCTGGGCCGCCTTCTTCGCCTCGGCGGCCTTCTCGACCTGGGCGGCCTGGGCCTTCGCGGCCTTGGCCTGGGCGGCGGCCTGTGCCTGGACGGCACCGGCGGCACCGGACGCCGCCGTGGTGTCGGCGGCGGCCGCGATCCCGGCTCCCATCACGGCCGAGGCACCCAGGCCGGCGGCCAGCACGGCCGCGCGGGTGCGGATCAGGGACGTGCGGGAGGAACGGGACGTGACGCGCTGGGACATCGAAACCTCATGGGGGAGGGAGCAGAGGAAAACCACCGGCGGAACGGGTCCGTGCCGCGGTGGCCATTCAGTGGTAACCCTTTCGCCCGAAAAGCCGCAAAGGTGTGACCTACGACGGAAGGCCGTACTCCGGGAGTGAGATGCACGTCTCTTGACAGAGGTCTCTTACCGGACAAAACCCGCTATTTAGAGCTGACCGATCAGATCTTTGGGTTAAATGTCCGTTTTCATTCGAGGGTTCGGCCACTATTCCGGGTAGTACCGGTCGCACCGGCTGTGCACCATGTCACCGGGAACCGGGTTCGGCCGTTTCAGAAATGTGGCGCAGGCCTCTAGGCGCCTACCGTCCGGTAACCCTACGGTTCACCTCACGTCACCCTCGCAGACGAGCATGCACACGACATGTTGATCGCGTTCCGGACGTGAGAGGACCCCCCACATGAGAAGCCGACGCCCCTGGTCGCGCCGCGCATCGGTGACCGCCGTCACGGCCGCGGCCCTGGTCGCCCTGGCCGCTCCCGCAGAGGCCACCGCCCCCGCGACCGCCCCCGTGGCCGCGACCGTCGCCGCAGACGTCGACTACGACACCTGGCAGAAGGACTGCCGGGCGGTCATGGACCAGGCACTGCCCTATCTGAAGCAGCGGATCGCGAACCCGAGGCCGGGCGAGAAGCAGGCGATCGTCCTCGACATCGACAACACCGCGCTGGAGACGGACTTCGGCTTCCGCTTCCCGCAGCCCGCCAACGCGCCCGTCCTGGAGGCCGCCGAGTACGCCCAGGAACGCGGCGTCGCCCTGTTCTTCGTGACCGCCCGCCCGGGCATCATCCACGCGCCCACCGCGTACAACCTCGACCACGCCGGCTACGAGTCCTCCGGGCTCCACGTGCGCGGGTTCCTCGACCTCTTCAAGAACGTGGCCGACTACAAGACGGCCCAGCGCGCCGCCATCGAGGCGAAGGGCTACACGATCATCGCCAACATCGGCAACAGCCCCACCGACCTGTCGGGCGGCCACGCCGAGAAGACCTTCAAGCTGCCGGACTACGACGGACGGCTGTCGTAACGCAGGCGGGCGCGCGGAAAGGGCCGGTGCCTTTCGGACACCGGCCCCTCTGTCCGGTGATCGAGAATTCGGAATGTACCCCGCGTGCAGGGACGAATCCGGGTAACGTCGGGATCGTTGGGAGCCGTACGGCCGTGGCCTCGGGGGGCACGGTCACAGATGGCTGTCCGAGCGCGCACTCCACGGGGGAGACATGGACGCCGCTTCGTACAACGACCACGGTATCGACCTCGCCGATGCCATTGCCTCGGTACGCGATCAGCTCATCGAGGCAGCCACGCGCGCCACCGGTCGTCCGGTCGCCTTCGAGGTGGGGTCCATCGACATGGAGTTCACCCTGGAGCTGCGCAGGGAGACCAAGGGCGGCGGCAAGGTCAGGGCCTGGGTGCTGGAGGCGGGCGCCGACGCCGCGCGTAGCACGGGCCTCACCCATCGCGTCGCCTTCACCCTCACCCCGCGCGACTCCGTGACACGCGCACCCTGGCTGGTCGGCAGCGACGACCGTGGCAGCACCGCGGGCTTCGGCCAGGGATCCCCGGTTCCCGGCCCCGCGCATCCGACCCGATGAACCCGGCGGACAGCCCCGTCGGCCGAGCCATCGTGGTCCTCGGGGACCGGCAGGGCAGCGGCGTCGCACTCAACAGTCACCTCGTCCTGACCTGCGCCCACGTCGTCGGCGCCACCGAGGAGCCGAAGGTCGCGCATCCTCGGCATGCCGGCCACATCACCGCCCGGGTTGTCTGGTCGGACACGGAACAGGACGCCGTACTGCTCCTCACCACGGGCGAACTGCCGTGTTCCGGTCATGTGCGTATCGGCAGTCTCGCCACCGATCGGTCTCTCCCGGACTGCGAGATCATCGGCTACCCGAACATCCAGCGGTACACCGGGTCCCACTTGGCCACGGACCAGTTCACCGGCCGGGTCCTGCCCGCCGCCGCCCACCCGCGCTCCGTGCTCACCTTCTCCTTCGACCGGGCTCCCGCAGCCGAGGTCTCCCAGGACGCCCCCAGTCCCCTGGCCGGGTTGTCCGGCGCGCCTGTCTTCGCGGGCGGCGTCCTCCTCGGCATCGTGCGCGCGATCCCCCAGGGCCGGAACCACCTCCGGGCCGAGGGCATCCTGATCGCCGGTATCTCCGGCATGCCGTACGACCTGCCGGAGGCCGAGCCGATCACCCAGCACCACCCGATGGACCGCGACTACGAACGCGACTACGCCTGCGCCGTCGGCATCGCGTTCCGCAGGATGCGCATCTTCGGTCTGGACGACCTCAACCGCCGTGAAGCCGAATGGGACCTCAACTCCGCCTATCTGAGCCTGGAGGCCGCTCCGCGTCTGTCCGACATCGCGGCACAGAACCTGGACACGACCACGACCCGGCAACCCTTCTCCATGGCAGGCCGCACCCCGCATCGCATCGACGCCCTGCTGGCCACCCGCTCCCGGGTACTGCTGCGCGGTGACGCCGGCGCGGGCAAGACGACCCTGGTGTGGTGGCTGGCGGCGCACACCGCCGCAGGCACACTGACGACCTCGCTGGCCGACCTCAATGGTCTGGTGCCCTTCATCGTCCCGCTACGCGCCGTCCGTTCCCACAACGGCGTCTTTCCCTCGCCCGCGGCGCTGCCGCACGTCGCCGGCCTGGTGATCGACGAACCACCCGACGGCTGGGTGGGTCGCGTCCTGGACTCAGGGCGCGGCCTGCTGCTCGTGGATGGCCTGGACGAGGTCCCCCAGGCAGACCGCGAGGAGGCTCACCGCTGGTTGCGTGCCCTGCTCACGCGCTATCCCCGTACCCGCTGCGTGGCCACCGTGCGGCCATTGGCCGTCGAACCCGACTGGCTGGAGGGGGAGCGCTTCGAAGAGCTGCGCCTGCTGCCGATGCGGGACGACGACATCCACAGGTTCGTCGTCTTCTGGCACCGCGCGGCTCGGCTGGATGACGACGACCACGAGCTGCTGGCCGAGCTGGAGCGGGATCTGTCCCAGCAGTTCCGGCACAATCCGGCACTCCGCGACCTTGCGCGTACCCCCCTGCTGTGCGCGGTGATCTGCGCGTTGCACCGCAGACACCAGGGCTTCCTTCCCGAGACCCGGTTCAAGCTCTACCAGTCGGCCCTGGAAATGATGCTGGGTCACCGCGACAGACGTCGCCGCGTGAACGCACCCGACGGCATCACCATGACCGTTGAGGAGCATCAGCAGATCCTCCAGCGCATCGCGGTCTGGCTCGTTCGCTGTGGTCAGTCGGAACTCACCCGCGATCAGGCCCGGCCGCAGCTGGAAGCCGCGCTCGCGGGTATGGAACGCGTGCGCGGTCAGGGCAGTCCCGAGGACATCCTCACGCACCTGCTCAACCGCTCCGGTCTGCTTCAGGAGCGCGGGGACAGTTCCTACCAGTTCATCCACCGCACCTTCCAGGACTTTCTCGCCGCGAAGGAACTGGTGGAGAGCAACTCTCTGCGGGAACTCGTCCGTAACGCCGACGACGGGCTGTGGCAGGACGTGGTCCTGTTGGCGGCCGGACACTGCCGACGAGAGATCGGCGACCTCCTGAAAGGTCTGCTCGGCCGTGCCGATGCGGAAGACGTCGCATCACCCCTGCGCACTCAGCTGCACGTGCTGACCGCCCTGTGCGCCCAGCACGCGGCTTGGCTCGACGGCACGCTCCAGGAGCAGGTACGCGCCCGCATCGCCGGCCTCGTCGCGTCCCTCACTCCCGCCGAGGTGCCGCAGGCCGCACGGCTCGGACCCTACGTCCTGCGGTTCCTCCCGGACCCCGAACGGCTGGACCCCTTCCGGGCCGCTGCGATCGCCGAGCTCGTCGGCAGAGTGGGCGGAACGGAGGCCATTCCCGCTGCGCGACGACTCGTCGGCACTCCGGGAATGCCGCGTTCGGTGTACGTGCGGCTGATGCGGTCCTGGAGCAACTTCCCCACCGCCGAGTACGCCCGCTCGGTGCTGAGCCTGGTGCCGCCGGGTCACTCGCTGCCCGTCAGCACCCGGGAACAGCTGATCCTGCTCCACGAGTTACCGGTGGGAGCGCAACTCACGCTCAGTGGTGGGTTCACCTCCACCGAACTCACCGCCGCCCGGCTGCCCATGCTGCGCAGGCTCCGTCTGGAACGCCTGCCCGCACTGGGGGACCTCGACTTCCTCCACGCGCACGGCCGGCTGCTCGAATCCCTGAGCATCTCGTCGAGCGTCTCGGCCCTGAAGGACGTCTCTGCGTTGGCCGGACTGCCCGCGCTCACCACGCTGTCGCTGGGAGTGCCACTGCAGCCGGAGGCGCTGGAACACCTGACGGACATACCCGCCCTCACCTCGCTGACCCTGTCCACTCCGCACCTCACCTCGCTGGCTTCCGTGCCCGCCCATCGAGGCGTCACCCGGCTCGCCCTGCCGTCACCCCGACTGATCGACGTCCGGGGTCTCGAAGCATGGGAATCCCTGACCTCGGTCATGCTGCCCCTGCCCCTGAACGCCGCTGAGTTCTGGAAATTCATCCGAGAGGCCCATCGGATCACCGAGGTGGACACGGCCGTCCAGTCGCTGGAACAGTTACGGCGGTTCCCTCCCGTCCCCCATCTGACGACCCTGCGGCTGCGCCAGGTGACCGACCTGCGTGGCGCGGAAGGACTGGCGGACACGTTCCCCGCGCTCACCCGGCTCAACCTTGCCCGAGCCAGGGGGCACGAGCTCTCCCCCGACGATCCGGACCTGGCCCGACTGCGGGCGAGGCAGCCGCAGCTGGTCGTCTCCTTCCGGGACGCCCCCATGGCCGCCCTCGAGTCCTCCCTCTCCGCCTGAGAGCACGCGCGAGGGGGCCGGTGCCTCTCGGGCACCGGCCCCCTCGCGGTTGCCGTGGCGCTTACACGTCCTTGCTCAGGTTCGGGCCGGTTCCTCCGCCGGCCGCCTGCTCGATCGGCGGGACGTCGGGCAGGGCCGACTTCTCCTCGCCGCGGAAGGTGAAGGTCTGGGACTCGCCCTCGCCCTCGGTGTCCACGACCACGATGTGACCGGGACGCAGCTCGCCGAAGAGGATCTTCTCCGACAGCGAGTCCTCGATCTCGCGCTGGATGGTCCGGCGCAGCGGCCGGGCGCCCAGCACGGGGTCGTAGCCCTTCCTGGACAGCAGCTCCTTGGCGGACTGGGAGAGCTCGATGCCCATGTCCCGGTCCTTCAGACGCTCGTCCACCTTGTCGATCATCAGGTCGACGATCCGCAGGATGTCGTTCTGCGTGAGCTGCGGGAAGACCACCACGTCGTCGACGCGGTTGAGGAACTCGGGCCGGAAGTGCTGCTTGAGCTCGTCCGAGACCTTGTTCTTCATGCGCTCGTAGTTGGTCTTCGTGTCACCCGCGGCGGCGAAGCCCAGGTTGAAGCCCTTGGAGATGTCCCGGGTGCCGAGGTTGGTCGTCATGATGATGACCGTGTTCTTGAAGTCCACGACCCGGCCCTGGGAGTCGGTCAGGCGACCGTCCTCCAGGATCTGCAGCAGCGAGTTGAAGATGTCCGGGTGGGCCTTCTCGACCTCGTCGAAGAGGACGACCGAGAACGGCTTGCGGCGCACCTTCTCCGTCAGCTGACCGCCCTCCTCGTAGCCCACGTAGCCGGGGGGCGAACCGAAGAGGCGCGAGACCGTGTGCTTCTCGCTGAACTCCGACATGTCGAGGGAGATCAGCGCGTCCTCGTCACCGAAGAGGAACTCCGCGAGCGCCTTGGACAGCTCGGTCTTACCGACACCGGACGGGCCGGCGAAGATGAACGAGCCACCCGGACGCTTCGGGTCCTTCAGACCCGCACGGGTACGGCGGATCGCCTTGGACAGCGCCTTGACGGCGTCGTCCTGGCCGATGACCCGCTTGTGCAGCTCGTCCTCCATGCGGAGCAGACGGCTGGACTCCTCCTCCGTGAGCTTGAAGACCGGGATGCCCGTCGCCGTGGCGAGGACCTCGGCGATCAGCTCGCCGTCGACCTCGGCGACGACGTCCATGTCGCCGGCCTTCCACTCCTTCTCCCGCTTCGCCTTGGCGGCCAGGAGCTGCTTCTCCTTGTCGCGCAGGGAGGCGGCCTTCTCGAAGTCCTGCGAGTCGATCGCGGACTCCTTGTCCCGGCGGACACCGGCGATCTTCTCGTCGAACTCGCGCAGGTCCGGCGGCGCGGTCATCCGGCGGATGCGCATCCGGGAGCCGGCCTCGTCGATCAGGTCGATCGCCTTGTCCGGCAGGAAGCGGTCCGAGATGTACCGGTCGGCCAGGGTGGCGGCCTGGACGAGGGCCTCGTCGGTGATGGAGACGCGGTGGTGCGCCTCGTACCGGTCACGCAGGCCCTTGAGGATCTCGATGGTGTGCGGCAGGGACGGCTCCGCGACCTGGATCGGCTGGAAGCGGCGCTCCAGGGCCGCGTCCTTCTCCAGGTGCTTGCGGTACTCGTCCAGCGTGGTGGCACCGATGGTCTGCAGCTCACCGCGGGCCAGCATCGGCTTGAGGATGCTCGCCGCGTCGATGGCGCCCTCGGCGGCACCCGCACCGACCAGCGTGTGCAGCTCGTCGATGAACAGGATGATGTCGCCGCGGGTGCGGATCTCCTTGAGCACCTTCTTCAGGCGCTCCTCGAAGTCACCGCGGTAGCGGGAGCCGGCCACCAGGGCACCGAGGTCCAGGGTGTAGAGGTGCTTGTCCTTGAGGGTCTCGGGCACCTCGCCCTTGACGATGGCCTGGGCGAGGCCCTCGACGACGGCGGTCTTGCCGACGCCGGGCTCACCGATCAGCACCGGGTTGTTCTTGGTACGGCGGGACAGCACCTGCATGACCCGCTCGATCTCCTTCTCGCGCCCGATGACCGGGTCGAGCTTGGATTCACGGGCGGCCTGGGTGAGGTTCCGGCCGAACTGGTCGAGGACCAGGGACGTGGAGGGGGTGCCCTCGGCAGGACCGCCGGCGGTGGCGGTCTCCTTGCCCTGGTAACCGGAGAGCAGCTGGATCACCTGCTGCCGCACGCGGTTCAGATCTGCGCCCAGCTTGACCAGGACCTGGGCGGCGACGCCCTCGCCCTCGCGGATCAGGCCGAGCAGGATGTGCTCCGTGCCGATGTAGTTGTGACCCAGCTGAAGGGCCTCGCGGAGCGACAGCTCCAGGACCTTCTTGGCACGGGGGGTGAAGGGGATGTGGCCGGACGGCGCCTGCTGCCCCTGGCCGATGATCTCCTCCACCTGCTGGCGGACCGCCTCGAGCGAAATCCCGAGGCTCTCAAGGGCCTTGGCGGCGACACCCTCACCCTCGTGGATCAGGCCCAGGAGGATGTGCTCGGTGCCGATGTAGTTGTGGTTGAGCATCCGGGCTTCTTCCTGAGCCAGGACGACAACCCGCCGCGCGCGGTCGGTGAACCTCTCGAACATCGTTAATCGCTCCTCAGAGCGGTCAGGCAGTAAGGGGAACTTCCCCTCCCTGTCCTTCCGCAGCTTAGTCCCGCAAGCGGGGACCGCTCATTCCAACTGCCGACACCGTCGATGGCCTCCTGACCCCGAACGCCGACATCTGCTCCAACCCGATGGTGCGAGACGATGTTCCCGCAGGCCAGGCAGTTAGCCCCTTCGCCAGTACGCCCATGGCGAACGGAAAGCCCGCCGCCCTGCGTGTCGACCCCTCCCACTAGGGATGTCTTACCCGCTGCTACGGACGGTCCATGCCGAGTGCACGGGTTCCCTCCGCTACGGGCGAACAACCTTGCGCCTCCGCACAACCCCCGCACGCCCCCCTGTTCGACACTCTGCGGACACTTAGCGCCACTCAGCGTAACCCGGAGCGTCTCCCGGCGGTTGCGTCGGACATGGTTGGCACCGTCCCCGACCCGACCCCGCCCGTCCGCCGGCCGGCCGTCCGCCCGCCGCTCGAGCCGGGCGAGCCAAGCGACGAGGTCCGGCTCTGGTACGAGAACGCGCTGGGCTGGCCGACGGTGCCCGGTCGCCCGGTGCGCCTGGCGGTGGGGGAACGCTTCGACGTCCTGGACCTGCCGGCCGAGGCGGGGCACGCGGCGCTGGAGCGCCTGGGGCGCGCCGGCCGGGGGTTCCCGGTGGCGGCGCAGGGCGGCCGGATGCGGCTGCTGGTGGCCGCGGGCAGCGCGGAGGAACTGCCGGGGCTGCTGGACTGGCTCGAGTGGGGCTCGCTGGAGCTGGACCTGGCCGCGATCGGCGCGGGCGGCCTCATGGACGCCCC
>NZ_MSGP01000029.1 GCF_002078235.1 Streptomyces viridosporus
CGGGCGAGGTTGACGAACACCTCGAGCTTCTGTTCGCTGCCCGTCTGGCTGGAGAGCCGGGACGCCTGCACGACGGCGGTGACGGCACCGTCGTGCGCGCGGGCGAGATCAGCGGCGAGCAGGTCGAAGTCGTCGGCGTCCCCAGCCGGTCCCCCGTGCCGCCGGGGCGGGGGCGGGTCGTCCCCGCGGCGCAGCCCCTCGACGAGGGCGCGCAGGTCGGCCTCGCGCCGGGCGGTGCTGCGGCGCAGCGCGTCGAGGCGGTCGTGCACGGACCGGGCGGCGCGGTCGGCGGCCACGGCGGCGATGACGATGCCGGCGAGCGCCACCGACATCGCGCCGCCGAGCACGCCCCACAGGGCGGGGTCCGGCCGCACTCCGCTCGAGCGGACGGTGAACAGCACGGCCGCACAGGCGCTGAGGACCACCGCGGTGGGCGGGAGGACGGCGAGGCGCAGCAACTGGGGCCGTATGTGCGTCTCGGGCAGCGCGGGGGCGGTCCGGGCGGGCGACCGCCCGTGCCGTCCGCCCTCGCGCCGGTCCGGGCGGGCGGCCGGAACGCGGAGGCCGGGCCCCGGCGCCCTCGGACCGGTCCGCCGGTTCCGGGCTCCGGGGGAGCGCATGGCGGTGCGGCCGGGCTCGCGGGCCGCGACCGTGGTGCCGGTGGACGCCGGTGTGCCGGTCGTGCCCGGGGCGCCTGACGGGCCCCGGTGGCGGGGCCCGTCGCCCCGCCGGCTCCCTCGTCCACCTTGTGCCTGCACTGCCCGTCCCCGCTCCCTGCTCCGACCTGATCGACACCGACCGACACGGTCCGGTGGCGCGGTGCGCCCGTCGGACCCGCGTCGTCAGCGGTGTGTCGCCGTACCGGTCGGGAGGGCCCGGGAAGGCCGAAGGGGTCGGCCACGCGCCGCCCGACCGACACTCACCGTAGTCGTCACCGCATCATGTGCGGTGGGCAGTTGACAAACTCATACGGACAGCATCCCGCTCTGGTATGAGGTTTCGTACGACAGACCGATAACCCTTTCGAGCGGGGGACCTTAAGCGGAAAGAAAACGATCTGAGCTGGTCACAAGCGGCCACACGAAGACCTCGGCGGCCAGGGAGCCCTTGCCTCCCCCACTGCCACCACCCCCGCTCCACCTCCTCGCGACCGACCCTTCACCCCCTTCCACGGGACATCGCCCCACCCGCTTCCCATCGGCCAGAACTTCACGCAGCGTAATAACCGGCGCTCCGTCCTCGCCGACAACCCCGCAAGGCCCCGGGAGCCGCGCTGCCTCGCCGTGCCTCGCCGGAAGGCGGCCGCGGCCGTCCACCCCCTGCTTTGTCAGTGCTGCTCCCTACAGTGAAGCCATCATCCGAACGGACCGGATGCCCCACCGGGTTGCGCGCGCCCGGAAGGAGACGTCCGCCGACGGAAGAGGGCGTTCCGTGATGCCCGTGGCACCCGTCCGCCACCGGTTCACGCCGACGCTCGACGACTTGGACAGGCTGGAACACCGACTGGCACGCCTTCATCAGGAAGCCATGTCTCCGCAGGGCGCCGTCGCGGCCCCACGGGGAACGAACGGAAGGGGATCGGCGCGATGAGCGCAACGGTAAAGGACCGACTCAAGAAGCACTTCGTGAACCACGTCGCTCTCGTCATCGACAAGTCCGGCTCAATGAGGGGTCATTCGGAGCAACTCATCCGTGTGGTGGACGAGTTCGTGAAGGGGCTGCAGGAGGAGTCCGACAGGCTCGGCCACGAGACCCGGATCAGCCTCTACGCCTTCGACCACCTGGTCGAGAACCTGGTGTGGGACATGGACGTGAAGCACCTGCCGTCCATGCGGGGCCTGTACACCGTCGAGAACGGCGCGACCGCGCTGATCCAGGCGTCGGTGAAGGCGCTCGACGACCTCGGCCACATATGGGAGGAGTACGGCGAGCACAGCTTCCTCCAGGTCGTCGTCACCGACGGCGAGGAAAACGCCTCCGGCGCGGACAGGACGGGCTCGCGCCACGACCACCTTCCCGACGGCCGCGCCGTCCTGGACGAGTGGCGGGGCAGGATCGCGGACAAGCTGAACAGCCTGCCGGATCACTGGACCTCGGCCATCATGGTGCCGAACTCCCTGGCCAAGCGCACCGCTCAGCAGTACGGCTTCCCGACGGGCAACATCTCGATCTGGGACGCCGACTCGGCCCAGGGCGTCGAAGAGGCGATCGGCACCGTCAAGACGGCCGCCACGAGGTTCTTGCAGGACCGGGAGCAAGGGGTGCGCGGTACGAAGAACCTGTTCGCCGTCGGCCAGGGTCTCGACATGACCACGGTGAAGTCCGCCCTCACGCCGCTCGACTCGGCGAAGTACAAGCTGTACGAGGTCAAGGATGAGCACGACGGCATGCAGATTCGCGACTTCGTGCAGTCGAAGAACCACACGTATGTCACCGGGATGGCGTACTACCAGCTTGGCGCCCGGGTCTCCGTGCAGGCCAGCAAGGAAGTGGCAGTTTTCGAGAAGTCCAGCGAGCTGGTCTACGGCGGCCCCGATGCGCGTGAGCTGCTGTTCGGTGCCGACGGTCGCACCAATGGCACGCTCTCGGTGAAGGCCGGCCACAACCCCGACCTTCACGTCTTCATTCAGAGCAAGTCGGTCAACCGTAAGTTGAAAAAGGGCACCCGCCTCCTCGTCATGCTCTAAGCGCTGTCCCGTAACTGCTGGTCACGGGTGAGATGATCATGGTGTGTCTGGTGTGATCACGGCGGCGGAGCCGTCCTGGATAGCCCCGTTCACCGGGCTGAGCCCACGTCAGTTCGGCAAACTGATCACCGCGCTGCGGCGCGAGGGCGCCGACCCGGTCCGCAGGGGCCGGCCGTGGAGCCTGCCGCTGGAGGACCGGGTCCTGCTGGTCGCGGCGTACTGGCGGACCAACCTCACCCTGCGCCAACTGGCCCCGCTGTTCGGGGTGTCGAAGTCCGCGGCTGACCGCATCATCGACCACCTCGGACCGGCGCTCGCCCTGCAGCAGCGCAAGCGGTTCCGCAAGGACACGGTGCTGATCGTGGACGGCACGCCGGTGCCCACGCGTGACCACAGCGTCGCCGA
>NZ_MSGP01000290.1:0-743 GCF_002078235.1 Streptomyces viridosporus
GCCGACGCGGAAAATGTGCAGGCCCGGGTCTTGCCCTGGGCCGGATGGCCTGGATTACTGATCCCGGAGGGTCGACCGAATGATCGGTCGACCGGATCGGTGCGACAGCGACGACAGGCGCGACAGGTGAGGGGAAGGTGCCGATGACGGAGGCGGCGGACCTGCTGGACCCGGCGGAACGGCTCGACGCGGAAGGGCTGCGGGCGCTCCAGCTCGAGCGGCTGCGGGCCTCGCTGCGGCACGCGTACGACAACGTGCCGTTCTACCGCGCGTCGTTCGACAAGGCGGGCGTCCACCCGGACGACTGCCGCTCGCTCTCCGACCTGGCCCGGTTCCCGTTCACCACCAAGGCGGACCTGCGGGAGCACTACCCCTACGGCATGTGCGCCGTGCCGCGCGACCGCATCCGCCGCATCCACGCCTCCAGCGGCACCACCGGACGCCCCACGGTCGTCGGCTACACCGAGGGCGACCTGTCCCTGTGGGCGGACATGGTGGCCCGTTCGATCCGCGCCGCGGGCGGCCGTCCCGGCGACACGGTCCATGTGGCCTACGGCTACGGACTGTTCACCGGCGGCCTGGGCGCCCACTACGGCGCCGAGCGACTCGGCTGCACGGTGATCCCCGCCTCCGGCGGGATGACGTCCCGCCAGGTGCGGCTGATCCAGGACCTGGAGCCCACGGTCATCATGGTCACCCCGTCCTACATGCTCACGCTGCTCGACGAGTTCGAGCGGCAGGGC
>NZ_MSGP01000290.1:778-1124 GCF_002078235.1 Streptomyces viridosporus
CGGCAGGGCGTCGATCCGCGCGGGACCTCCCTGCGCGTGGGGATCTTCGGCGCGGAGCCCTGGACGGAGCGGATGCGGCAGGAGATCGAGGAGCGGTTCGCGATCGACGCGGTCGACATATACGGGCTGTCGGAGGTGATCGGGCCGGGCGTCGCGCAGGAGTGCGTGGAGACCAAGGACGGCCTGCACATCTGGGAGGACCACTTCTTCCCGGAGGTCGTCGACCCGGTCACCGGCGAGGTCCTCCCGGAGGGCGAGCGGGGCGAGCTGGTCTTCACCTCGCTGACCAAGGAGGCGATGCCGATCGTCCGCTACCGGACGCGGGACCTGACCCGTCTGCTGCCGG
>NZ_MSGP01000291.1 GCF_002078235.1 Streptomyces viridosporus
GCGGGTCCCTCCCGGCCTCCCCCACCGGCTCTCGTCAGATGACGCCCTGCGCCAGCATCGCGTCCGCCACCCGCTCGAAACCGGCGATGTTCGCGCCGGTCACGTAGTCGCCGGGGGAGCCGTAGCGCTCGGCGGTCTCGGCACAGGTGGTGTGGATGTCGGTCATGATGCAGGCCAGCTCGTTCTCGACCTGGTCGGCCTTCCACGAGGTGCGCGAGGCGTTCTGCGTCATCTCCAGGGCGCTGACCGCGACCCCGCCCGCGTTGGCCGCCTTGCCGGGGCCGAAGGCGACGCCGGCCTGCTGGAGCAACTGCACGGCCTCCGGCGTCGTGGGCATGTTCGCGCCCTCGGAGACCGCCTTCACGCCGTTGCGGATGAGGAGGGCGGCGTCGGCGGCGTTCAGCTCGTTCTGGGTCGCGGACGGCAGGGCGACGTCGGCCGGGACCTCCCAGACCCGCCCGCCGGGCACGAACCGGGCGGAGGCGCCCCGGCGCTCCGCGTAGTCGCTCACCCGGCCGCGCTCGACCTCCTTGACCTGGCGCAGCAGGTCCAGGTCGATGCCCTTCTCGTCGACGACGTAGCCACTGGAGTCGGAGCAGGTCACCGGGTGGGCGCCGAGGGCCGCCAGCTTCTGGATGGTGTAGATCGCGACGTTCCCGGAGCCGGAGACGACCGCCGTCTGGCCCTCCAGGTCCTCGCCGCGCCCGCGCAGCATCGCCTCCGCGAACAGCACGTTGCCGTACCCGGTCGCCTCCGGGCGGATCAGCGAGCCGCCCCAGCCGGCGCTCTTGCCGGTCAGCACGCCGCCCTCCCAGCGGTTGGTGATCCGCCGGTACTGGCCGAACAGGTAGCCGATCTCACGGGCGCCCACGCCGATGTCACCGGCCGGGATGTCGGTGTACTCACCGATGTGCCGGTACAGCTCGGTCATGAAGGACTGGCAGAAGCGCATGACCTCCGCGTCGCTGCGCCCCTGCGGGTCGAAGTCGCTGCCGCCCTTGCCGCCGCCGATGCCGAGACCGGTCAGCGCGTTCTTGAAGATCTGCTCGAAGCCGAGGAACTTGATGATCCCGAGGTTCACGGAGGGGTGGAAGCGCAGGCCGCCCTTGTACGGGCCGAGGGCGCTGTTGAACTCGATCCGGAAGCCGCGGTTGACGTGGACCCGGCCATTGTCGTCCTGCCACGGCACCCGGAAGATGATCTGCCGCTCCGGCTCGACGAGCCGCTCCACCAGGCCGGGCTCGGCGTACTCGGGACGGGCCGTGAGCACCGGGGCGAGCGTGTCCAGCACCTCGCGCGCGGCCTGGTGGAACTCGGGCTCCGCCGGATTACGGCGCTCGATCTCGGCGCGCAACTGGTCGAGCGAGTTTTTGGGGTCGGGTCGTGTGGCCACAGGGTCCCTTTCTGGCGCGGCTGACACCGGGCAACGGTCCGGTGATGGGCGCTCGGCGCCATTGCCGCGCGCAGGACAGCGGCCGCTCGGAGTGATTGCACGAGGGACGGCCGGCTTTCCAGTGTTACCCCTGTGTAAACCGGAACGGCAAGAGGCCGCACGATGGTCCGCTATCTGAGACCTACTGTACGGAACGCGGGATGACGGGACCAGGTCCGCCCCTGACCCGCCATACCCGACCATATCCGCACATCGCCCCTTCCGCTTCCCCGACGGCGCTGCCGGGGCGCCGGGGCGCGGTCGGGCACCGATCGGGGCAGGGCGCGACGACGGGTGGAGACCCGGTACGACGACGGGCGGGTGCTCGGTACGACGGAGGGCCGGGGACGGCACCGCAGGCGGCGGCCCTGCCCCGGTGCCCCGCCGCCCGTCCGGCCCGGTTCCCGTCGGCCCGAGACGCCCTGCGGCCTATCGCCTCGTCATGGGCGTCGTCCGCCTGTCAGCCCCCGTGAGGCACTTCCATGTCAACTCCCGCCCCCAGCACGGCCCTTGCGCACTTCGGCCGGGACGACCCGCACCGGTTCGGCCGGGCCGGCGCGTACGGGGGTACGGCTGCCCGGGTCCGCACGAACGCTGCTGGAAGAGGTCCGCGTGCCGGCGCACGTGGCACCGTACTTCCGCGCGCCCGGTGAAGAGGACACCCTGACGACGTGCGCCACACCCTCGACTCCCCGTTCTCCGCCGCCTTCGAGTATCTCGACGACGCGGGCCGCGAGCAGATCGCCACCGAGGCGACCGGGCCCGGGCGCGCGCATCCGGGGGAACTCCTCTGGCGGCGGCTGGAGCGGGAGGGCGTGGCCGCGGAACGGGTGCGCCGGGTGTACCGCGAGCCGGAGCCGTGCACGACGCCGGGGCACTACTGCGCGGCGTGGGTGCACCGTGTCTTCTTCACCGCGGAGTTGAGGGCCCCGTGAGTTTCGCGGTCTCCTCGGACGAACTCCTCGACGCGTTCGGCCTGGCGGGCGTCGTGTACTTCCCGCGCCACACGGCCCCGGGCAACCGCCTCGACGTCCGCACCGCGGACTTCCTCAGCGGGGTCGGCCTCCCGGACGACGTGTACTTCACATCGAAGGCCGGCGTCGGCCAGGAGGAGTCGATCGCCCTGGCCGAGTGGTTCGGGCCCGAGAACGGAACCCTGCCCGAGGAATGCCGGGCCTGGCTGGTACTCGCCCACTTCGCCGCATCCCTCCTCGCCCTCGACCCCGAGAGCGGGAAGGTGTACGCGTTCGGTGAGGGCGAGCCCCTGGACTCGTACACACAACTCCACCGTGACGTCGAATCCCTCGTGCACGCCCTGCTTCTGTTCAAGAGGTTCGACGAGCACGAGCGGGACGACTCCGATGTCGAAGAGCAGGTCGATCGGCTGCGCGCGCGGATCGGAGCCTTCGACCCGCTCCCCTTCGAGAACGACCGGTCGCAGTGGAATCTCGTCCTCGACGAGGTCGTCGAAGGAGTCTGGTGAGACGGCCCGTCGCACCCCGGCGGAGAACACCGGACCGGCAGTGACCCCGCGCGGCCCCGCCGCGGCCGTGCCCCGTACCGGCCCGGCTCGAACCGGTACGGGGCACTCCCCCGTCGGGGAGGAGACGGGGAGCGGCCGGGCGGAACCGGCGCGCCTCACCCCCGCCGGTGCCCGCGGTCCTTCCGCGCCGCCTCCTTCAGGGTGTCCCGCAGGGCGTAGAAGGCGGGCTTGCGGGCGAAGTCCTCGGTCATGACGTTCGCGAAGCCCTCGCCCTCGAAGAACACCGGCACCCACGAGTACTTGTCGGTGAAGCCCCAGATGGTGAACGAGTTGCAGCCGTCGACGGCCAGGCACGCCTGGAGCACGCGCCGGTAGTAGTCGGCCTGCTTGCGCTCCTGCGCCTTGGTGGGCACGCCGCTCTCCGGCAGGTCCATGCGGACGTCCAGTTCGGTGACGGCCGTCTCCAGGCCGAGCGCGTCGAACCGGCGCAGGTTGTCCTCCAGGTCGCCCGGGAAGCCGTAGCGCGTGCTCAGGTGGGCCTGGACGGAGAAGCCGTGCACGGGCACGCCCTGCGCGAGCAGGTCCTGGACGAGGGCGTGGTAGGCGTCGCTCTTCGCGTTGACGCTCTCGACGTTGTAGTCGTTGAAGAACAACTTCGCCTCGGGATCGGCCTCGTGGGCCCACCGGAAGGCGTCGGCGACGATGCCCGGGCCCAGTTCGCGGATCCAGATGTTGTCCTGGGTGCGCAGCCTGCCCTGGTCGTCGAAAATTTCGTTCGCGACGTCCCACTGCTGGATCCGGCCGGCGTAGCGGCCGACGACGGTGGTGATGTGCTCGCGCAGGAGGGCGCGCAGTTCCTCCGCGGAGAAGTCGCCCTTCTCCAGCCACTCCGGGTTCTGGCTGTGCCACAGCAGGGTGTGGCCGCGCACGACCTGGCGGTTGCGCTCGGCGAACCTGACGATGGCGTCCGCCTGCCCGAAGTCGTAGCGGTCCCGCTCGGGGTGGATGAAGTCCCACTTCATCTGGTTCTCGGGGGAGACCGAGCCGAACTGGCGCGCCAGGATCCTCCGGTACTCCTTGTCGTGCGTGAACGGGTCCGGGTAGTCCTGCGAGAGGTGGTGGCCGCCGCCCGCCACGGCGGTGCCCACGAAGAAGCCCTCGGGAGCGGCCGAGCGCAGCCGGTCGGGCGCGGCGTGGGAGTGCGGCGGAGCCTTCCGGTCGGCCGGCGGGGCGGCCGTGGCCGCGCCCGTCGTGAGCGGCAGGCACAGGGCGGCGGTGGCGAGTGTCACGGTGGCGAAGCGAAGGGATCTCATGCGGGGAGTCTCACTCCATCCGTTCTCGAATGTTTCGAATTCATAGACGAAACATTAGGGATGGGGCGGACGCTAAGGTCCGACCGAGCGGCGCGTCAATACCCGTGCGGAGTTCCGCCCGCGCGAAGGGCGTCCGGCGCACCGTGCCGACCCGGGGCCGGCTGTCGTGACGAGCGCGATCACCGGTCAACTCCCGAGCGTGGCAAGGGGAATGACGATGGATCAGCAGGACGCGGGCGTGGACGCCCCCCTACGGATCGACACCGGCAGCCGCATCCCGCGCGGATGTACGACTGGTTCCTCGGCGGCAAGGACAACTACCCGGTGGACGAGGAACTGGGCCGGCAGCTCGTGTCCTTCGCGCCGGTCATCCCGGTCATGGCCCGGATGAACCGGGCCTTCGTGCACCGCGCCACCCGCTGGGCGGCCGGCCGGGGGGTGCGCCAGTTCCTCGACATCGGGACCGGCATCCCGACGGGGCCGAACCTGCACCAGGTGGCCCAGGAGGTCGCCCCCGAGGCACGGGTCGTGTACTGCGACAACGACCCGATCGTGCCGGCCCACGCGGGAGCGCTGCTCCGGGGCACCCCCGAAAGGTCCGTCGACTACGTGCAGGCGGACGCCCGCGACACCGACGCCATCCTCGAACGCGCCCGCGGGACACTGGACTTCGACCGGCCGGTCGCGCTCTCCCTGATCGCACTGCTGCACTTCATCGGTGACGAGGACGGGGCCTACGAACTGGTGGAGCGTCTCAAGAAGGAACTGGCTCCCGGCAGTTGCCTGATCATGTCCCACCTCACCCCCGACTTCCATCCGGAGGAGGCCTCGCGGAAGGTCGTCGACCTGTACCGGGCGGGCGGGCTCACCATGGACATGCGCAGCCGGGACCGGTTCGCCCGCTTCTTCGACGGCCTGGAGCCCGTGGCCCCCGGCATCGTGGCGGCCGAGGACTGGCACCCGGAACTCGGGGAGCCGGTCCCCGGCCAGGAGGGCGTCCTCAGCGGGACCTACGCGGCGGTGGTGCGCAAGGGGTGATCCTCCCCGGCCGGGCGGTCGTGGTTGCGGTCCCCCGGCCGGGCGGTCGTGGCCGCGGCCCGTCCGGTCGGCCCTCCCCTCATCAGGTCCGTACCAACCCCTTGCCCCCGCCCCCTCCACGCCGCAAGCTCCCCTCATGGAGCTGGAGTTGCGGCATCTGAGAACGATCCGGGCGATCGCGGACGCGGGCAGCCTCACCAGGGCGGCGACCGACCTGGGCCTGGCGCAGCCCGCGCTGAGCGCACAGCTCAAGCGGATCGAACGCGCCCTGGGCGGTGAGCTGTTCGAGCGCGGCCGGCACGGCGTACGGGTCACGGCGCTCGGTGAACTCGTACTGGAACGCACCCGGATCGTGCTGCCCGCGGTCACCGAACTGCAGCGGGAGGCGACGCGGTTCGCCCGCACTCCGCACGCGACCTCCGCCCTCCGGCTGGGCGGCACCCACGGCCCGCTGCTGGGCGCGCTGGTGGACCGGCTGGCGGACGCGGTGCCCGACGCGCGGGTGACGACGTGCACGTCCTGGTCCGAGCGGGAGCTGGCGGACCTGCTGACCGAGGGACGGCTGGACTTCGCGCTCGCCGGCACCTGCGGCTCCGCTCCCCCTCCCGGCGCCGGGGCACTGGTCTGGCGGGAGGTCGCGGTGGACCCGGTCTTCGTCATGGTGCCGGACGCGCATCCGCTGGCCCACCGGACGGAACTGGACCTGGCCGAACTGGCCGACGAGGAGTGGGCCTGCGTGCCCGGCGACGGCTGCTTCGGCGACTGCTTCACCGCCGCCTGCACCCGCGCCGGCTTCACCCCGCGCCGCATGTACGAGACCGACACCGCCTCCCTGGTCCATCTGGTGCAGGTGGGCCGGGCGGTCGGGACGTGCCGGGCGACCTTCCCGACCACGCCCGGGATCACCACCCTGCCGCTCACCGGCACCCCGCTGACCTGGCGGCACCTGCTGGGCTGGCACGCGACGACACAGCGCGAGGAGGCCGCCGCCACCGTGCTGGCCCAGGCCCGGCTGGCGCACGCGGGCGTGGCGGCGGGCAGCGAGAGCTACACGCTGTGGCTCTCGGCCCACCGCGCCCCGGCCCCGCACCCACCGGTGGCTCCGCACGTTCCATAACGCCGGGGAGGGGGCCGGCCGACGTCTTACGGCTGCCGGTCGGCCCTTCCTACGGTTTCGGCACCTCCCCACCGAAACCGAGGAGATCCCGCATGTCCCCCATGCTCCGACGACACACCAGGGCCAGAGCCGCGGGCGCCGCGCTCGTGGCGGCGGCCGGCCTGCTCGTGGCCGGGCTCAGCGGCTCCGCGAGCGCCGGGCCGGCCGCCGCCACGTCCCCCACCCCTGCCTCGGCCGCCGAGACGCTGCGCACCGACGCCGTCCCGCCCGCCCTGCTCAAGTCCATGGAGCGCGACCTGGGTCTGGACCGACAGCAGGCGGAGCGCCGCCTGGCGAACGAGGCGGAGGCAGGTGCCACGGCGGGCCGCCTGCGCGCCGCCCTGGGCTCCGACTTCGCGGGCGCCTGGGTGCGCGGAGCCGAGTCCGGCACGCTGACCGTGGCCACGACGGACGCCCGCGACGTGCGGACCATCGAGGCGCAGGGCGCCGAGGCCGACGTCGTCCGCCACTCCCTGGCCGACCTGGACGCCGCCAAGGCCCGCCTGGACCGGGCGGCGGCCCGCACCGGCACCACCGACGCCCCCGTCCGGTACGTCGACGTCCGCACGAACAAGGTCGTCGTGCAGGCGGTACGGACGTCCGCGGCCCGCGCCCTCGTCTCGGCCGCCGGGGTCGACGCGTCCCTCCTCCGCATCGAGAAGTCGGCCGAGCGCCCCCGCCCGTTCTACGACCTGCGCGGCGGCGAGGCCTACTACATCAACAACAGCGGCCGCTGTTCGATCGGCTTCCCCGTCACCAAGGGCACCCAGCAGGGCTACGCCACCGCCGGCCACTGCGGTCGGGCCGGGGCGAGCACCAGCGGCCACAACCGGGTCGCCCAGGGCACCTTCCAGGGCTCCACCTTCCCGGGGCGCGACATGGCCTGGGTGGCCACCGACACCAACTGGACGGCGACGCCGTACGTCAAGGGCGCGGGCGGCCAGAACGTCCAGGTGACCGGGTCGACGCAGGCTCCGGTCGGCTCCTCCGTCTGCCGTTCCGGCTCCACCACCGGCTGGCACTGCGGGGTCATCCAGCAACTGAACACCAGCGTGACCTACCCCGAGGGCACCATCACCGGCGTCACCCGCACCTCGGTGTGCGCCGAGCCCGGCGACTCGGGCGGCTCCTACATCTCCGGCAGCCAGGCCCAGGGCGTGACCTCGGGCGGCTCGGGCAACTGCAGCAGCGGCGGCACGACGTACTTCCAGCCGATCAACCCGCTGCTCCAGACCTACGGCCTCACCCTGAAGACGAACAGTGACGGCGGCGGCGAGGAGCCCCCGCCCGCCGGCGGCACCTGGTCGGCCGGCACCGTCTACCAGCCGGGCGACACGGTGACCTACGGCGGCGCCACCTACCGCTGCCTCCAGAGCCACCAGGCCCAGGCCGGCTGGGAACCGCCGAACGTCCCGGCGCTGTGGCAGCGCGTGTGAGCCACCACTGACCACCCCGACGGGGGGAACGGCCCTGCCCCGGGCACGCCACAGCGGCGCGCCCGGGGCAGGGTCTTGTGCGACGTCGGACACCGCGCCCCCGGGTCCGTCGGCCCGTCCGACCACCGGGGAACGGCCTCCGCCCGGAGTGCTCGGAGCCGTCCGGGACCGGGAGAGCGACCGGGAGAACGCGAGGCCGACAGGATCCGGACGGCGAAAGGGCCCGCACGACCGAAGTCGTGCGGGCCCCTTCAGGTGCTCGCGGTGGAGCTACCAGGTCAGATCAGCAAGCTCACTTGTTGATCTTGGTGACCTGGCCGGCGCCCACGGTCCGGCCACCCTCACGGATGGCGAACTTCAGGCCCTCCTCCATGGCGACGGGCTGGATGAGCTCCACCTTCATCTCGGTGTTGTCACCCGGCATGACCATCTCGGTGCCCTCGGGGAGGGTCACGACGCCGGTCACGTCCGTCGTACGGAAGTAGAACTGCGGGCGGTAGTTGTTGAAGAACGGGGTGTGGCGGCCACCCTCGTCCTTCGACAGGATGTAGGCCTGGGCCTCGAACTCGGTGTGCGGGGTGACCGAGCCCGGCTTGATGATGACCTGGCCGCGCTCGACGTCCTCGCGCTTGATGCCGCGGAGCAGCAGACCGACGTTCTCACCGGCCTGGCCCTCGTCGAGGAGCTTCCGGAACATCTCGATGCCGGTGACCGTGGTGGTGGTCTTCTCCGGCTTGATGCCGATGA
This sequence comes from Streptomyces viridosporus, assembly GCF_002078235.1. Classification (GTDB taxonomy): domain Bacteria; phylum Actinomycetota; class Actinomycetes; order Streptomycetales; family Streptomycetaceae; genus Streptomyces; species Streptomyces viridosporus. The sequence continues at coordinate 8,606 of NZ_MSGP01000291.1, forward strand.
TGTCGACGGTCTCGTTGACCTTGAGGACACCACGCTCGATGCGGCCGGTGACGACCGTACCGCGACCGGTGATGGTGAAGACGTCCTCGATCGGCATCAGGAACGGCTTGTCGACGTCACGCTCGGGCGACGGGATGGACTCGTCCACGGCCTTCATCAGCTCGAGGACGGAGTTGCCCCACTCCTTGTCGCCCTCGAGGGCCTTCAGAGCCGAGACCTTGACGACCGGAACCTCGTCGCCCGGGAACTCGTACTCGGAGAGGAGCTCGCGGACCTCGAGCTCGACGAGCTCCAGGATCTCCTCGTCGTCCACCATGTCGGCCTTGTTCAGGGCGACGACGATGTACGGGACGCCGACCTGGCGGGCCAGGAGCACGTGCTCCTTGGTCTGCGGCATCGGGCCGTCCGTGGCGGCGACCACCAGGATCGCGCCGTCCATCTGGGCGGCACCGGTGATCATGTTCTTGATGTAGTCCGCGTGACCGGGGCAGTCGACGTGGGCGTAGTGACGCTGCTCGGTCTGGTACTCGACGTGCGAGATCGAGATGGTGATACCGCGCTGGCGCTCTTCGGGAGCCTTGTCGATCTGGTCGAACGCCGAGGCCTCGTTCAGGTCCGGGTACGCGTCGTGCAGCACCTTGGTAATGGCGGCCGTGAGGGTCGTCTTACCGTGGTCGATGTGACCGATGGTGCCGATGTTGACGTGCGGCTTAGTCCGCTCGAACTTCGCCTTCGCCACTGGGGTCCTCCTGTGGAGTGGTTCTGTACGCCTTACTCATCGGCGCCAGGTGATCTTTGCTGGGAAACCCGGGCCCGGGGCATTCCACCACGGTGGTGGCGGAATGCCCGTTGCAGGCTCCGGAGTCAAGCCTAAAGCGTGTGAACGGAGTCCGTTGAACGGAGTCCCTTACTCGCCCTTGGCCTTCGCGATGATCTCCTCGGCGACGTTCCGCGGAACCTCGGCGTAGGAGTCGAACTGCATCGAGTAGCTTGCGCGACCCGACGTCTTGCTGCGGAGGTCTCCGACGTAGCCGAACATCTCCGACAGCGGCACGAGGCCCTTCACGACGCGGGCACCCGCCCGCTCCTCCATGGCCTGGATCTGGCCACGGCGGGAGTTGATGTCGCCGATGACTTCACCCATGTAGTCCTCGGGCGTGGTGACCTCGACGGCCATCATCGGCTCGAGGAGCACGGGCGAAGCCTTGCGCGCGGCCTCCTTGAAGGCCTGCGAACCGGCGATCTTGAACGCGAGCTCGGAGGAGTCCACCTCGTGGTAGGCACCGTCGAGCAGCGTCACGCGGACGCCGGTCATCTCGTAGCCGGCGAGGATGCCGAACTGCATGGCCTCCTGCGCACCGGCGTCGACCGAAGGGATGTACTCCTTCGGCACGCGGCCACCGGTCACCTTGTTGACGAACTCGTACGAGGCGTCGCCGCTCTCGATCGGCTCGATCGCGATGATGACGCGGGCGAACTGGCCGGTACCACCCGTCTGCTTCTTGTGGGTGAACTCGACCTTCTCGACCGACTTGCGGATGGTCTCGCGGTACGCGACCTGCGGCTTGCCGACGTTGGCCTCGACCTTGAACTCACGGCGCATGCGGTCGACCAGCACCTCGAGGTGCAGCTCGCCCATGCCGCCGATGATGGTCTGGCCGGTCTCCTCGTCCGAGTGGACCTGGAAGGACGGGTCCTCCTCGGCCAGGCGCTGGATCGCGACGCCCAGCTTCTCCTGGTCGCCCTTCGACTTGGGCTCGATGGCGACCTGGATGACCGGCGCCGGGAAGTCCATGGACTCCAGGATGACCGGGTTCTTGTCGTCGGACAGCGTCTCACCGGTGGTGGTCTGCTTCAGGCCCATGACGGCGACGATGTCGCCGGCGCCCACCGACTCGATCTCCTCACGCTTGTTGGCGTGCATGCGGTAGATCTTGCCGATGCGCTCCTTCTTGCCCTTCACGGAGTTCAGCACCTGGGTGCCGGACTCCAGACGGCCGGAGTACACGCGGACGAAGGTGAGCTTGCCGAGGTGCGGGTCGCTCATGATCTTGAACGCGAGCGCGGCGAGGGGCTCCTCGTCCGACGGCTTGCGCTCGATGACCTTCTCCGCGTCCTTGACGTCGTGGCCCTCGATGGCCTCGACGTCCAGCGGGGAGGGCAGGTAGCGCACGACCGCGTCGAGCAGGGGCTGCACGCCCTTGTTCTTGAACGCGGTACCGCAGAACACCGGGGTGATGGTGGTGTTCTCGCTCTTGCCGGACGCGATGGTGATGCGGCGGATCGCCGCGTACAGCTGCTCCTCGGAGGGCTCGGTGCCCTCGAGGTACAGCTCCATCAGCTCCTCGTCGTTCTCCGCGACGGCCTCGAGCAGCTTGCCGCGGTACTCCTCGGCAGCCTCGGCGTGGGTGTCCGGGATGTCGACGGTGTCGTACATCTCGCCCTTGGTCGCCTCGACGGACCAGACCAGGGCCTTCATCTTCACGAGGTCGATGACGCCCCGGAAGTCGGCCTCGGCACCGATCGGCAGCTGCATGACCAGCGGCTGCGCGCCCAGACGGTCGGAGATCATGTCGACGCAGCGGTGGAACTCGGCACCGGTGCGGTCGAGCTTGTTCACGAAGCAGATGCGCGGAACGCCGTAGCGGTCCGCCTGACGCCACACCGTCTCGGACTGCGGCTCGACACCGGCGACGCCGTCGAACACCGTCACGGCACCGTCGAGTACGCGCAGCGAGCGCTCCACCTCGACGGTGAAGTCGACGTGCCCCGGGGTGTCGATGATGTTGATGGTGTGGTCGATGTTCTCGAGCGGCCAGTGACAGGTGGTCGCAGCAGAGGTGATCGTGATGCCACGCTCCTGCTCCTGCTCCATCCAGTCCATGGTCGCGGAGCCCTCGTGCGTCTCACCGATCTTGTAGGAGACGCCCGTGTAGAACAGAATCCGCTCGGTGGTGGTCGTCTTGCCCGCGTCGATGTGGGCCATGATCCCGATGTTGCGGACCCTGGCCAGGTCAAGCGAAGTGGTAGCCATAAGGCTTCAGTCTTCTCTCGGTCTCGATGGGGTCTGCGACTACCAGCGGTAGTGCGCGAAGGCCTTGTTGGACTCGGCCATCTTGTGCGTGTCCTCGCGCTTCTTCACAGCGGCACCGAGGCCGTTGCTGGCGTCGAGGAGCTCGTTGAGCAGACGCTCGGTCATGGTCTTCTCACGACGGGCACGCGAGTAACCGACCAGCCAGCGCAGCGCCAGCGTGTTGGCACGGCCGGGCTTGACCTCGACCGGAACCTGGTAGGTGGCGCCACCGACACGGCGGGACTTGACCTCGAGGGTCGGCTTGATGTTCTCGAGAGCGCGCTTGAGCGTGATGACCGGGTCGTTGCCGGTCTTCTCGCGCAGACCCTCCATGGCGCCGTAGACGATGCGCTCGGCGGTGGAGCGCTTGCCGTTCAGCAGCACCTTGTTGATCAGGGAGGTCACCAGAGGGGAGCCGTAAACCGGGTCGATGATGACCGGGCGCTTCGGGGCGGGGCCCTTACGAGGCATTCTTACTTCTCCTTCTTGGCGCCGTAACGGCTGCGAGCCTGCTTGCGGTTCTTGACACCCTGGGTGTCGAGCGAACCGCGGATGATCTTGTAGCGAACACCCGGCAGGTCCTTCACACGGCCGCCTCGCACGAGCACGATGGAGTGCTCCTGCAGGTTGTGTCCCTCACCCGGGATGTAAGCGGTGACCTCGATACCACTGGTCAGACGCACACGCGCGACCTTACGCAGGGCCGAGTTCGGCTTCTTCGGGGTGGTCGTGAACACACGCGTGCAGACGCCGCGGCGCTGAGGAGAGCCCTCGAGTGCGGGCGTCTTGTTCTTTTCGACCTTGTCCTGCCGGCCCTTGCGGACCAGCTGCTGGATCGTAGGCACTACTTCTCCGGTTTCTGTGTGCCGATGGGTACAGCTAACCTGGAACGTCACCGACCCACGCGGTCGGGTGTGTCGAATCACGCGGACTCCCGCCGCAAGGCAGAAAGAAGCGCAGATTGCGGTGGCCGTTCTCAGCCCTCAGTGCGGTGTAAAAGGCACGCACGAAGGCCAGGGCACACCCCAGGCACAAGGTCTGAGCGTACCTATCGCATTCGCTGCGGTCAAAACAAATGGGGCGCGTACCGGCCGTCAACCGTACGCGAGCGCCAGGAGGAAGGACAGAGCCAGCAGAGTCGCCCATCCGGCGACCGACAGCCAGCCGAGCACCAGTCCGACCATCGCCAGTGCGTCCCCGTCCTCGCCGGTGCGCGCGATCTCGGCACGCGCCGCGTGGCCCAGGACGACCGCCGGGATGCCGGTGAGGCCGGCGGTGACCAGGCAGAGCCCGCCGCAGACGGCGGCACCCACCGCCTTCCCGTTCGTCCGCGGCCGGGGCGCCGCCAGGAACACCGGCGGTACGGCCGTCACGGGCCCGGGATGCGGCGCGGGCCCCTGGGGCAGGTCCGCCACCAGCAGCGTCAGCTCCCCCACCGTGCGCGCCGCGTACGCCCGTGCGACCCGCCGGTCGAACTCGGGCCGCTCCAGCCGTCCCTCGCCGTACCCGGCTCTGAGGACGTCCACGGCCCGTTCCCGGTCGGCGTGCGAGGCCAGCATCGAGGGGGCGGCCTGCCCGCTCCACGGCTGAGGTACACCGTGTCCCTGCTGCCAGGGCTGCCACTGCGGATACGGCGAATGCGACACCGAACACCACCTCCCCCGTCACGCCGGGTCCCTCCATGATGCGCCGGAGCGGACGTTCCGGCACCGCTACAGACGAGAACGGCCCTCGTGCCGGTTCCCGGGGAACGCCGAGGGGCGGTCACCCCGTACGGGGTGACCGCCCCTCGGATCAAGCGGCTCGCTTACTGGTTGTACGGACCGTAGTCGTAGTCCTCCAGCGGAACGGCCTGGCCGGAGCCCGTGCCGAACGGCGAGTAGTCGATGTCGTCGTAGCCGACGGCCGAGTACATCGCGGCCTTGGCCTCCTCGGTCGGCTCGACCCGGATGTTGCGGTAGCGGGACAGACCCGTACCGGCCGGGATGAGCTTACCGATGATGACGTTCTCCTTGAGGCCGATCAGGGAGTCGGACTTGGCGTTGATCGCCGCGTCCGTGAGGACCCTGGTCGTCTCCTGGAAGGACGCCGCCGACAGCCAGGACTCGGTCGCCAGCGAGGCCTTGGTGATACCCATGAGCTGCGGACGACCGGAGGCCGGGTGACCGCCCTCCTGGACCACACGACGGTTCTCGGTCTCGAACTTCGAGCGCTCGACCAGCTCACCGGGCAGCAGCTCGGCGTCGCCGGACTCGATGATCGTCACACGGCGGAGCATCTGCCGGATGATGATCTCGATGTGCTTGTCGTGGATCGACACACCCTGCGAGTTGTACACCTTCTGGACCTCGCCGACCAGGTGGACCTGGACGGCGCGCTGGCCCAGGATGCGCAGCACGTCGTGCGGGTTGGTGGCACCCACGGTGAGCTTCTGGCCCACCTCGACGTGCTCGCCCTCGCTGACCAGGAGCCGGGCGCGCTTCGAGATCGGGTAGGCCGTCTCGTCGCTGCCGTCGTCCGGGGTGATGACGATCTTCTTGGTCTTCTCGGTCTCCTCGATGCGCACGCGGCCGGAGGCCTCGGAGATCGGGGCGACACCCTTCGGGGTACGGGCCTCGAAGAGCTCGACGACACGCGGCAGACCCTGGGTGATGTCGTCACCGGCCACACCACCGGTGTGGAAGGTACGCATCGTCAGCTGGGTGCCGGGCTCACCGATGGACTGGGCGGCGATGATGCCGACCGCCTCACCGATGTCGACCAGCTTGCCGGTGGCCAGCGAGCGGCCGTAGCACATCGCGCAGGTGCCGACGGCGGACTCGCAGGTCAGGACCGAGCGGGTCTTGACCTCCTCGACGCCGCGGGACACGAGCTCCTCGATGAGCACGTCGCCCAGGTCGGTGCCGGCCGGGGCCAGCACCTGGCCGTCGACCACGATGTCCTCGGCGAGGCAGCGCGCGTACACGGACGTCTCGACGTCGTTCGCCTTGCGCAGCACGCCGTCGGCGCCACGACCGGCGATCTTGAGACGCAGACCGCGGTCGGTGCCGCAGTCCTCCTCGCGGATGATGACGTCCTGGGAGACGTCGACCAGACGACGGGTGAGGTAACCCGAGTCGGCGGTCCGCAGGGCGGTGTCCGCCAGACCCTTACGGGCACCGTGCGTGGAGATGAAGTACTCCAGCACGGACAGACCCTCACGGAACGAGGCCTTGATGGGCCGCGGGATCGTCTCGTTCTTCGCGTTCGACACCAGACCGCGCATACCGGCAATCTGACGCATCTGCATCATGTTGCCTCGTGCACCCGAGTTCACCATCATGAAGATCGGGTTGGTCTTCGGGAAGTTGTCGTTCATCGCCTCGGCGACCTCGTTGGTCGCCTTGGTCCAGATCGCGATGAGCTCCTGCGTGCGCTCGTCCTTGGTGATCAGACCGCGCTCGTACTGCTTCTGGACCTTCTCGTCCTGCGCCTCGTAGCCGTGGACGATCTCCTTCTTCGCCTCGGGGACGACGACGTCGGAGATGGCGACGGTGACGCCGGAACGGGTGGCCCAGTAGAAGCCGGCCGCCTTCAGGTTGTCGAGCGTCGCCGCCACGATGACCTTCGGGTAGCGCTCGGCGAGGTCGTTGACGATCTCGGAGAGCTGCTTCTTGCCGACCTCGTAGTCGACGAACGGGTAGTCCTCGGGCAGCAGCTCGTTGAAGAGCGCGCGGCCCAGGGTGGTGTTCAGCCGGAAGCTGTCACCCTGCTGCCACTCGGGCTCGCCCTCCTCGCGCGCCGGCGGGGTCCAGCCGCGCGGCGGGATGGTGCCGACCGGGAAGCGGACGTCGATCCTCGACTGGAGCGACAGCTCGCCCGCGTCGAAGGCCATGATCGCCTCGGCGACCGAGGCGAAGGAACGGCCCTCGCCCTTGAGGTCGCGCATCTCGCCGTCGGTGGTGAGGAAGAACAGACCGAGGACCATGTCCTGGGTCGGCATCGTCACCGGACGGCCGTCGGCCGGCTTGAGGATGTTGTTCGAGGACAGCATCAGGATGCGGGCCTCGGCCTGCGCCTCCGCGGACAGCGGCAGGTGCACGGCCATCTGGTCACCGTCGAAGTCCGCGTTGAACGCGGTGCAGACGAGCGGGTGGATCTGGATGGCCTTGCCCTCGACCAGCTGCGGCTCGAAGGCCTGGATGCCGAGGCGGTGCAGCGTGGGCGCACGGTTCAGCAGGACCGGGTGCTCCGCGATGACCTCTTCCAGCACGTCGTACACGACCGTGCGGCCGCGCTCGACCATGCGCTTGGCCGACTTGATGTTCTGCGCGTGGTTCAGGTCGACCAGGCGCTTCATCACGAACGGCTTGAACAGCTCCAGCGCCATCGCCTTCGGCAGACCGCACTGGTGCAGCTTCAGCTGCGGACCGACGACGATCACGGAACGCGCGGAGTAGTCCACGCGCTTGCCGAGCAGGTTCTGGCGGAAGCGGCCCTGCTTGCCCTTGAGCATGTCGGACAGCGACTTCAGCGGACGGTTGCCGGGGCCCGTCACCGGGCGGCCACGACGGCCGTTGTCGAAGAGCGCGTCGACGGCCTCCTGGAGCATGCGCTTCTCGTTGTTCACGATGATCTCGGGCGCGCCGAGGTCGAGAAGCCGCTTCAGGCGGTTGTTGCGGTTGATCACGCGGCGGTACAGGTCGTTCAGGTCGGAGGTCGCGAAGCGGCCACCGTCCAGCTGCACCATCGGACGCAGGTCCGGCGGGATGACCGGCACGCAGTCGAGCACCATGCCCTTGGGGCTGTTGGACGTCTGCAGGAAGGCGGAGACGACCTTCAGGCGCTTGAGCGCACGGGTCTTCTTCTGGCCCTTGCCGGTACGGATGATCTCGCGGAGCTTCTCGGCCTCCTCCTCGAGGTCGAAGGACTCCAGGCGCTTCTGCAGCGCCGCGGCACCCATCGAGCCGTCGAAGTACGTGCCGAAGCGGTCACGCAGCTCGCGGTAGAGCAGCTCGTCGCCCTCGAGGTCCTGGACCTTGAGGTTCTTGAACCGGTTCCACACCTCGTCGAGGCGGTCGATCTCGCGCTGCGCGCGGTCGCGCAGCTGCTTCATCTCGCGCTCGGCGCCCTCGCGCACCTTGCGGCGCACGTCGGCCTTGGCGCCCTCGGCCTCGAGCTCGGCCAGGTCGGTCTCGAGCTTCTTGGCGCGGGCCTCGAGGTCGGCGTCGCGGCGGTTCTCGATCTGCTGGCGCTCGACGGAGACGTGGGCCTCCAGCGAGGGCAGGTCGCGGGTGCGGCGCTCCTCGTCGACGTACGTGATCATGTACGCCGCGAAGTAGATGACCTTCTCCAGGTCCTTCGGGGCGAGGTCGAGCAGGTAACCGAGGCGCGACGGGACGCCCTTGAAGTACCAGATGTGCGTGACGGGCGCGGCGAGCTCGATGTGGCCCATCCGCTCACGGCGCACCTTGGCGCGCGTGACCTCGACGCCACAGCGCTCGCAGATGATGCCCTTGAAGCGGACGCGCTTGTACTTGCCGCAGTAGCACTCCCAGTCCCGGGTCGGACCGAAGATCTTCTCGCAGAAGAGTCCGTCCTTCTCGGGCTTGAGGGTGCGGTAGTTGATGGTCTCGGGCTTCTTGACCTCACCGTGGCTCCACTGACGGATGTCGTCAGCGGTGGCCAGGCCGATCCGGAGCTCGTCGAAGAAGTTGACGTCGAGCACTATGCGTCAATCCCTCTCAGGGTCGTGAGTCTTGGGGTCTGAAACGGGGGTCCTGGGGCCGGCGGGCCTTGAGCGATCAAGGCCCGCCGCACTCCCGTCAGACCTCTTCGACGCTGCTCGGCTCGCGCCGGGACAGGTCGATGCCGAGCTCCTCCGCAGCGCGGAAGACGTCCTCGTCGGTGTCACGCATCTCGATGGACATACCGTCGCTGGACAGCACCTCCACGTTCAGGCACAGGGACTGCATCTCCTTGATGAGCACCTTGAAGGACTCGGGGATGCCGGGCTCGGGGATGTTCTCGCCCTTGACGATGGCCTCGTAGACCTTCACGCGGCCGGTGACGTCGTCGGACTTGATGGTCAGCAGCTCCTGGAGCGCGTAGGCGGCGCCGTACGCCTCGAGTGCCCACACCTCCATCTCGCCGAACCGCTGGCCACCGAACTGAGCCTTACCACCCAGCGGCTGCTGGGTGATCATGGAGTACGGGCCGGTCGAGCGGGCGTGCAGCTTGTCGTCGACCAGGTGGTGCAGCTTCAGGATGTACATGTAGCCGACCGAGATCGGGTCCGGGAACGGCTCACCCGAACGGCCGTCGAACAGCCGCGCCTTGCCGGACGGGAGGACCATGCGGTCGCCGTCGCGGTTCGGGATGGTGTGCTCCAGCAGACCGGTGAGCTCGTCCTCACGGGCACCGTCGAAGACGGGGGTGGCCACGTTGGTGCGCGGCTCGACCCGGTCGGCGCTGATGTCCTGGAGGCGCTGGGCCCACTCGTCCGCGAGGCCGGAGACGTCCCAGCCCTGGCTGGCGAGCCAGCCGAGGTGGATCTCCAGGACCTGTCCCGGGTTCATTCGGGACGGCACACCCAGCGGGTTGAGGATGATGTCGACCGGGGTCCCGTCCTCGAGGAACGGCATGTCCTCGATGGGCAGGATCTTGGAGATGACACCCTTGTTGCCGTGCCGGCCGGCGAGCTTGTCACCGTCGGTGATCTTGCGCTTCTGCGCGACGTAGACGCGCACCAGCTGGTTCACACCGGGGGGAAGCTCGTCGCCCTCCTCGCGGTCGAAGACGCGGACGCCGATGACCTTGCCGGTCTCGCCGTGCGGCACCTTCAGCGAGGTGTCACGGACCTCACGGGCCTTCTCACCGAAGATCGCGCGCAGCAGGCGCTCCTCGGGCGTCAGCTCGGTCTCACCCTTCGGGGTGACCTTGCCGACGAGGATGTCACCGGCGATGACCTCGGCACCGATGCGGATGATGCCGCGCTCGTCGAGGTCGGCGAGGACCTCCTCGGAGACGTTCGGGATGTCCCGGGTGATCTCCTCGGGGCCGAGCTTGGTGTCACGGGCGTCGACCTCGTGCTCCTCGATGTGGATCGAGGAGAGGACGTCGTCCTGCACGAGGCGCTGCGACAGGATGATCGCGTCCTCGTAGTTGTGACCCTCCCACGGCATGAACGCGACCAGCAGGTTCTTGCCGAGCGCCATCTCGCCGTTCTCGGTGGCCGGACCGTCGGCCAGGACCTGGCCCTCGATGATCCGGTCGCCCTCGTTGACGATGACCTTCTGGTTGACCGAGGTGCCCTGGTTGGAACGGGCGAACTTGTGCAGGCGGTACGTGATGTACGTGCCGTCGTCGTTGGCGGTGGTGATGTAGTCCGCGGAGACCTCCTGGACCACACCGGCCTTCTCGGCCTTGACGACGTCGCCGGCGTCGACGGCGGAGCGGTACTCCATGCCGGTGCCGACGAGCGGTGCCTCGGACTTAATCAGCGGCACGGCCTGGCGCATCATGTTCGCGCCCATGAGGGCACGGTTGGCGTCGTCGTGCTCGAGGAAGGGGATCATGGCGGTCGCGACCGACACCATCTGGCGCGGCGAGACGTCCATGTAGTCCACGTCCTCGGGGCCGACGTAGTCGACCTCGCCGCCCTTGCGGCGGACCAGCACGCGGGCCTCGGCGAAGCGGAGGTCGTCCGTCAGCGGCGCGTTGGCCTGCGCGATGACGAAGCGGTCCTCCTCGTCGGCGGTCAGGTAGTCGACGGTGTCGGTGACCTGGCCGTCGTTGACCTTGCGGTACGGGGTCTCGACGAAACCGAACGCGTTGACCCGGCCGTAGGTGGCGAGCGAGCCGATCAGACCGATGTTCGGGCCTTCCGGCGTCTCGATCGGGCACATGCGGCCGTAGTGCGAGGGGTGCACGTCACGGACCTCGAAGCCGGCCCGCTCACGGGAGAGACCACCCGGGCCGAGCGCGGACAGACGACGCTTGTGCGTCAGCCCGGACAGCGGGTTGTTCTGGTCCATGAACTGGGACAGCTGGCTGGTGCCGAAGAACTCCTTGATGGAGGCGACGACCGGCCGGATGTTGATCAGGGTCTGCGGCGTGATCGCCTCGACGTCCTGCGTGGTCATGCGCTCGCGCACGACGCGCTCCATCCGCGCCAGACCCGTGCGGACCTGGTTCTGGATGAGCTCGCCGACGCTGCGCAGACGGCGGTTGCCGAAGTGGTCGATGTCGTCGGTCTCGACGACGATCGTCTGACCGCTGTCGCCGACCGTCTCGATCTCGCCCGCGTGCAGCTTCACCAGGTACTTGATCGTCGAGATGACGTCCTCGACGGTCAGGACACCCGCGTCCAGCGGAGCGTCCGCGCCCAGCTTCTTGTTGACCTTGTAGCGGCCGACCTTGGCCAGGTCGTAGCGCTTGGGGTTGAAGTAGAGGTTCTCGAGCAGCGTCTGCGCGGCCTCACGCGTGGGGGGCTCGCCCGGGCGCAGCTTGCGGTAGATGTCGAGCAGCGCGTCGTCCTGGCCCTGGGTGTGGTCCTTCTCCAGGGTGGCGCGCATGGACTCGTACTCGCCGAACTCCTCGAGGATCTGCTCGGTGGTCCAGCCGAGCGCCTTCAGGAGGACGGTGACGGACTGCTTGCGCTTGCGGTCGATGCGGACGCCGACCATGTCGCGCTTGTCGATCTCCATCTCCAGCCAGGCACCCCGGGACGGGATGATCTTGGCGGAGAAGATGTCCTTGTCGGACGTCTTGTCGATGCTGGAGTCGAAGTAGACACCCGGCGAACGGACCAGCTGCGACACCACGACACGCTCGGTGCCGTTGATGACGAAGGTGCCCTTGTTCGTCATGAGCGGGAAGTCGCCCATGAAGACGGTCTGGGACTTGATCTCGCCGGTCTCGTTGTTGGTGAACTCGGCGGTGACGAAGAGCGGGGCGGCGTACGTGAAGTCGCGCTCCTTGCACTCGTCGATGGAGTTCTTCGGCGGCTCGAAGCGGTGGTCACGGAAGGTCAGCGACATCGACCCGGAGAAGTCCTCGATCGGGGAGATCTCCTCGAAGATCTCCTCCAGACCGGACTTGGTGGGGACGTCCTGACCGTTCTCCAGAGCCTCCTCGACGCGAGCCTTCCACGCGTCGTTGCCGAGCAGCCAGTCGAAGCTCTCGGTTTGCAGCGCGAGAAGGTTCGGAACCTCGAGGGGCTCCTTGATCTTTGCAAAGGAGATGCGCAGCGGGGCGGTGCTGGCGCCGTTGTTCGTATTCGCGGTCGAGGCGTTGCGCGAGGCGGCCAAGAGGGGGTCCTTCCGAGGGCTCGGACTCACTACGCGCGTACCGGCCCCCCACCGTGCACAGAGACAGACATCCCAGGTCGGAGATGATCTGGTCGTCGGTGCTCGAGCGAGGGCATGCCCCTGGTGACGGGCAGGGGACAGCTAACAGGCAGCGCAAAGGGTCAGTGTAGCCACTTGGCACACTGATGTCCAGTGCGGTTGTACGAGACCGGTGTAGGCCCTCGTTGCTCTCAACTCCTGCGACAAGGCGCTGCCCTCAACGCACGGTGATACTGCCCTCTTTGCCGTCGATCCATGCCTCGGATTCGGATCCTTGTGACGACGCGTCCCGAGAATCGCGCGCCGCGTGCGGTTCGTCAAGGCCCCCCTTGCTCGGACCGCCCGCCACCGGGCGAATCCTCACGGCCCGTGGAGGCACAACGAAGATCACCATACCCCCCGCCGTCCCGGGCGCAAGGCAGCCGCCGCCGGGCCCCCGGATACACCGAGGAGCGACCACCCGGATGGATGATCGCTCCTCGGCGCTTACGCGTTACACGCCCGGAGGGGTCGTGTGAGGATCCTGACGGACCCGGAAGGTCTTACTTGACCTCGACGGAGGCGCCGGCGCCCTCGAGGGCCTCCTTGGCCTTGTCCGCGGCCTCCTTGTTGACCTTCTCGAGAACCGGCTTCGGGGCGCCGTCGACCAGGTCCTTGGCCTCCTTGAGGCCCAGGGAGGTGAGCTCGCGCACGACCTTGATGACCTGGATCTTCTTGTCGCCGGCGCCGGCGAGGATGACGTCGAACTCGTCCTTCTCCGGCTCGGCCTCGGCGGCGGCGCCACCGGCGGCACCACCGGCGACGACGACCGGGGCGGCCGCGGCGGCGGTGACGTCGAACTTCTCCTCGAAGGCCTTCACGAACTCGGAGAGCTCGATGAGGGTCATCTCCTCGAACTGGGCCAGCAGCTCGTCCTGGGTGAGCTTCGCCATGATGGCGGTCCTTCCACTAAATCGGCAGGTGCCGGATGTACTGGGTGAGGCGGGCGTACGTCGGGCCCGCTGCGACCCTTGCCGCTAGGCGGCCGGGGTCAGGAAGCGAGCCGAATTACTCGGCACCGCCCTGCTCGTCCTGCTTGGCGCGCAGCGCGTCCACGGTGCGGACGAGCTTCGACGGCAGCGCCTGGAAGACGGAGGCAGCCTGGGACTGCTTCCCCTTGAAGGCACCGGCCAGCTTGGACAGCAGAACCTCGCGGGACTCGAGGTCCGCGAGCTTCTTGATCTCGTCGGCGGAGAGCGCCTTGCCGTCAAGGACACCGCCCTTGATGACGAGATTCGGGTTCTCCTTGGCGAAGTCACGAAGACCCTTCGCCGACTCCACCGGGTCACCGGTGACGAAGGCGACCGCCGTCGGACCAGCGAAGAGCTGGTCGTCCAGCGTGATCCCGGCCTCGTTGGCCGCAATCTTGGTCAGCGTGTTCTTCACCACGGCGTACTGGGCGTTCTCACCGAGCGAACGACGCAGCGTCTTGAGCTGCGCCACGGTGAGACCGCGGTACTCGGTCAGCACGGCGGCGTTGGAGCTGCGGAACTTGTCCGTCAGCTCGGCAACCGCGGCAGCCTTGTCGGGCCTCGCCATAGAGCCTCGGCCTCCTTCCGGGTGATTCGGACCGCGCGGACCCGAAGGAGGACTGGGGAAAACGAAACGCCCCGGGCGCAGGCGCACGGGGCGAGGCTCGACCGGTTTTCCGCACGCGCTCGGCGGCGAATTCCGGGAGCTCTTCCACAGTCACCTGCGCGGGTCGTCCGCAGTTCAGCGGATCCTTCGGCCACCGCACCCTCTTGCGAGCGCACGGCAACGACCAGCGGTCTTTGGCTTCCGTGGAAGAGTACGGGAACGGATCGGCGTCAGGCAAATCGGCCGAGCGGGCGCCCCGGGAGCGTCAGGAGTCGAGACCGGCCTCGGGGTCCTCCTCCAGCCCCTCCAGCTCCTGCATCATCTCCATGAGGTCGAAGGTGTCCTTCGCCGGCGGCGCCTGGACCTCGGCCTCGGCGCCGTAGTCGGAGTAGTGGGCCGTCATGTTCATCGTGCCCTGGGCCATCTTCATCCCGACGACCATCTTGACCGGGTAGTTGTCCTCGTTGACCCAGACCTGGGTGTCGTAGCCCTTCAGGCCCGTCTTCTCGACGTTGGCGATCAGGTCCTCGCGCTGCTCGGCGGAGAGCATGTCGAAGGACTTGTTGGCGTCGACCATCTCCTCGAAGCTCAACGTGCCCTTGTAGTGCTGCGCCTGGACGCCGTCGACCTTCTCCGGGCCGACGTGCTTCAGGTTCGGCGACTCCAGCAGCATGGCGAGCTGCTTCGACGGGTCCTGGTTCATGTTCTCCAGGCCGCTGGTCATCTGCTGCTGCACTTCCGCGTCGCCGGACGCCTCGGCGATGGCGGCGAAGTCCATCTTCATCCAGCGCTTGCCGTCCATCTCGGCGGCCTGCTTCTCCCCCATGTCCATGTACATGACGTTGTCCAGCATGATCATGCGGACCTCGTCGGGGGCGTCGGGGCCGCCCTCCGCGAGCGCGGAGCCCGTCATGGTCACGTCCATGACGGCGGGGTCCCAGCCCTGGACCCCGGAGAGCTCCATGGTGCCGCCGCCCCCCGCGCCGGCCGGCATCGACATGGTCATCCGGACCTTGGAGGACTTGGCCTCCGAGGTCTTCTTGAAGGCGGCCTGGAGGACCTTGGTCATCTCGTTCTGGGTCTGGGACTCCGTCGCGCCGGCGGCCTTCTTCCCGCCCCCGTCACCGTCCTGACAGCCCGCGACACCCACGACGACGGCCACGGCCGTCAGAGAGACACCCGCGCGCTTCCATGCGGCCATGCCCATGAATCCCACCCCTGGTTGTTCCGCTGTTGCTTCACCTGTGAATCAAGTGAACCGTAACGCACCTCACTGACACGGGCGTACGAAAAAACCCGTCCCCGCGCCTTCGGGAGGCGCGGGGACGGGTTCACTGCGTCACGGGCCGGTCGGACCGGCCCGGCCGGCTCAGACCGCGGCCGGGTCCTCCTCGACGAGGAGGTTGCGGGTGCGGTTCGGGTCGAGCGGGATGCCGGGGCCCATCGTGGTGGTGATGGCGGCCTTCTTGATGTAGCGGCCCTTGGCGGCGGACGGCTTCAGACGGAGGATCTCCTCCAGCGCGGCGCCGTAGTTCTCCACCAGCTTGGTGTCGTCGAACGACGTCTTGCCGATGATGAAGTGCAGGTTCGAGTGCTTGTCGACGCGGAACTCGATCTTGCCGCCCTTGATGTCGTTGACGGCCTTGGCGACGTCCGGGGTCACGGTGCCGGTCTTGGGGTTCGGCATCAGACCACGGGGACCGAGCACGCGGCCGAGGCGGCCGACCTTGCCCATGAGGTCGGGGGTGGCGACGACGGCGTCGAAGTCCAGACGGCCCTTCGACACCTCGTCGATCAGCTCGTCGGCGCCGACGATGTCGGCGCCCGCGGCACGCGCGGCCTCGGCACGGTCACCGGTCGCGAAGACCAGGACCCGGGCGGTCTTGCCGGTGCCGTGCGGGAGGTTCACGGTGCCACGGACCATCTGGTCGGCCTTGCGCGGGTCGACACCCAGGCGGAAGGCGACCTCGACGGTGCCGTCGAACTTGGTCGTGGAGGTCTCCTTGGCCAGACGGACGGCCTCGAGCGGGGCGTACAGCTTCTCCCGGTCGATCTTGGCGTCCGCAGCGCGGAGAGACTTGCTGCGCTTGCTCACTAAAAGCTCCTGTGGATTGTCGAGGAGTCGTGGTCCGGGCCGAGCAGGCCCTTCCACACTTCTGCTTGGCTTGCGGGTGGAGGTCAGCCCTCGACCGTGACGCCCATGGAACGGGCGGTGCCGGCGATGATCTTCTCGGCGGCGTCCAGGTCGTTGGCGTTGAGGTCGGGCAGCTTGGTGGTGGCGATCTCGCGGACCTGGTCGCGGGTGATCTTCGCGACCTTGGTCTTGTGCGGCTCGCCGGAGCCCTTCTCCACGCCCGCGGCCTTGAGGATCATCTTGGCGGCCGGGGGGGTCTTGGTGATGAAGGTGAAGGAACGGTCCTCGTAGACCGTGATCTCCACCGGGATGACCCAACCGCGCTGCGACTCGGTCGCGGCGTTGTAGGCCTTGCAGAACTCCATGATGTTGACGCCGTGCTGGCCCAGCGCGGGGCCGACCGGCGGAGCCGGGTTGGCGGCACCGGCCTGGATCTGGAGCTTGATGAGCCCCGTGACCTTCTTCTTCTTGGGAGGCATGGCTCTCCGGGTCCTTTCGATTCGGGTCCTGCCCGCGTCATGGGGACAACCCGGACGCAGGCATACCGCACAACGATAGCGGGTATGAATGTGCGGCCAAAAACCGAGCAGGTCAGACGGACGCGCGAGCGCTCGCCTGACCTGCGCGGAAGCGTGGGTCCAGAGGATCCGGCCCGAAGGGTCAGTTCTTCTGGATCTGGTCGAAGGAGAGCTCGACCGGCGTCTCGCGACCGAAGATCTCCACCAGGCCCTTGACCTTCTTGGAGTCGGGGTTGATCTCGTTGATGGTCGCCTGGAGCGTGGCGAACGGGCCGTCGGTGACGGTGACCGAGTCGCCGACCTCGAAGTCCAGCACCTGGACCTCGACCTTGCGCTGCGGAGCCGGCTTGCCCTCGGCCTCGGCGGCCTCGCGGGCGGCCTTCTCCTCGGCCTCCGGGGCGAGCATCTTGACGATCTCGTCCAGCGTCAGCGGGTACGGGTCGTAGGCGTTGCCCACGAAGCCGGTGACACCGGGGGTGTTGCGGACGACGCCCCAGGACTCGTTCGTCAGGTCCATGCGGACCAGGACGTAGCCCGGGAGCTTGTTCTGCTTGATCGTCTTGCGGTCGCCGTTCTTGATCTGGACGACCTCTTCCTGCGGCACCTCGGCCTGGAAGATGTACTCCTCGACGTTCAGCGAGACGGCGCGCTGCTCCAGGTTGGTCTTCACCCGGTTCTCGTATCCGGCGTACGTGTGGATGACGTACCACTCGCCGGGCAGCGTCCGCAGTTCCTCGCGGAGCTTCTCGACCGGGTCGCGGTCGTCCTCCTCGGCCGCTTCCTCGCCCTCGGCGGCGTCCTCGGCCTCGGCGGACTCGTCCGCGGTGTCGGCAGCCTCGGCCTCGGCGGAGGCCTCGGTGTCCTCGATGTCCTCGCCCGCGACGGCGTCGAGCGCGTCCTCGGCGGACTCGGCCCCCTCGTCGCGAGGCTCAACGGCGTCGTTCACGTTCGGGTCAGACACGGTGGCTGCTTCTTCCTGGATACATAGGGGTGGAACATGCGAAAGGAGCGCCGGGTGCCTCGGCGCTCTTCGCTCCCGGCTCAGCCGAAGACGTACTTGGCGGCGTGACCGAGACCATAGTCGATCAGGGTGACCAGGCCGATCATGATGACCACGAAGATGATCACGGCCGTCGTGTACGACGTCAGCTGGTTGCGGGTGGGCCAGACGACCTTGCGGAGCTCCGCCACGATCTGGCGGTAGAAGAGCGCGAGGCGCTTCAGCGGGCCCTTCTTGGCACGCTTGCCGCCTTTGCGGTTCTTCTTCTTGGAGTCCGGCGCCTCGTCCTGGGCATCAGGCATGTCGATGGAGCCCACGGCGTCCGTCACTCGTCCTCACCTGATTCCGGGTCGTGGCCGTGCCGCGCCCGGTCTGAGCCGCACGGCGGTGCATTGCTGTACGTACATGCGCACACATCCTGGCGAAGGTGTGTGTAGCAGGGCCGGAGGGACTCGAACCCCCAACCGCTGGTTTTGGAGACCAGTGCTCTACCAATTGAGCTACGACCCTTTGTGCGTCCCCCAACGTACCGCATCCCGCCGAGTGCTCGGTGTGCACCGGATGAACACGGGCCGTTGAAGGCCAACGAGGTGAGAGTGTACGTGGTCCTGGGCCGGGCGTCGAACAGAAAGTGGCCGCGGGGGGTCCCGCCACCGGAAGATCGGCGGGAGACCGGCGGAAGATCGCCCTGACCAGTGGCTCCCCGGCGGGTCGATCCGGACTGGTGTTCAGGGGTTTGCCCGATCCTGTTCAGTCGGTGAAACCCCCGTGTCACATGTGTTTCCGGTCTGGAACGATGGGTCCATGAGCGCTGCAACCCCTCCCACCGACCGCCGGGTCTCCGCCCGGGTCGGCGCGATCTCCGAGTCCGCCACCCTCGCCGTGGACGCCAAGGCCAAGGCCCTCAAGGCCGCCGGGCGACCGGTGATCGGCTTCGGCGCCGGTGAGCCCGACTTCCCGACGCCGGACTACATCGTCGAAGCCGCGATCGAGGCCTGCAAGAACCCCAAGTTCCACCGCTACACGCCGGCCGGCGGTCTGCCCGAGCTGAAGGCCGCGATCGCCGCGAAGACGCTGCGCGACTCCGGCTACGAGGTGGACCCCTCCCAGATCCTGGTCACCAACGGCGGCAAGCAGGCCATCTACGAGGCCTTCGCCGCGATCCTCGACCCGGGCGACGAGGTCATCGTGCCCGCGCCGTACTGGACGACGTACCCGGAGTCGATCCGGCTGGCCGGCGGTGTCCCGGTCGAGGTCGTCGCCGACGAGACGACCGGCTACCGCGTGAGCGTGGAGCAGCTCGAGGCCGCCCGCACGGAGCGGACGAAGGTGGTCCTCTTCGTCTCGCCCTCCAACCCGACCGGCGCGGTCTACAGCGCCGAGGACGCCGAGGCGATCGGCCGCTGGGCCGTCGAGCACGGGCTGTGGGTGCTGACCGACGAGATCTACGAGCACCTGGTCTACGGCGACGCGGAGTTCACCTCGCTCCCGGCGCTCCTGCCCGAGCTGCGCGACAAGTGCATCGTGGTCAACGGGGTGGCGAAGACGTACGCGATGACCGGCTGGCGCGTGGGGTGGCTCATCGGCCCGAAGGACGTGGTCAAGGCCGCGACCAACCTCCAGTCGCACGCCACGTCCAACGTGTCGAACGTCGCGCAGGCGGCGGCGCTGGCCGCGGTCTCCGGCGACCTGGACGCGGTGGCGAAGATGCGGGAGGCCTTCGACCGGCGCCGGAAGACCATCGTGCGGATGCTGAACGAGATCGACGGCGTCCTCTGCCCGGAGCCCGAGGGCGCCTTCTACGCCTACCCGTCCGTGAAGGCGCTGATCGGCAAGGAGATCCGGGGCAAGCGGCCGCAGAACTCCGTGGAGCTGGCCGCGCTCATCCTGGAGGAGGCCGAGGTCGCGGTGGTGCCCGGTGAGGCGTTCGGCACGCCGGGGTACCTGCGGCTGTCGTACGCGCTGGGCGACGAGGACCTGGTCGAGGGCGTGAGCCGGATCCAGAAGCTGCTGGCGGAGGCGCGGGACTGACGTTCCGCCCGCACTCGTCCGCGACAGGGGTGCCCGGGTTCCTCCCGGGCACCCCTGTTCATATGTGCGAGCAAGACCACGAAAGGGGAACCCGCTACCGGGGTGGCCGGGATGTACGGCAGGATCCAGGAATGGAGCGTGTACGTGATGTCTCTGAGCTGCCGAAGGCCCATCTGCACCTGCACTTCACCGGGTCGATGCGGCCCGCCACCCTGCTGGAACTGGCCGACAAGTACGGGGTGCGCCTGCCCGAGGCGCTGACCGACGCGCTGACCAGCGGGGAGCCGCCGAGACTGCGGGCCACGGACGAGCGGGGCTGGTTCCGTTTCCAGCGGCTGTACGACGCGGCGCGCTCGTGCCTGCGGGAGCCGGAGGACATCCGGCGGCTGGTGCGGGAGGCCGCGGAGGAGGAGCTGCGGGACGGTTCGCGCTGGCTGGAGATCCAGGTGGACCCGACGTCCTACGCACCCCGGCTGGGCGGGCTGATCCCGGCGCTGGAGATCATCCTGGACTCGGTGGACGCGGCGGTGCGGGACACCGGGATCGGGATGCGGGTGCTGGTGGCCGCCAACCGGATGAAGCACCCGCTGGACGCGCGCACGCTGGCCCGGCTGGCGGTGCGGTACGCGGACCGGGGGGTCGTCGGGTTCGGGCTGTCCAACGACGAGCGGCGCGGGATGGCCCGTGACTTCGACCGGGCGTTCGCGATCGCGCGCGAGGGCGGTCTGCTGTCGGCGCCGCACGGCGGGGAGCTGACGGGGCCGGCTTCGGTGCGGGACTGCCTGGACGACCTGGAGGCGGACCGGATCGGGCACGGGGTGCGGGCGGCGGAGGATCCGTGGCTGCTGCAGCGGCTCGCGGACCGCCAGGTGACGTGCGAGGTGTGCCCGGCGTCGAACGTGGCGCTGGGCGTGTACGACAAGCCGGAGGACGTGCCGCTGCGGACGCTGTTCGAGGCGGGTGTGCCGTTGGCGCTGGGCGCGGACGACCCGCTGCTGTTCGGCTCGCGGCTGGCGGCGCAGTACGAGATCGCGCGGCTCCACCACGGCTTCACGGACGCCGAGCTGGCGGAGCTGGCCCGGCAGTCGGTGCGGGGGTCGGCGGCGCCGCCGGACGTGAAGGCGGAGCTGCTGGCGGGTGTGGACGAGTGGCTGGCGGCGCCGGCGGGGTGAGCCCGCTCAGAGGCTCACGCCCACCGTCACCGGCTCGTTGACCAGCGTGACGCCGAAGGCCTCGCGCACGCCGGCGACGACCTCGCGGGCGAGCGCCAGCAGGTCCTCGGTGGTCGCGTCACCGCGGTTGGTGAGGGCGAGGGTGTGCTTGGTGGAGATGCGGGCCGGACCGTCGCCGTACCCCTTGGTGAAGCCCGCCTTGTCGATCAGCCAGGCCGCGGAGGTCTTGGTGCGGCCCTCCCCCGCCGGGTACGCGGGAGGCTCGGCGCCGGTGCCCAGGCGCTGCTCCACGCGGGCGCGGAAGGCCGCGAACTCCTCGTCGGTGAGGATCGGGTTGGTGAAGAAGGAGCCGGCCGACCAGGTGTCGTGGTCCTCGGGGTCCAGGACCATGCCCTTTCCGGCACGGAGCTTCAGGACCGTCTCGCGGGCCGTGGACAGGGGGACCCGATCGCCCGGCTCGACGCCGAGGGCGCGGGCCGTCTCGGCGTACCGGAGGGGGCCGGAGAGGCCGTCGGCGTCCTCCAGCGCGAAGCGGACGCGCAGGACGACGTGGCGCTCGGGGTCGGCCTTGAAGCGGCTGTGGCGGTAGGAGAAGGCGCACTGCTCGTTGGTGAGGGTGACCGTCTCGCGGGCCCGGCGGTCGTAGGCGACGACCTCGGTGAGGGTGGCGGAGACCTCCTGCCCGTACGCGCCGACGTTCTGGATGGGGGTCGCGCCCGCCGAGCCGGGGATGCCGGCCAGGCACTCGATGCCGGCCAGTCCCGCCTCCACGGTGCGGGCGACGGCGTCGGTCCACACCTCCCCGGCCGCGAGTTCCAGACGCGTGCCGTCCAGGGCGAACCCCCGGGTGGCGATGACGAGTGCCGTGCCGTCGAAGCCCTTGTCGCCGATGACCAGGTTGGAGCCGCCGCCGATGATCAGCAGGGGCGTGCCGCTGTCGTCGGCCTCGCGGACGACGGCGATCACCTCGTCGTCGGTCGTCGCGGTGACCAGCCGGGTGGCGGGGCCGCCCAGCCGGAAGGTGGTCAGCGGGGCGAGGGGGGCGTCGTGGAGTTCCTGCACGCGCTCAAGACTAAGGCCCCCGCCGGCTGCGGCCGGCGGGGGCGGTGGGGCTCGTACGCGCACGTGCGGTCAGGTGAGGCGTCGGGCGACCTCGGACCAGTCGACGGGGAGGTCCTCGCTCTTCGCCGTCCAGCGGGCGAACTTCGCGTCCCGCATCTGCCGGGCGAGGCGCCGGGCCGTCGGTGCGTGCGGGCCGGAGCGGGCGAAGGCGCCGAGGGCCTGCGGGGACTCCCAGGCGGAGAGGGTCCAGAAGGTCCGCCGCAGCGGCTCTGCCTTCAGGGTCGCCCCGTACGCGCCGGGGGCCCTGCTCACCTGCCACCACACTCCGGGCGTCTTGAAGAAGAACCGCAGGGCTCCCCAGAGGGTGCGGGTCTCGAAGCGGGAGGCGAAGACGTGCACCTCGGCGTGGGGCGGCGGGGTGTTCGGGACGGTCCAGGGGAGGATCGGCACGACCGGGCTCCTTCCTTTCGGGCGGGCTGACCGGGATGTCCGGGAGACGTTCAGGAGGCGCTTTCCAGAACCGGCTCGGCCGCGCGGGCGGCCGGCGGCCCCTCGGGGCGGGCGGGCCCGCGGGCCGGTACGAGCAGGACGGCGCATCCCGCGAGGGCGACCGCCGCGGCCCCCGTGACCAGGGCCGGCCGCAGTCCGTCGACGAACGACTGGGCGGACGCGTAGCCGCCCCGGGCCGAGAAGATCGACGCCATGATCGCGATGCCGAGGGCGCCGCCCACCTCGCGCAGGGCGTTGTTGGCCCCGGAGGCGATGCCCTGCTCCTTCGGCCGGACGCTGGACATCACCAGGTTGGAGGCCGGGGCGAAGAACAGGGCCATGCCGACGCCGCTGACGACCAGGGCGGGCAGCTGGGCGGTGTAGGAGGCTTCGGCGGTCGCCACCCAGGCCAGGTGGCCGAGGCCGAGGGCCTGCAGGAAGAGCCCGGTGGCGACGACCGGACGGCCGCCGACGCGGTCGGAGAGGAGGCCGGCGATCGGGGCGACGAGCATCGGCATCCCGGTCCAGGGCAGCATCCGCAGGCCGGCCTCGGTGGGCGAGTAGCCGAGCACGCCCTGCATGTACTGGCTGAGCAGGAAGATCGAGCCGAACATGCCGAGGAACATCAGCAGGCTCGCCGCGTTGATGCCGGAGAAGGCCCGGGAGCGGAACAGCCGCATCGGCAGCATGGGGTTCCTGGCGCGGATGCTGTAGTGGACGAAGCCGACGAGCAGTGCCGTCCCGGCGAGCAGGCCGGTGAGGACGACGGTGCCGGTCCAGCCGTCGACGGGGCCGCGGACCAGACCGTAGACGATGCCGAACAGGCCGCCGCTGGCGAGCAGGGTGCCGGGCAGGTCGAGCGGGGCTCCGGTGCCGCGGGACTCGGCGAGGCGCAGGCGCGCGAGCGGGATGAGGAGCAGGCCCAGCGGGACGTTCAGCCAGAAGATCCACTGCCAGGAGATGTGTTCGGTGAGACTGCCGCCGACGAGTGGTCCGGAGGCCACGGCGAGTCCGTTGACGGCGCCCCAGATGCCGTAGGCCGTCCCGCGCCGCGCCTCGGGCACGGCGGCCGTCAGCAGGGTGAGGGTGAGGGGCATCATGACCGCGGCTCCGGCGCCCTGGACCGCGCGGGCGGCGATGAGGGAGTCGATGCCGGGTGCCATGGCCGCGGCGGCGGACGCCCCGGTGAAGACGGCCAGACCGGCGACGAAGAGCCGGCGGCGGCCGAAGCGGTCGCCGAGGGCCGCGCCGAACATCAGCAGGACGGCGAAGGTGAGCGTGTAGGCGCTCACGGTCCATTCGAGGTCGTGCAGCGCCCCGCCCAGGTCCTCGCGGATGGAGGGCAGGGCGGTGGTGACGACGAGGTTGTCGAGGGCCGCCATGAATCCGGCGACGCTGGTGATGACGAGTGCCCAGGCGGCCGATCCGCGGCCGGTGGTCTGCTGTGACATCGCTCCCCCAGGAGATGGTCCTTTTGGTTAGTTATTGATGACTAACTTTTCTGCGCCGAAAAAAGGCGGCCTCACACCGCCCTCGTCCGTCACTCCTTCGACGGGCGCTCGGACCGCGCCGACGGGGAGAGCCCCTCCCAGATGCGGTGCTCCGGCGGGAACCCCATGGCCGCCACACAGTTGATGAGCATCCCGTACGCCATGAAGGTCGTCGTCTCGCCGACGTCGGCCCCCAGCGCGAGGTGGACGGTGTCCCACAGCCGCAGCCAGCCGGCGCGCACCGACGCGCCGAACTCGTGGTCGCCCTCCTGCTCCGCGGCCGCCACGGCGAGGTACATCTGCATCTGCATCATCAGCAGTTCGGGCCGTTCCGCGATGGTCCTGGTGTAGGCGTTCGCCATGGCGTGCAGGGCCTCTTCGCCCTCCAGCCCCTCGGCGGCCTCCGTGAACATGCGGATGATGTCCTGCGAGCAGCGCTCCGCCGCCGCCAGGAAGATGGCCTTCTTGCCCGGGAAGAGCCGGAAGAGATACGGCTGCGAGACGCCGACCCGCTTCGCGATCGCCTCGGTCGACGTGCCGTGATAGCCGCCGCGCGCGAACTCGGCGGTCGCCGCGCGGACGACGCTCTCGCGCCTCTCCTCTGCGCTCATCCTGACCATGCCAGTAAGTTAGTACTCAATCACTAACTACGTCAAGAAGGATCCCGCTCGCTCCTCGACGGGAGGGACGGGCCCGACCGAAAGGTGTGAGGGGTGTCCTCCGCCCTGGTGGCGGAGGACACCCCTCACGTTTCTTCTCGTCTTCTCGCGTTCCTTCCGGCCCCGCGTCAGGCCAGTCGTACGACCGCCCGCGACATCCCCAGCACCTTCTGCCCGGCGCTGGTCGCCGTGAGGTCCACGCGGACCGTGTTGTCGTCGAGCTTGGCCGCGACCTTGCCGCTGACCTCGATGACGGCGCCCTGCTCGTCGTTCGGGACGACGACCGGCCGGGTGAAGCGGACGCCGTACTCCACGACCGCGCCCGGATCCCCGGTCCAGTCGGTCACCACGCGGATCGCCTCGGCCATGGTGAACATGCCGTGCGCGATGACGTCGGGCAGACCGACCTCCCTGGCGAACTTCTCGTTCCAGTGGATGGGGTTGAAGTCGCCGGAGGCGCCCGCGTACCGGACGAGGGTCGCCCGGGTCACGGGGAACGTCTGCGCGGGCAGCTCGGTGCCGACCTCGACGTCGGCGTAGGAGATCTTCGCCGTCATGGTGTTGCTCACGCCTCCTCGGCCGCGCGGGCCACCAGCTTGGTCCAGGCGGTCACGACGTGCTCGCCGGCCTCGTCGTGCACCTCGCCGCGGATGTCCAGTATGTCGTTGCCGGCCATCGACTTGACCGACTCGATGGTCGAGGTGACCGTGAGCCGGTCCCCGGCCCGCACCGGACGGACGTAGGCGAACTTCTGGTCGCCGTGCACCACACGGCTGTAGTCCAGGCCGAGCCGGGGGTCGGCGATGACCTGGCCGGCCGCCTTGAAGGTGATCGCGAACACGAAGGTCGGCGGGGCGATCACATCGGGGTGGCCGAGCGCCTTGGCGGCCTCCGCGTCCGTGTACGCCGGGTTGGCGTCCCCCACCGCCTCGGCGAACTCACGGATCTTCTCCCGGCCCACCTCGTAGGGCTCGGTGGGCGGGTAGGTCCGCCCCACGAAGGACTGGTCGAGCGCCATGCGCGCGGCACCTCCTGTGTCTGGTGTCATGACCCTACGGCGAACACGACGGCCGCGGGTCGACCGGTGAGGGAAACGACACGAGGCCGCCCCCCGACTGCGGGGACGGCCTCGTGTGCGAGCCTGATTTATCGCGTTTCGCGGTGCGCGGTGTGCGCGTTGCAACGCGGGCAGTGCTTCTTCATTTCAAGACGATCCGGGTTGTTGCGCCGGTTCTTCTTGGTGATGTAGTTCCGCTCCTTGCACTCCACGCAGGCCAGCGTGATCTTCGGGCGGACGTCGGTGGCAGCCACGTGAGTGCTCCTTGACGAACGGATGGACTGTTTAACGCAGAAAGAGTAGCCGATCGAAGGACCGACCCCTTAACGCAGAAAGAGTAGCCGATCGAAGGACCGACCCCGCAATCGGCTACTGACTGTAGCGGTGACCGGACTTGAACCGGTGACACAGCGATTATGAGCCGCTTGCTCTACCGACTGAGCTACACCGCTGCGATGCGATCGGACCCCGCCTCGCGGCGGGTACCTCTCACACCAGAGCCCCAAAACGGAATCGAACCGTTGACCTTCTCCTTACCATGGAGACGCTCTGCCGACTGAGCTATAGGGGCCTGTTGCCGTGTGCGGGGTTTCCCTCGCGGCAACGGAATAGATCATACCCTGAACAGACCCGTGCTCCCAACCACGCTCAAGAGGTCGGCTGCAGCAACCCGCCCAGCGCATTGCACGCGGACGCGATGCGCTGCATGTCCCGCTTGGTCAGCGAGGCGTCCACCGGAAGCGCGAGCGTCTCGTCGGCGGCCCGCTCGGTCTCGGGCAGGAACACGCACCGCCGGAATTCGGGCAGGCGGTGCACAGGCGTCTTCACCGGCACCCGGCAGTCAACGCCCTTGGCGCGTATGGCCCGTGCGAAGGCATCCCGGTCGGGCCGTCCGTTCCCCGGCACCCGCACCACGTACTGCCGATAGGTGTGCCCGACGCCGCCCTCGGGCGTCCGCACCCCCCTCAACTTCGCGTCGAGGAACGCCGCCCGCTCCCGGCGCCGTGCTGTCTCCTCGTACGGCGCCTCGGGCTCTCCGTGCTCCAGCACCAGCAGCCCGTGCCGTCGGCCGAGGGCGTGCAACCGCTCGAGCTCGGCGGGCCTGCCGAAGCGGTGGACGACAACCACGGCCGCCGTCCGGGGAGTTACGGCCGCCTCCACGGCGGCCGGCTCGAGGCAGTACGACGCCGGATCTATGTCGGCGAACACCGGCAGCGCTCCCGCCATCACCACGGCTTCGGCGACTTCCACGTTCCCGAAAGCCGGTACGACGACCTCGTCACCGAAGCCGACGCCGGCAGCTCTGAGCAGTGCAGCAGTACCCATGGAGTGGATGCTCGTTGCGCAACGTGAACGTCAAGTGACGGTAAACAAAAAAGGGTTGGACCCCGAACCGAAGTCCGGGGTCCAACCCTTATCAAGAATTGTTCGGCGGCGTCCTACTCTC
>NZ_MSGP01000292.1 GCF_002078235.1 Streptomyces viridosporus
CGGGGACGCCCCCGCCCGGGCCAGCGCGCCCAGCACCAGGGCGGTCACCTCGGGCCGGGCGGGGGCGTCCCCGGAGCGGCTGGCCCCGGAGGTGGACCGCTGCACGGCCGCGTTCACCCGCGAACTGGACCGCCCGGGGCGGGAGTCGACGCACGTGCTGACGACGGTGCTGCGCGGCCTGCTGCGCGCCGCGCCCCGCTGCGACGCCCTGCCGCCCCTGCGCGAGGCCCTCGTCGGCGGTGCGCTCAGCGATCCGGGCCGCGACCACCTGCGCTGCTGGGGCTACCGGCTCGCCCCGCCGTACGGGCCGCCGTCCCCGCTGCACACCGCGCAGGCGGTGGTCGCCCTGGAGCGGGCCGGGCGCGTCCTGGGCGAGAGCGCGGCCGCGCGCGCCGCCCGGGAGGACGGTGTGCGCTGGCTGCTGTCCTGCCCCGACGCGCCCCACCACGCCTGCCTGGACCTGGAGAACCTGCGCGAGGAGGTGCGCCGGCCGCGCCCGGACGACCCCGCGCGCCACGAGGTGCTGAACGTACGGCACTTCACCGCGTCCTGGCTCGTGCGGGCCCTGCTGTCCCGGGGTTCGCTGGAGGTCGTCCGGCAGGACGGCCTGGAGGACACGTGGCGGGAGCTGGTGGACGGCGCGGTCGCCGCGGTCCGGGCGGGTCAGCAGGACGGCGTCTGGTCCTGGGGGCGCGGTGACAGCACCGAGCTGCGGCACCCGGTGTGGATGACGTACCAGGGGCTGTCGGCGCTGCGGACGCACGCCCTGTGGACGTACCACCCGGACGGCACGGCGCCGCGGTGACGGCGGCCCGAGAAGCGGAGAACGGGCGGGGAACCGGCGAGAACCCGGAGGGACGGAGGGATGGACTGCATGGGCGGTCGGCAGGTCCTGGCGGCACGGCGGCTGCTGGAGAACACCCTGGACGGTGCACCGGCGGGACGGGACGAGGTGGCGGCGGCCGGCGCGGTGGTCGGTGAACTCGGCGCCCCGGAGCGCCTCTTGGAGCTGGTCGCCGAACTGGCCTGCGGCGAGGGCGATCCGGAGGGCTGCGCCCGGCTGTCGTACCGGCACGTGCTCGGCTTCGACAAGCTCCTGCTGGTCGACGTCGGTTCACGGCACATGCTGCGCGCCCATCTGTGGCACGCGGGCGCGGGCGGTACCGGCCGGGAGGACATCCACAACCACCGCTCGACGCTGGCCTCGCACATCGTACGGGGGCGGCTGTGCATGGAGTTGTACGAAGCGCGCGGTGACGGCGGCATCGAGGCGACCCGGTACGAGGAGTCCCTGGCGGACGGGTCGGCCGGCTGGCTGCTGACACCGGCGGGCCCGGCGCGGCTGCGGCTGTCCCACACCGGCCACTACGCGGCGGGGAGCACCTACGCCCTGCCCGCGCACACCCTGCACCGCGTCTGGTGCGACACCAACGCGCCGACGGTGACGCTGTTCCTGGAGACCGGGGCCGAACGGCGGCGGCACACCGACGTGTTCACGGCGGCGGGCCCGCACGCGGGCACGGTGCCGAAGCAGCCGCTGGACGTGCCGGGCTATCTGGCCGCGCTGAACGCCCTGGCCGAGCTGCTCAGGAGTCCGTGAGGGCCTGCCGCACGACGTCCAGGTTGTAGGCGTCGATGTCGACGCCGGCCAGCTCGGACGGGCGCAGCCACGCGTAGGCCTGGTCGGGCTCGGGAAGGGTGACCTCCCGGGTCAGCGGGCGGACGAGGAAGTTCTCCTGCCAGTTCTTGGTCTCCCGCCCCCGGTACTCGCTGACGAAGGACGACTCGCCGACCTTGCGCACGATCTCGCCGAGCAGGCCGGTCTCCTCCTTCAGCTCGCGCAGGGCCCCGTCCCGGGCGCTCTCGCCGGGGTCGAGCTTGCCGCAGGGAACGCCCCACACCCGGGGCAGGAAGCTCTCCGTCCCGCTGCGGCGCACCAGGAGCACCCGCCCCTCGCCGTCCCTCACGACCGCTGCCGCCAGCCGTTTGTCGCCGGGGATGTCCCTGTCCATGGCTCCTCGGTCCCTCGCCGGAGATGAGTCCACAGGATCTGATACCCGCGAAGGCGCCCACCGTACCAGGGCCGCCCGGAGGGAAGCCGTGCCGTCGCCCTCACCCGTGGGCCCGCCGGCCGAGCGCCTGCACCTCCTCGTACGACGGTGCCGGGCCCTGCGGCACCCGGCCGGCCCGGATCCCGGCCGCCGTCTCCACCGCCGCGCCCAGCGCCCGCCGGTACAGCAGCGAGCCGAGGCTGACCCGGCGGACGCCGAGGTCGGCGAGACGCGGGACGCCGGGACCGGTGGGCGAGTACAGGACGTTGAGGGGAGTGTCGCCCAGACGGCTCACCAGGGCGGCGATCTCGCGGGGGTCGGTGAGGCCGGGGACGAAGACGCCGTGCGCGCCCGCGTCCCGGTAGGTCTCGGCGCGGGCCGCGGTGCCCTCGCCGTCGCCGAGCCAGTACGTGTCGGTGCGGGCGTTGACGAAGAGGCCGGGGGCCGCCGCCCGGACGGCGGCGATCTTCGCCGCGTGCCGGTCGACGGGCCCGAGCCCGTCCTCCAGGTTGATGCCGACGGCACCCGCGGCGTGCAGTTCCCGGGCCAGTTCGGCCACCTCGTCGGGATCGTCGCTGAAACCGCCCTCCGCGTCCACGGACAGCAGGAACGGCCCGGAGCCCAGGGTGAGCGCGAGGCGCAGCGTCTGCTCCCGGGTCGCCGCCGCCCCGTCGGGCAGCCCGGCCGCCGCCGCGACGGCGAGGCTCGTGGTGCCGACGGCCCGAAAGCCCCGGGCGGCCAGGGCGAGCGCGGAGGCGTGGTCCCAGGCGTTGGGCAGGAGCAGGGGCTCGTCGGCGTGGTGCAGGTCGGCGAAGGCGGTCATGGCGGGTCCTCCCGCGGTGCGGTCGTCGGTGCGCGTGCTCTCGCTCATGGGGGAACGCTAGGGGCGGAACGCTTCGGTCCCGGCCGAAGTGTGCGGGCCCCGGGTGCCGGGGTGCGCCGGGGGCGGTGCCGGAGGGCACCCGGGGAGTCGCTCCGGGCCTGCTGGAGACGCGATTCCCTGAGACGATCGGGTCATGGCCCCCGGTACGTCCGTCCCCTCCCGTGACGCCGGCGGCCGGCACCGACCGGAGCGGCGAGGAGCGGCCGGCCCGCCGGCCGGGGCGTCCGCGTCCCCGGCCCCGCGCGCCCCGGAGGGGTCCTCCGCCGCGCGGTAGGTCCCGCTCCTCGCAGGGGTTCCGGTCTCCGGTTCCCGGACCCCGGTTCCCGCACCCCCGCCGGACGATCACCCCAGGGACACGGAATGCGCAACGGCCGCAGGGAAGAGACGCAGACGAGGCAGTGGCTGCGCTGGCTGCCCGCCGCGGTGGTCGTCGGCGCGTTCGTCCTCGATCTCTCCATCTCGGGGAGCGTCAACGTCTTCCCCGTGCTCGCGGCCGCCCCCGGAGCGGCCGCGCCGGTCCTCTCGCTGCGCGGAACGATCGCCACCGGGGTGGCGGCGAACCTCGCGGGGCTCGCCCTGGTGTACCTGGAGAGGGTGCCGACCCGCGCCGACCTCGTCCCGTTCACCAGCCTGGTCGTCCTCACCGTCGTCGCGGCGGTCTTCAACGTTCTGCTGGCCCGCGACCGGCGGGAGCTGAGGACGAGCCGCGAGGTGGCGGCGGAGGTGCAGCGCGCGGTGCTCCCGGATCCGCCGCGCCGGGTGGGGCGGCTGGCCGTGGCCTCCCGGTACGAGGTCGCCCACCGGGAGGCCGCCATCGGAGGGGACCTCTTCGCGGTGCACGACACCCCCCACGGCATCCGGCTCCTCCTGGCCGACGTGCGCGGCAAGGGGGTCGAGGCGATCCGCACGGTCAACGTCCTGCTCGGTGCCTTCCGCGAGGCCGTCGACCACCAACCGGAGCTGCCGGGCATCGTCCGGCAGTTGGAGACCCGGATGCAGTCGGGCATCGCACAGGCGACCGGGGCGGAGGCCGAGTCGTTCGCCACGGCCGTCGTCGCGGAGATCCCCCCGGACTACTCCGTGCTGCGGATCGCCAACCGGGGGCACACGGCGCCGCTGCTGGTGCAGGACGGCAAGGTGAGCCCGCTGGAGCCGGCCGTGCCGTCGCTGCCGCTGGGCCTGGACGTCCTCGGCGACGGCGACGACGTCCCGGTCGACCGGTTCGACCTGCCCGTAGGCGCCACCCTGGTGCTGTTCACCGACGGCATCGACGAGGCCCGCGACCGGCACGGTGTCTTCTTCGACCCCGTACCGGTGCTCTCCCGGCCCCTCCCGCCCGATCCGGACGCGGTGCTCGACGCCCTCCTCACCGCCGTCTTCCGGCACACCGGGGGAAGACTGCAGGACGACGCGGCTCTCCTCGCCGTCACCCTGGGCGAGTAGCCCCGCCGCCCCGCTACGCGGGCGCGAACGCGTGCATCTCGTCGCCCTCGGGCTGTACGACGCCGTAGGTGCCCTCGGGGACCGCGTTCCAGGCGCCGGGCAGGTCGCCCAGGGGTTCGGAGACGATGAGCCGGGTCCCCTCGGTGATCTCGCGCAGGAAGGCCACGTCCGGGTGGAGGGAGCGCAGGGTGTCCACCCGGCTGCTGTAGAACAGCGAGCGCGTCTCCTTCTGGCTGGAGTAGCGGAACGCCCACAGGCGCGTGCCGTCGGTCACCGCGACCGTCATCTGCAGCGGGAACTCCACGCCGTGCTCGTGGCCGGTGCGTTCCACCAGGCCGGCCATCCGGGCGACCGCACCCGGCGGGTCCTCCTCCAGGCCGAGGGTGAGTGCCAGGTAGAACATCATCTCCGAGTCCGTGGACCCCTCGACGTCGGGGAAGAGGCTCGGGTCGACGGCCAGCGCGAGGTCGCGCCGGAGGCGGTGGAACTCGGCGATCGCGCCGTTGTGCATCCACATCCAGCGGCCGTGGCGGAACGGATGGCAGTTGGTCTGCTGCACCGCCGTACCGGTCGAGGCCCGAATGTGGGCGAAGAAGAGCGAGGAGACGACGTGACCGGCGATCTCCTGCAGGTTGCGGTCGCTCCACGCCGGGCCGATGTCCCGGACCACCGCGGGGCTGTCCTTGGCCGGCACATACCAGCCGACCCCGAAGCCGTCGCCGTTGGTGGTCTCGACGCCCATCTTGGCGTGCAGGCTCTGGTCGATCAGCGAGTGGGCCGGTTTGTAGAGGATGTTGTCGAGCAGGATGGGGGTGCCCGAGTAGGCGAGCCACCGGCACATGTCCACCGCCTTCCTGGTCCGGCGGCCACGGTCGCGGCCGTCGTGGACCGTCTCTCCCGTCAGTCCCCTCCGCGGGCCGCGCCCGGCGCCGCCGCCCGTCCCAGCGCGAGCCGGGTCACGCGCGGCCAGTCCGGGGCCGCACCGCCCCACCGGGTACCCCTTCGGCCGCGCGGGACGCGGACCCGCAGCGCCCCGGGCACGACCCGGCACACCACCGGCACCGGCAGCAGCACGTGCTCCCCGTCCACACCGGCCGGGACGGTCGGCGTGTCCGCCTCCACGACCACCTCCCCGGCGGTGAGCCGCAGCAGGCCGGCCGCGCGCGGGCCGCGCGCCAGTCCGGCGGCCCGCACCGCGCTCCCGACCCGCACCCCCAGCACCCCGAGCCGTCCGGAGTCCAGCCGCTCCCGGCGCCCCGGCCGGGCCGCGTCGACCGCCCGCCGATAGGGGTTGTTGCTGACGAGCAGCGCCTGCAGTCCGTCGGCCCGCGTTCCGTCGGCCCGCATCCGCAGCCGGGACGCCCGCGGGCCGGACAGCAGCCCGGGCAGCATCCGGAGCGTGGTCTGCCGCTTCTCCTCCCGGTACCCGGGGTCGCCCACGACCGCCGCGTACGTGCCGAAGGAGGCGTTGTTGACGAACACCCGGTCGGCGGCGAACCCCAGATCGACGCGGAGTTCCACGCCGTCGGTCAGGGCGTCGAGCGCCTTGGCCGGATCCTCCCGGTCAAGGCCGAGGTCGAGCGCGAAGTGGTTGCGGGTGCCGGCCGGAACCACCATGAACGGCAGGTCGTGCCGGGAGGCCACCTCCGCCACCAGGGCCTGGGTGCCGTCCCCGCCGGCCACCGCCAGCAGATCGGCCCCCTCGCGCACGGCGTCCTCGGCCAGCCCGGCCACGTCCTGGTGCCCGGGGCCGAGCACGACCACGCGGACGCCCGCCGACCGCGCCCGGTCCACGAGGTGGAAGCGTTCCACCTTGCCGCCGCCCGAGCGCGGGTTCATCAGCGCCCAGGGGCGGCGCGGCGGCGGGGCGGGAGCGGGTGCGTGCCCGACGCCCGCCCGCTCCGGGGCCACCGCCGCCCGCGCCGCGCTCACGGCCAGCGCCCACAGCCCCAGGGACAGCGCGGCAGGGGCCAGCATCCCGCCCGCGGCGTACAGCGCCAGGACCGCCAGCGGAGCCGCCACGCACAGCACCGATCCGACCACCCGCACCGTCCCGGCGTGGGCGAGCGTCCACCACAGTCCGACGGCCGCGAGGGCCAGCCCGGCCAGGCCGAGCAGCACCCAGAGCACGCTGCGCAGCCCGGCGGCCACGAGCGGGACCAGCACACCCGCCGCCAGGGCGAGGAGGGCCAGTCGCGCCCATGCCGCGCTCCCGTGGCCGGTCACCGGCCCGGAACGGCGCGGCGGCCGGTCCTCCCGCGTCATGGGCCGGGGCTCAGGACCCGGCGCCGGTGCCCGCACGCGACACGCACAGCGCCCAGATGATGAACCCGGAGAAGGCGATCATCACGACGGACCAGACCGGGTAGTACGGCAGGGAGAGGAAGTTGGCGATGATGACGAGCCCGGCGATCGCCACACCGGCGGCGCGGGCCCACCCGGCCTCCCGGGCCAGACCGAGGCTGACGAGCACCGCGAGCACGCCCAGCACCAGGTGGGTCCAGCCCCAGGCGGTGAGGTCGAACTTGAAGACGTAGTTCTGCGTCGTGACGAAGACGTCGTCCTCGGCGATGCCCATGATGCCGCGGAGGATGCCGAGCACTCCCGCGATCATGAGCGTGACGGCGGCGAAGACCGTCAGGCCCTCGGCCCACTGCCGCTTGGCCGACGGGGCGTGCGCGCCGCGCGCGCCGTGTGTCGGGTGTGTCGCTGCCATCCCGGTACCTCGATTCGGTGTCGCGTCGGTGTCGCGCATCAGCGTCCGGCGGAGGAGGTGAAGGAACCCGGGTGCTCCGTGGGGCCGTGGCCGCTCAGGACCAGTTCCTTCGCCCTGCGGAACTCGTCGTCCGTGATGTCGCCGTGGGCCCGTATCTCGGACAGCCGGGCCAGTTCGTCGACGCTGCTGGGCCGTGCGGCGGCGCCCTTGGCGGTCTCACGGATGTAGCTGTCGACCGCCTCCTGCTGCGCACGCGCCTGTGCCATCTCGCGGCTCCCCATGTTCTTGCCGCGGGCGATCACGTAGATGAAGACGCCGAGGAAGGGCAGGACGATCGTGAACACCAGCCAGCCGGTCTTGGCCCAGCCGCTCAGGTCGTCGTCGCGGAAGATGTCGACGATGACCCGGAAGAGCAGGATGAACCACATGATCCACAGGAAGAACACCAGCATGGTCCAGAAGGCGCTCAGCAGCGGATAGTCGTACGCGAGGTACATCGCCCCACTCATGTCTCTCCTCCGTTCGGGGCCGTGTCCCGACGTGTCCGCCGGGTGCCGTCCTCAGCGTGCGGCCGGGGAGGGGCCCGTCGCCTCACCCGGGGCGGGTGAGACGGCGGGCCGCTACGCGGGGACACCGCGCTTCTCCCCGGCGCCCGGCCCGGAGGCCAGGGCGGCGTACACGGCCACCACGGCCAGGACCACGAGGACCAGGACGAGGACGAGGACGACCGCACCGACCGTGGGGTGGTTCCAGAGCACGAGCGCCAGGGCGCCCGCCCCGATGACGACCCCGGTGATCCACCCCCGGTGCGCGGCCGCCCAGCGCCCCGTGGCCCCGGTGCTCAGTCCCGTGCGGCCCAGCGTCCTCCCCACGGCCGTGGCCCCGCGGTCGGCCGTGCGGCGCACCCCGCGGGCGAACCGGCCGGGGCCGTACAGGTACGCGGCGATCGCGGTGAGCAGGCCGACGACGAGAAGGGTGCGGGTGCTGTCGCGCAGGAACCGGAGGAAGGTGTCGAAGATTGCGGCGGCGGCGTCGGGGGGAAGGGCCGACCCGGGGACCGAGTCCAGGTAGATACGGCGTACGACGGCCAGCGCGACCAGCAGGAGCCCCATCGTCGCGGCGGTGCCCAGGGCCGTGATCAGCAGCATCAGCCGGTGCCGGACGGCGGTCAGGACGGCGAGCGCGGCCAGGAGGACCGTCAGCACGGGCAGCCAGGTGCCGACGACGTTCAGCAGGAGCATCGCGTCCTGGGCCCGGTCCAGCTTCTCGGTCCGGAACAACGTGATCGTCCGGTCGGTGTCCGGGATGGCGGCGGCCCGCTCGAAACCCGCGTCGACCAGGCGCTCGCGCACCTGGTCCACCACGGGTCCCAGGTTCAGCTGCACGGCGTCCCCGGTGGCACCGAGCGCGCCCTCCCCCTCTCCGGTGAGCACGGCCAGCACGGCGGCGTGGGCCCGCCGGTTCGCGCCCTCCCACACCTGCGGGAAGGCGTCGCTGGTGATCACGCCGCTGACCGTGCGGTGCACGACGGTGGTCGCCGCGGAACGGAGCGGCCCGGCGAGGGCCTGGGCGCTCTCCACGACGCGCGGCGGCGCCCCGGCGTCGGCCAGCGCCCGACCGAGCGAGTCCGTGATCGCCTCGACGTCCAGGTTGGCGACCACCCGCGCGGTCAGCCGGTCGGTCACGGCCTCCTGGACGGCCGGATCGGAGGCGAGCGGGGCGACGGTCTGCACATAGCGGTCGGTGTCCGAGACGGTGTCCTGCACCCAGGCGGCGACGACGGCCAGGGGCGCCAGCACCAGCGCCAGCACCAGCAGGATCGAGGCGCCCGCGCCGCGCAGGCGCCGGTGACGCACGCCCGCGGCCCGGCGCAGCCGCTCGTACTCGGCGTGCTGCTCGGCGGTCAGTGTCCGGTCGGCAGGGGTGGAGCCGCCGGATTCGTCGGGTCCGGGGGCGTGGTGCGCGGTCATGCCGCCTCCTTCCGACGGCCGGCGTCTCAGCCGCCCCCGGCGGGCCGGCGGGCCGCGCCCCCGATGCCCGCCCGGCGCAGCGAGGCCCGCCAGGCCAGGGCGACGGCCGCCTCCATGAGCCCGAGCAGGACGAGCCAGAGGCCGAGCAGCCGGGTCAGTGCCCGCGCCGACTCGGCGGGCAGGGCCAGCACGACGATCCCCGCGACCACGGCGAGCACCGCGGCACCGAGGACGGCCCCGCGGTGGGGCAGGTCCCGCGCGGCGAGGGCCGTGAAGAGGGTGAGCATCCCGGACACCAGCCAGACCACCCCGACGATCAGGGAGAGGGCGGTGACGGTCTGCAGCGGGTTGCGCAGGCAGAGCACCCCGGCCAGGACGTACAGCACCGCCAGCAGGAGCCCGGGCAGCCGCTCGCCCTGGTCCTCCCGTCCGAAGGCGCCGACGAACCGGAACGCCCCGGTCACCAGCAGGTACAGGCCGATGAGCACCGCGAGGACGTGCAGGGTGGCCTCCGGCCACACCAGCACGATGACGCCCGGCACGAAGGTGGCGACGGCGGCGCCGAGGATCCACTTCCACGAGCGCCCGAGTGCCGCCAGGGCCTCGGCCGGGACGCCGGCCGGCCCGGGGGCGGCGCCGCCGGGCGCGTGCTCCGGTCCGGCGCCGGCTGCCGGACCACCCGTCACGGCCATGGCTCCTCCTCACGCGATGCGTACGGGACCGCACGGTGGCGTGTGCCACCTCGCCGGACCAGCGTCCCGCCCGGTCCGCGGTGGCCGGATCACCCACGACGGGTGATCCGGTCGCGGCGCGGGCACGGTGGGATGGGCCGCGAGGAAGTCGTCGCGCACGGCACAGGCGGGAGACAGCGATGGCCGTATCGAGTTCGTTCAGCGCCTCCCTGTCCCCGGCCGAGCGCGCCGCCTACGGCAAGAACGCGCGCGGCCGCGCCCCGCGCTCGTCCCACGGCGGGTTCGAGGCGGCCCGGGAGCGGCCCGACCCCGTCGACGTGCTCGAGCGGCAGTCGGCGGCCCGGCTGCCCGAGCTGGTGCCGGTCCGCTACGGCCGGATGCTCGAGTCGCCCTTCCGGTTCTACCGGGGAGCAGCGGCGATCATGGCGGCCGACCTCGGACCGCTCCCGGACACCGGTCTGACCGTGCAGCTGTGCGGAGACGCCCACCTGCTCAACTTCCGGCTGCTGGCCTCTCCGGAACGTCATCTGGTGTTCGACATCAACGACTTCGACGAGACCCTCGCCGGTCCCTTCGAGTGGGACGTCAAACGGCTGGCGGCCAGTCTCGTCCTCGCCGGCCGGGAGAACGGCTTCACGGCCGCGGAGCAGGACGACGCGGTGCGCGCCTGCGTGAAGGCGTACCGCCGGCGCATGCGGGAGTTCGCCGGGATGCGCACCCTCGACATCTGGTACGCGCAGGACGACGCCGACCGGCTGCGGGACCTCATGGCCTCCTCGATGGACCGCGAGGCCCGGCGCCGTACCGCCGAGGCGACGGCCCGCGCCCGGACCCGCACGTATCTGCAGGCCTTCGCGAAACTCACCCGCGCCACGCCCGAGGGACGGCGCATCGCCCCGGACCCACCGCTGGTCACCCCGCTCGGTGACCTGCTGGACGACCCTTCGGCCGAGGAGAAGGCCCTGCGCGGGGTCCTGGACGGCTACGCGCGCTCCCTGTCGTCGGAGCGCCGGCATCTGCTGCGGCGCTACCACCTGGTCGACGTGGCCCGGAAGGTGGTGGGCGTCGGCAGTGTCGGCACGCGCTGCTGGATCGTGCTCCTGCTCGGCAGGGACGACGACGACCCCCTGCTGCTGCAGGCCAAGGAGGCGCAGGAGTCGGTGCTCGCCCCGCACACGGGAGGCGAACGCTACGACAACCAGGGCCGCCGTGTGGTGGCGGGGCAGCGGCTGATCCAGACGACCAGCGACATCCTGCTCGGCTGGACGCACGCCGTGGGCCTCGACGGACGCCCCCGGGACTTCTACGTGCGGCAGCTGCGCGACTGGAAGGGCATCGCCCGCCCGGAGACCATGGACCCGGGCCTGCTGCGGCTGTTCGCCCAGCTGTGCGGGGCGAGTCTGGCGCGGGCCCACGCCCGGTCCGGCGACCCCGTCGCCATCGCCGCCTACCTGGGCGGGAGCGACCGCTTCGACCGGGCGCTCGCCGGGTTCGCCCAGGACTACGCGGACCGCGACGAGCGGGACTTCGAGGCGCTGGCGGAAGCCGTCCGGTCCGGCCGGGTGCGCGCCGAAAGCGCGTGACCCCGGAGGGTTCCGGCGCGTCCGTGCCCCCGACCGCACCGCCCGCCGGGCGTCATTCCGGCATCTGCCGCAGCTCCAGGATCCGCAGGCCCAGGGACTGGCAGCGGGCCAGCAGCCCGTACAGGTGGGCCTCGTCGACCACGTGCCCGAACAGCAGGGTCTGGCCGGGCATCGTCACGTGGTCGAGTTCCGGGAAGACCTCGATCAACGCCTCCGAGAGACGGCCGTCGACGCGGATCTCGTAGCGCATGAGCTGCTCCCCGGGTGGCCGGGACGGGCGGGCTGCCTCCCTGTGCTGCGATCCTCCGCCCCCGCGCGGCGGCCCGGTTCACCCCGTACAGGTGAAAAGACGCCTGCCGGGTTCCTCCGGCGTCTTCCCCTCCGACGTCTTCCCCTCCGGCGTCAGTGCTTCAGCCAGATCTTGAACGCGATGATCAGCAGGCCGAGCAGCAGGTTGACCGAGGCGGACACCGCCATCAGACGCCGGGAGGCGCCGGCCCGGCGGGCCGCGGCCATCGACCAGCCCACCTGCCCGGCCACGGCGACGGACAGCGCGAGCCACAGCGCCCCCTGCAGATCGAGGCCCAGCAGGGGGCTGACGGCCACGGCGACCGCCGGCGGCACGGCGGCCTTGACGATCGGCCACTCCTCCCGGCACGCGCGCAGCACGACACGGCGGTCGGGGCTCTGCTGCGCCAGCCGTGCCCCGAACAGCTGCGCGTGCACGTGGGCGATCCAGAACACCCCGCCGGTGAGCAACAGCAGCAGCACCAGTTCCAGGCGCGGGAAGGAGCCGAGCGCGCCGGCGCCGACGATCACCGAGGCGGCGAGCATGGATCCGTAGACGCCGCCCGTGTAGTCGGCGCGCGCCCGGCGCTCGGTGGTCCGTGCGGCGCGGTCGGCCGCCGCGTTCCGGGTGCCGGGCATCACGGCCTCCTCGGGTTCAGTGGGCCGGGCCCGCGGGCACGGTGGCCCCGGACCGCTGGGGGCGCTCGGTCCGGCGACCCGGCAGGTGCGGGGTGACCAGGAAACTGGCGAGGGTGATGCCGCCGGTGGCGAGGATCGCCGCCCTCAGTCCCTCGAGCTGCGCCGACGCGTAGGAGTCCGTCACGGCGTCCACCTCGGCCGGCGGCAGCCCGGCGCGGACGGCCGCCGAGCGCACCTGCTCGGTGGGCGCGAAGGTGACCCCGGCCTCCAGGGCGACACCGACCTGCTGCCGGACCTCCTGCGACAGCCGGGCGTCGTCCTCCACGTGCGTGGTGAAGGCGTGGGCCAGGGAGCCGATGAGCAGCGATCCGATGAGCGCGGTCCCCAGGGCGGAACCCAGGTTCTGC
This sequence comes from Streptomyces viridosporus, assembly GCF_002078235.1. GTDB lineage: Bacteria > Actinomycetota > Actinomycetes > Streptomycetales > Streptomycetaceae > Streptomyces > Streptomyces viridosporus. Next base: position 12,673 of record NZ_MSGP01000292.1, read on the forward strand.
GCGGTGTACTGGAGTCCGCCGACCTCACTGCGCTCCTCCTCGCCCGCGCTGGACTGGACGACGTTGCCGAGCTGCGAGACGAACAGGCCCATGCCCACGCCGAGCAGGGCCATCGCCCCGGCGAACTGCGCGTCGTCGATGACCGGGTCGATGGTGGCCAGCAGCCACACGACGGCCGCGGTCACGGTGACCAGGGCCAGCCGGACGACCCGGCGCGGTCCGGCCAGGCGTCCGAGCCGGGCCGCGCCCAGGGAGGTCACGAGCATGGTGACGGACACCGGAAGCAGTCGCAGCCCCGTCTGGAAGGCGTCGAACCCCTGCACCACCTGCAGGTACAGGGGGATGGTGAAGAACAGCCCCAGCAGGATGAGGTTCTGGCTCACGAGCGCCATCAGGCCGGAGCGCAGCGCGGGCCGGCCCAGCAGGGACAGGTGCACCAGCGGGTCGACGCCGCGCTCGTCCCGGCGCCGCTCCCACCAGCGGAAGACCTCGAGGAGGGCCACCCCGGCACCGACCACGAACAGCGTCGGCGCGAAACCGAGGACGGTGAAGGGTGGGTTGCGCGGCCGTACCCACCCCCACGTGCTGCTCTGCAGGACACCGAGCACTCCGAGCGCCAGGCCCGCCGCCGAGAGGGCGGCGCCGACGCCGTCCAGCCGGGGGCGCCGCCCGGGCCTCGGCACTTCCGTGATCGCGTGCCGGAGCAGCAGGACGACCAGCACGACCACGACCTCCCCGGCGAAGACCAGCCGCCAGGTGAGGTACGTCGTCACCCAGCCTCCCAGCAGCGGGCCGACGGCGATTCCGGCACCGGCCAGCCCGCCGACGACGCCGTACGCGACGGCCCGGTCCCGGCCCCGGTAGGACTCGGCGACGAGCGCCGCCATGGCGGGCAGGACCATCGCGGCGCCGATCCCCTCGATGACCGACCAGCCCAGCACCAGCACCCATAGGGTGGGCGCGACCGCCGTCAGGGCCGAGCCCGTGGCGTAGACGACGAGACCGCCGAGGAAGAGGCGCCGCCGCCCGAGGATGTCCCCCAGCCGCCCCCCGATGATCATGAATGCCGCCATGACCAGCGCGTACAGCGTGATGACGGCCTGGATGGCGGTGACCTCGGTGTCGAAGTCGTCGACCAGTTGGCTGATGGAGACGTTCATGACGGACGTGTCGAGGACCATCAGGAACTGGGCGGTCCCCAGGACGATCAGCGCCCGCCAGTGCGTCACGGTGTCCACCTCGCCGGGTCGGCCCGGGACCCCCGGTGGGGCCGGCCGGGCGGCGGCCGGACCTGACCGGTCGCCGTCCCCATCACATCGGGGACATCCGGTCCGCGCCTCACCCACCACGGGCGAGTCACCGGCGGACCCGCCGTCACAGGAGGCCCAGCTCGCGTGCGCGGCGCACCGCCTCGTTGCGCCGGCTGACCGACAGTTTCCGGTAGACGCTCTTGAGGTGTGTCTTGACCGTGTTCACCGACACGTACAGGTCGGCGGCGATCTCTTCGGTGGACATCATCAGGGCCAGGCGCCGCAGGACGTCGCGTTCGCGCCCGCTCAGCTCCTCCACCACGGGCGGCGGGTGCGCGTGCCGCGCCGGTCCGCCGTCGGGCGGAGCGGCGCCGGGCAGGAGCCATCCGCTCGTCAGCCCGCGCAGCGACGCCGTGTCCAGGAGGGGCCGGATCCACGGCCCGGCCTCGTGGAAGGGGCGGCGCAGCCGCTCGCGGCGTGCCTCCAGCAGCGCCCGCGCCACCAGCCGGTGCGAGGCCGCGGCGTCCCCCCGCTGGTGCGCGGCCTGCGCGCGGACCAGCGCGGCCCGGACGGTCACCGCCGGACCGCAGCTCCTTTCCGGGTGCGCGCGGTCGAGCAGGCGCACCGCCTCGGCGGGCCGGCCGGCGGCGAGCTGCACGCGCGCGGCGGCCACCGCGCACGCCGCCTGGTCGTCGGGCACCCGTCGCAGCAGCGCGGCGGCCGTCTCCGTCCGGCCCTCGGACAGATGGGCGGCGGCCGCGACGAGTGCGGCCTGCCCCTGGGCCCAGGGCGAGGCGGCGTCGGCCGGCACTTCCGGTTCCACGGCCGCGAGCGCGGCCCGCGGGTTGCCGCGCGCCAGATGCAGGCGCGCGGCGACGAGGGCGCGTCCCGCCTCCAGCACCGGGTCCCGCATCGCGGGGTGCGCCTCGGCCGACGCGTCGAGCAGGGCCTGCGCCTGTTCCAGCTCGTCGCGCTCCACGGCGACGGCGGCCAGGACCAGCCGTTCCACCCCGGAACCGGACGGCCGGGGCAGACCGAACCGCTCCGTCTCGGCGAGGGCCGCCCGCGCCGTGCGCTCCGCCCTGCCGAGCCAGCCGTTCAGATAGTCGATCAGGGCGAGGCGGCCGAGGGAGTCCTCGCGCGGGAGGGCCGTCGTCGCTCCCGCCTCGGAGCCGGCCACGGCGGACAGGGCCTCCCGGGCCGCCTCGAAGCGCCCGGCCCACAGCCGTGCCGAGCCCAGGTGGTCCAGCAGGAGGGCGGTGAGCTCGGGGTGCCGGTCCAGCAGCTGGTCGGGCACGGCCTCCCGCAGTTCCCCGGCGGCCCGCGCCGCGTTCTCCGCCCGGCCCGGTGAACCGGCCAGCCGGGCGGCCAGGGCCTCCAGCAGGGCACGGCTCAGCCCGGCCGCCGCCCGGTCGGCCGCGCCGTCCGCCATGCCGTCGTAGTCCGCCAGGCGTCGTTCCGCGCGGTGCAGGTGGGCGCGGCCCCCGTCCTCTCCGTTCCGGGACAGCTCCCGGGCCGCCCGCACCAGTTGCGCGGCGGGGCTCGTGGTGTCCTGCCCCATGCGGGAGAACAGCTCGGTCACCGCGCCGGAGCGCGGACCGGTGAAGAACTGACCGATGGCGAGGTCGTCGACCAGGGCACCGGCGGTGAACTCCCAGTCGCCGGCGGCGGCGCCGTGTCCGAGCGCCTCGGCGAGGGATCCGGACCGCCGCAGCCACTCGGCGGCCCGCCGGTGCAGCTCGGGTTCCAGACCGGGCCGCTGCATCCGCAGATGGGCGCGGAGGATCTCCCGGAACAAGGGGTGGAGGCGGTACTGGCCGTGCCCGAGGTGCTCGACGAACGCGTTCCCACGGCTGAGCCGGGCCAGGATGGCCCCGGCGTCGGACCGGCGCGTGAGCACGTCGGCGAGCTCGGGGCGGAACCGGTCGAGCAGGCTGACCCGCAGCAGCAGGTCCTGGGTCTCGTCGTCCTGCCGCTTGAGCACCTCCGCCAGCAGGTAGTCGGCGATCGTGCTGTGATCGACCTCGAACTCCTTGAGGTACCTCTCCGGATCCGGGCTCTGCCGTGCCGCCAGGGCGCACAGCCGCAGCCCGGCGGCCCACCCCCGGGTGCGCTCCAGAAGCGCGCGCACGGCGGCCGGGGGCAGCCGCAGCCCGTGCAGCTCCAGCAGTTCGGCCGCTTCCCCGGGAGCGAAGGCCAGCTCCGCGCCCCTGATCTCCGTCAGCTCACCGGCGGCGCGGTAGCGGTGCAGGGGCAGCAGCGGCTCGGTCCGGGTGACGAGGACCAGCCGCAGCCCCCGCCCGGCGTGGTGCAGCACGAACTCCAGCTGCTCCGCGATCTCCGGTGCGGCGACCCGGTCGTACTCGTCGAGCACCACGACCACGGGCTGCTCACGGGCGCTCAGCCCGGCGGCGAGCCGGGCCGGCAGGGTCGGGGGCACCCGGCTCGCGTCCGCCGGGAAGCCGATGTCCTCGGGCAGGGCGATGCCGGAGGCGCTCAGGGCCCGCAGCAGGTACGCCCAGAACATCCCCGGCCCCTGACCGGCCGCATCGGTGGTGAGCCAGGCGACGACCGGCCCGTCGCGGGTCTGCGCCCAGTCCGCCACCAGCAGTGTCTTCCCCGCGCCCGCGGCGCCGTTGACCATGGTCAGCGGCGTCCGGAGGGCTTCGTCGAGATGCCTGGTCAGCCGCTCCCGCCGCAGGAACGTGACCGGTCTCGCGGGCACGGCGAACCGGGTGTGCAGGAACGGGTCCCCCTGCGGGTCGGCCACGGGGCCCGTCGACGGCGGGCCGTCCCCTTCGAGCTCCGTCATGGCACTCACCGTCCCTGTTCGTCAGGGTTCGTCAGGTCTCATCCGGTTTCGTCCGACCACGGCCGTGCCCCCTCCCAGCATCCCAGCCCCGCGGCGCGGGCGCGCTGCGGGAAGGGGCTCGACTAGCGTCGTCCGCATGAGCAGCGCCCCTCCCGCCCTCACCGACGCCCTCGCCGACGGCACGGTCGTCCTCGACGGCGGCATGTCCAACCAGCTCGCCTCGGCCGGGCACGACCTGAGCGACGAGCTGTGGTCGGCCCGGCTGCTCGCCGAGGACCCCGAGGCGGTGACCGCGGCGCACCTCGCCTACTTCGAGGCGGGCGCGGACGTGGCGATCACCGCCAGTTACCAGGCCACCTTCGAGGGCTTCGCCCGGCGCGGCATCGACCGCGGGCGGGCCGCCGAGCTGCTCGCCCTGAGCGTGGAGTGCGCCCGCGAGGCGGCCCGGCGGGCACGGGCGGCCCGCCCGCTGTGGGTGGCGGCCTCCGTCGGCCCGTACGGGGCGATGCTCGCCGACGGCTCCGAGTACCGGGGCCGTTACGGGCTGAGCGTGGCGGAGCTGGAGCGCTTCCACCGCCCCCGCGCGGAGGTCCTGGCCGCCGCCCGCCCCGACGTCCTCGCCCTGGAGACGATCCCCGACACCGACGAGGCCGAGGCCCTGCTGCGGGTGCTGCGCGGCCTCGGCACACCGGCCTGGCTGTCGTACGCGGCGGCCGGCGACCGCACCCGCGCCGGGCAGCCGCTGGAGGAGGCCTTCGCGCTCGCCGCCGACGCGGACGAGGTGATCGCCGCCGGCGTGAACTGCTGCACCCCCGAGGACGCCGACCACGCCGTCGCCCTCGCCGCCCGTGTCACCGGCAAACCGGTCGTGGTCTACCCCAACAGCGGGGAGACCTGGGACGCCGGGGCACGGGCGTGGACCGGCCGGCCGACCTTCACCGCCGGGCGGGTCGCGGGGTGGCGGGAG
>NZ_MSGP01000293.1 GCF_002078235.1 Streptomyces viridosporus
TCCCTCATCGCGGCCGCGATGCGCCGCCTGCGCGAGCAGCCCCCGACCGTGCTGGCGGGCCTGCGGGTCACCGGCGCCGAGGACCTGACCCGGGGCACGGACCGGCTCCCGCCCACCGACGGCCTGCGCTACACCCTGGACGGCGCCCGGGTGATCGTCCGCCCCAGCGGCACGGAACCGAAGCTGAAGTGCTACCTGGAGGTGGTGGTCCCGGTCCCCGCCCGGGCCGACCTCCCCGCGGCCCGCGCGACGGCGGCGGAACTGCTGACCGCGCTCAAGCGGGACCTGGCGCGCGCGGCCGGCATCTGAGGGCCCCGGCGGGGCCCGTGGTCCACCGCGCCCCGCCGGGCACCGCGGACCACGGGCCCCGGCCGGACCCGCCGCGCGCTCAGCCCACGGCGAGGCTCAGCCCACGGCGAGCAGGACCGCCAGCAGCACGGCACCCGCGACCGCCGGCCCGGCGATCTCGTAGGCCCACCGCACGGTCACCTCGCCCTGGGCCGCCGGCTCCTCCTGGCGGATCTCGTGCGTCCTGCGCAGCTCGTCCATGATCTGGTCGCCCTCCGCCCGCTTCGGCGCCTCGGTGACGCCCCCGGGGCCGAGTCCGAGGCCGGCACCGGGGTCGCGCCGCTCGCCCCGGCCGGCGGCGCGGGCGGCCCGCGCGTCCAGCCGGTCCTGGGCCCGCGACGCCCTCTTGCGGGCGCGCAGCGAGACGGGGATGGCCCACAGCTGGTACTTGGTGCCGGAGTCGTCGACGACCTCGTTGGTGAAACCGGAGCGCAGGGAGGCGACCTGCCCCCAGGGCAGCACGACGACGCGGAAGGGGTTGCGGACGCGCAGCCGGTCGTCGTTGGCGAAGACGGCGGGGCGCAGGGTGTAGGCGACGACCAGGGGCACGAGGAAGAGCATCACGGCGAGGGCCAGCCACGGCGTGCGGCCCTCCCCGACGACCAGCGCGTCGATGCCGAGCCACCCGATGAGGGCGAGCAGCAGCACACCGCCGGCGAGGGCCGCGGGCGAGCGGTAGGTCCGGTCCTTGTACTGGGGCACCGCAGACGTCGAGGACTGCGGGGCCTTCGTGGTCTTCGTGGGTTTCGAAGGCTCCGGCGCAGGCGACTGGGGCTCAGGGGTCGTCATGCTCCCGATTCTGCACGACGGCCCCGGAAGCACTCGTACGCGGTGGAGCCCGGCCGGTGCCGCGGGCGGCCGTACGCGACGGAGCCGGGGGCGTGCGGGACGGTTCCGGGGCCGTGCGGGACGGTTCCGGGGCCGTGCGGGGCGGTTCCGGGGCCGTGCGGGGCGGTTCCGGGGGCTGTACAGCCGCTACGCGCGTAGATATGCTCGGCTTGTGACCATGTCCACCACTGCTCCCCCCGCACACGCCCTGAGCGACGTCACCGCGTCCGACAGCACGCTGCGCCGCTTCCTCCACGGGCTGCCCGGCGTCGACGCGGTCGGCCTGGAGGCCCGTGCCGCCTCCCTCGGCACCCGCTCGATCAAGACGACCGCGAAGGCGTACGCCATCGACCTCGCCATCTCGATGGTCGACCTGACGACGCTGGAAGGCGCGGACACCCCGGGCAAGGTCCGGGCGCTCGGCGCGAAGGCGGTCCGCCCCGACCCGACCGACCGCACGACCCCCGCCACGGCCGCGGTCTGCGTCTACCCCGACATGGTGGCCACGGCCAAGGAGGCGGTCGCCGGTTCCGGCGTCAAGGTCGCCTCCGTCGCCACCGCCTTCCCGGCCGGCCGCGCCCCGCTCGCCGTCAAGCTGGCGGACGTCCGCGAGGCCGTCGCCGCCGGCGCGGACGAGATCGACATGGTCATCGACCGCGGGGCGTTCCTCGCCGGGAACTACCGGAAGGTGTACGACGAGATCGTCGCAGTGAAGGAGGCCTGCGGCGCGAGCGCGCGGCTGAAGGTCATCTTCGAGACGGGCGAGCTGTCGACGTACGACAACATCCGGCGGGCGAGCTGGCTCGGCATGCTGGCGGGCGCGGACTTCATCAAGACCTCGACCGGCAAGGTGGCGGTGAACGCCACGCCCGCGAACACGCTCCTGATGCTGGAGGCGGTCCGCGACTTCCGCGCCCAGACCGGCGTCCAGGTCGGCGTGAAGCCGGCCGGCGGCATCCGCACCAGCAAGGACGCGGTCAAGTTCCTCGTGCTGGTCAACGAGACCGCGGGCGAGGACTGGCTGGACAACCACTGGTTCCGCTTCGGCGCCTCCTCGCTGCTGAACGATCTGCTGATGCAGCGCCAGAAGCTGGCCACCGGCCGTTACTCCGGCCCCGACTACGTGACGGTGGACTGATCACCATGGCATCCGCATTCGAGTACGCCCCGGCGCCCGAGTCCCGCTCGGTCGTCGACATCGCGCCGTCCTACGGCCTGTTCATCGACGGCGAGTTCGCCGACGCGGCCGACGGCAAGGCCTTCAAGACCGTCAGCCCCGCCACCGAGGAGGTCCTCTCCGAGGTCGCCCGGGCCGGCGAGGCGGACGTGGACCGCGCGGTGCGGGCCGCCCGCAAGGCGTTCGGGAAGTGGTCCGCGCTGCCCGGCTCCGAGCGCGCCAAGTACCTGTTCCGGATCGCCCGGATCATCCAGGAGCGCAGCCGCGAGCTGGCCGTCCTGGAGACGCTGGACAACGGCAAGCCGATCAGGGAGACGCGCGACGCCGACCTGCCCCTGGTCGCCGCGCACTTCTTCTACTACGCGGGCTGGGCCGACAAGCTGGAGCACGCCGGGTTCGGCGCCGACCCCCGGCCGCTCGGCGTCGCGGGCCAGGTCATCCCCTGGAACTTCCCGCTGCTGATGCTCGCCTGGAAGATCGCCCCGGCGCTCGCGACCGGCAACACGGTGGTGCTCAAGCCCGCCGAGACGACCCCGCTCTCCGCGCTCTTCTTCGCGGACATCTGCCGCCAGGCCGGTCTCCCCAAGGGCGTCGTCAACATCCTTCCCGGCTACGGCGACACCGGCGCCGCGCTGGTCGCGCACCCGGACGTGGACAAGGTCGCCTTCACCGGCTCCACGGCCGTCGGCAAGCAGATCGCCCGGACCGTCGCCGGCACGCGCAAGAAGCTCACCCTGGAACTGGGCGGCAAGGGCGCCAACATCGTCTTCGACGACGCCCCGATCGACCAGGCCGTCGAGGGCGTCGTCAACGGCATCTTCTTCAACCAGGGCCAGGTCTGCTGCGCGGGCTCCCGCCTGCTGGTCCAGGAGTCGGTCCAGGACGAGCTGCTGGACTCCCTCAAGCGCCGGCTCTCCACGCTGCGCCTGGGCGACCCGCTCGACAAGAACACCGACATCGGCGCGATCAACTCCGCGGAGCAGCTCTCCCGCATCACCTCGCTCGTCGAGCAGGGCGAGGCGGAGGGCGCCGAGCGCTGGTCCCCGGCCTGCGAACTCCCCGAGAGCGGCTACTGGTTCGCGCCGACCCTGTTCACGGGCGTCACCCAGGCGCACACCGTCGCCCGCGACGAGATCTTCGGCCCGGTGCTGTCGGTGCTCACCTTCCGCACCCCGGACGAGGCCGTCGCCAAGGCCAACAACACGCCGTACGGCCTGTCGGCGGGCATCTGGACGGAGAAGGGCTCGCGGATCCTGGCCGTGGCGAACAAGCTCCGTGCGGGGGTCGTCTGGTCCAACACGTTCAACAAGTTCGACCCGACCTCGCCGTTCGGCGGCTACAAGGAGTCGGGCTTCGGCCGCGAGGGCGGCCGCCACGGCCTGGAGGCGTACCTCGATGTCTGAGAAGTCCGAGAAGGTGGAAAAGGTCGAGAAGGCCGAGAAGCCTGAGAAGGCCGGGAAGCCCGAGAAGGCCGAGCGGCTCTCCGTCTTCAAGACCTACAAGCTGTACGTCGGCGGGAAGTTCCCGCGTTCCGAGAGCGGCCGGGTGTACGAGGTGACGGACTCGAAGGACGACTGGCTGGCCAACGCACCGCTCGCCTCCCGCAAGGACGCCCGGGACGCGGTGGTCGCCGCCCGCAAGGCGTTCGGCGCCTGGTCCGGGGCGACGGCGTACAACCGCGGCCAGATCCTCTACCGCGTCGCGGAGATGCTGGAGGGCCGCCGCGACCAGTACGTCCGCGAGGTCGCCGACGCCGAGGGTCTGTCGAAGTCCAGGGCCGCCGCCCAGGTGGACGCGGCGATCGACCGCTGGGTCTGGTACGCGGGCTGGACCGACAAGATCGCCCAGGTGGTCGGTGGCTCGAACCCGGTCGCCGGACCGTACTTCAACCTCTCCTCGCCCGAGCCGACCGGCGTGGTCGCGGTCCTCGCCCCCCAGGAGTCGTCGTTCCTGGGCCTGGTCTCGGTGGTCGCCCCGGTGATCGCGACCGGCAACACGGCGGTCGTGGTCGCGAGCGAGAGGTCGCCGCTCCCGGCCCTCTCCCTCGGCGAGGTCCTGGCCACCTCCGACCTGCCCGGCGGCGTCGTCAACGTCCTGTCCGGCCGTACGGCGGAGATCGCCGCCCCGCTCGCCGCGCACCAGGACGTCAACGCGATCGACCTCGCGGGCGCCGACGAGGCGCTGGCGAAGGAGCTGGAGATCGCGGCCGCGGACAACCTCAAGCGCGTCCTGCGTCCACAGCCTGTGGACGACTGGTCGGCGACACCGGGCACGGACCGCATGACGGCGTTCCTGGAGACCAAGACGGTCTGGCACCCGACGGGTTCGCTGGGCGCCTCGGGCTCCGCCTACTGACCGGCCCCGTACGGCCGGAGCGCCGCACCCCGCCCGGACGGCGGACGGGTGCGGCGCTCCGCCGTTTCCGTGCGGTCCGCCCTCACCCGGCCGGCCCGCCCACCGCCGGGCCGACCACCGGCACGCTGCCGACCGACGGCGCCTGGGCGACCGGACCGGTCACCGCGCGCGAGTCCACCGGCCGGAAGTCGGCGACCTGGGTGCCGACGCCGTTGTCGAGCGGGTCCACTCCCGTGCCGGCGAGCGGATTGGGCTTCAGGTCCGCGACCGGGCCCGTGACATGAGCGGTCGAGCCGGTCGCGGACCGCAGGCCGGCCTGCGGGTCGAGGGCGCCGAGCGAGGAGCGGTCCGCGTCCACCGCGCCCGGGAGCGGCCCGGAATCCGCCGCTGCCGCCGTCGCCGCGCCCGCCCCGAGCGCCGCGCCCGCGGTCGCGAGGACGGCCAGGGTGCGTCGGACGGTCGACGCCCCGGGTGCGCTGTATCGGCCCATCGCTCTACCACCTCTTGCCTTCACCGAGTCACTGATCGGACGCGCAGAGTAGCCGAGATGTGACGCACGCTTCAAAGCCGGACCACGGGGTCGTACGCCGCCCGGTCGATGCCTCACACTGGTGTCCCGTGAGTTCCCAGTCGCCCATATCCGCGCGAGTCGTGCTGCTCTGCGGCCCCTCCGGCTCCGGCAAGTCNNCGCGGGCAGCTCCGACATCGACTGGGACCATCCCGGTTCCTGGGACGCGGACACCGCGCTCGCCGCGATCGACCGGCTGTGCCGCACGGGCCGCACCCCGGTCCCCGTCTACGACATCTCGCTCAGCGCCCGCACGGGCGAGGGGAGCGTCGACATCGGCACCGCCCCGCTGTTCATCGCGGAGGGCATCTTCGCCGCGGAGATCGTCACCCGCTGCCGTGAAC